>WFOD01000203.1 GCA_015488275.1 Deltaproteobacteria bacterium
GGACCAGAACCAGGAGCGGCGGCAGACCACCGAGGCGGTGGTGGCGGAGGCGGTGCGCCAGGTGAGCGATCCGGCCGCCGCCGTGGTGGTTGCGGGAACAGGATGGCACCAAGGAGTGCTCGGTATCGTCGCCTCGCGGTTGGTCGAGCGGTTCGGCCAGCCGGCCGTGGTTTTGAGCCTGCCGGAGGAGACCGGCGAGCCGGTGCGGGGATCGGCCCGGTCGGTGCCGGGGTTTAACCTGTACCGGGCGCTTGCGGGCTGCCGGGATCTGCTTTTGCGTTTTGGCGGTCACGAGCAGGCGGCAGGGCTGGCCCTGGCCGCCGAGCGGATCGACGAGTTCCGGAACCGCTTTCAGGAGGTGGTGCGCGCGGCCGGGATCGGCGAGGAGGCCGCGCTCGAGGTTGATCTCGTGCTCGATGGCCGGGAACTCGGCCAGCCGGAGTTTCTCGATCAGTACCGGCTGCTGGCGCCGTTTGGCGTTGGCAATCCGGAGCCGTTGTTCGCCAGTTGCGGGGTGCGGTTTGCCGAGGCGCGGGTGCTCAAGGAGCGTCACCTGCGCTGCCGCTGGCAGACCGGCGGCCGGTCCCTGGTGTGCATTGGCTTTGGCCAGGCCCATCTGTACGAAAAGGCCGCAAGTGGACCAGCCGACATGCTGTTCCACTTGCGGCCCAACTACTGGCAGGGGAGCGAGCGCTGGCAGGCCCATATCATGGATTTGTTTCGCTCCTCATCGCCCTGATATTTTGTCCGTCCCTACAATTTAACATAATATACATTATGCGACATAACCACAGCAGGCGCGGCCAGCGCCGGCTAGCACCGCATATCTTTCCTTAGCCGACACGACGAACACATCCAGGAGAACAGCAACCATGAGCCATAACCGAGAAATCTATCAAGAACCCTTGGTCAGCCGGTACACCAGCCGCGCGATGCAGGAACTCTTTTCCGACCAGATGCGCTTCTCCACCTGGCGCCGCTGCTGGCTGGCCCTGGCCGAGGCCCAGTACGAACTGGGGCTCACCGATCTCATCACCCCTGCCATGCTCGACGAAATGCGGGCCCATCTCGACGACGTGAACTTCGAGGTCGCTGCGGCCAAGGAAAAAGAGATCCGCCACGACGTCATGGCCCATGTGCACGCTTTTGGTCTCCAGTGCCCGACCGCGGCGCCCATCATCCATCTGGGCGCCACCTCCCAGTTCGTGGTCTGCAACACCGACCTCATCATCCAGAAAAAGGCCCTGGACCTCGTGCTCCGCGGCCTGGTGAACGTGATCGCCAACCTGGCCCGGTTCTGCCGCGAGCACAAGGCCCTGGTCACCCTGGGATACACCCACTACCAACCGGCCCAGCCCACCACGGTTGGCAAGCGCAACACCCTCTATCTCCAGGATTTGCTTATGGACCTGCGCTACGTGGAGCGCCTCCAGGGCGAGATCCGGGCCCGCGGGGCCAAGGGCACGGTGGGCACCCAGGCCACCTTTTTGGAGCTTTTTGGCGGCGACCACAAAAAAGTTCGTGAACTCGATAGGTTGGTTGCAAAAAAATTAGGATTTTCCGAGGTTTTTCCGGTCACGGGCCAGACCTATCCGCGCAAGCTCGACATGAAGCTTGCCGAGACCTTGGCCGGCATCGGCGCCTCGGCCCACAAGTTCGCCGTGGACCTTCGGCTGCTCTCCAACCTCAAGGTGCAGGAAGAGCCGTTCGCCAAGCATCAGACCGGTTCATCGGCTATGGCCTACAAACGCAATCCCATGCGCAGCGAGCGGATGACCGGCTTGGCCCGCAAACTCATGGGCCTGCCAGCAAACTTTGCCGCCACCTATGCCAACCAGTGGTTCGAACGCACCCTGGACGACTCGGCCATCCGCCGGATGGACATCCCCCAGGCCTTTCTTCTCACCGACGCCATCTTGCGGCTTTACGCCAATATTACCGAAAAAATGGTTGTCTATCCGAAACAAATCGAGCGCCATCTCATGCAGGAACTTCCCTTTATGGCCACGGAGAAGATCCTGATGGCCGCGGTCGAGCGGGGCAAGTCCCGCCAGGAGATGCACGAGGTGATCAAGGTCCATTCAGTGGCCGCGGGCAACAAGGTCAAGCTTGAGGGCGGGGACAACGACCTCTTGCAGCGGCTGGCCGCTGATCCGGCGGTCCCCTTCACCCTGGAGGAGCTGACCGGCATGGTGGCCGACTTCCGCGCCTTTGCCGGCCGGGCCGAGCAGCAAACCGAGGAGTTTCTCGACGAGTGCGTCGAGCCGGTGCTCGACCGTTATCGGGAACTGGTGGGCGGCCTGGACACCACGCTTTCGGTTTGAGTTTTTGTTGCTGGCTGGGTACAATACGTCTTTTCCTGTCGCGACCCATTACCAAAACTCATAAGGTGCGAAGCACGTTATGCCAACCGCCTATATCGAAACCTTTGGCTGCCAGATGAACGAGCGCGACTCGGAGATCATGGCCCAGCTTTTGGCTGCGGAGCATGAAGTCGCCGGCAGCCTGGAGGCCGCCGACGTGGTGGTGGTCAACACCTGCACGATCCGGGAAAAGGCGGAACAAAAGGCCTTTTCCCTGCTGGGCCGCTTGCGCCGCATCAAGGAGCGGCGTCCCGAGGTGGTGGTCGTGGTGGCAGGATGCGTGGCCCAGCAGCAAGGGGGGGCGATCCGCAGCCGGATGCCCTATGTGGACGTGGTGGTCGGGCCGCAGGAGATCTACCGGCTGCCCGAGCTGGTGGACCAGGCCCGGCGGCGCCAGCGGCGGGTGGCCACCGAACTGCGGCCGGACTTCGCCATCCCTACCCTGCTGCCCGACCTGCGCCGCGGCCATCCGCACAAACGGTTCGTCACCATCATGCAGGGGTGCAACAACTTCTGTACCTACTGCGTGGTTCCCTATACCCGCGGCCGGGAGATCAGCCGGCCTCCGGCCGATGTCCTCGCCGAGGTGCGCCACCTGGCCGGCGGCGGCGTGCGGGAAATCACCCTCCTTGGCCAGAACGTCAACTCCTACGGCCAGGACCGGGAGGACGCCTGCTCCTTTGCCGCCCTCATCCGGATGCTGGCCGAGGTTCCGGGCATCCGGCGCATCCGGTTCACCACCTCCCATCCCAAGGACTTGTCCGACGAACTGGTGGCCTGTTTCGCCGAGGTGCCCGAGCTGTGCCCCCACATCCACCTGCCGGTCCAGTCCGGTTCCGATCGGGTGCTGGCCCGGATGAACCGCAAGTACACGGCGGCCCGCTATCTGGAGCGGGTGGCCGCGTTGCGGCAGGCGGTGCCGGATATCGTCATCACCACGGACGTCATCGTGGGGTTCCCCGGCGAAACGGAAGAGGACTTTGCCGCCACCATGCGGCTCCTGGACGAGGTGCGTTTTCACGGCGCCTTTTCCTTCAAGTACTCTGACCGCCCCAACGCCCCGGCCAGCCGGTTCGCCGACAAGGTGGCGGAGGAGGAAAAGACCCGCCGCCTGGCCGTGCTCCAGAAGCGGCAGGAAGAGATCGCCCTCGCCCGTCTGCGCGAGTACGTTGGCCAGCAGGTTGAAGTCATGGTCGAGGGCGAAGGGCGGGGGCCGGGCCAGGCCAGCGGCCGGACGGCGGGCAATCAGATCGTCAACTTCACCCCTGACCGCAGCGGGTTGCGGCCAGGCGAGTTCGTTTCCGTGCGTATCGAAGAGGCCTGCCCCCATTCTCTACGCGGCAAAGAGGTTTCCCCATCATGATCGACCTTCATACCCACTGCCTGTTCAGCGACGGCGAGCTGGTTCCCGCCGAGCATGTCCGGCGGGTGGAGGTGCTCGGCTACGAGGCCGTCGCCATAACCGACCACGCCGATCCGTCCAACCTCGATTTCATCGTTCCGAGGATCGTGGCCGCAGCCGAGGAACTCAACCGCCATACCTCCACCCGCTTGGTGCCCGGCATCGAGTTGACCCATGTCCCCCCTCCCCTTTTCGCGTCCCTGGTGGCGCGGGCCCGCGAACTCGGCGCCTTGGTGGTGGTGGCGCACGGCGAGACCGTTGTCGAGCCGGTGCGGCCTGGCACCAACCGGGCCGCCATTGAGGCGGGGGTGGATATCCTGGCCCATCCGGGATTTATTACCGAGGAGGAGGCGGCCCTGGCGGCGCAAAAGGGGGTGTTTCTCGAGCTTTCCGGCCGCAAGGGCCATTGCTTGACCAACGGTCACGTGGCCCGTCTGGCCCAGGCCTCTGGCGCTGGCCTGGTGGTCTGCGCCGACGCGCACGGCCCCGGCGACTTTCTCACCGAGGAGATGGCCCGGAAGGTCGCCCTGGGCGCAGGGGTGAGCGTGGAACGGTATCTCAAGATCCGGGAGGATATGCGCCAGTTCGTCATGGCGCGGTGAACAGCTGGCCGAGGGCGGCCAGCTTGGCGCGGCCGATGCCGGGCACAGCCGCAACTTCCGCGAGAGAAGAAAAGCCGCCCCGTTGGCCGCGGGCGGCGATGATGCGCGCCGCCAGCACCGGACCGATGCCGGGCGCCGCCATCAACTCGGCGGCGGTGGCGCGGTTGATGGATACCGGGCGAAAGGCGAGGAGATCGGGAAGGCGGGTGCGTGCGGTTGCGACCTCGGCAGACGAAGGAGCGCCCCTGTGACCCGTTAGCACGGGCCAGCCGCCAGAGCGCTCCGCCACGCCAGCCAAGGTCAGCATCCCGGCCAGGAAAAGAAGGGCGACCACCTGGCCGCGGCTGCTGGCAGGAGACGGGCGGGCGGCACCATCCTCTGTCGCCGCTATCCGCTGCTGTGATTCTCCTTGCGGGCGCACTCGTCTTTCATCAACTTGTAGGTCACCGCGTCCACGAGGGCCTGCCAGCTCGCCTCAATGATGTCGTGCGACACCCCCACCGTGCTCCACTGGCCGTTGTGGTCACTGGATTCGATGAGCACCCGCACTCCAGCGCCGGTGCCGTGGTCCGACGCCAGGACCCTCACCTTGTAGTCGCTCAGCCACATCTCCTCCAGGCAGGGGTAGAACCGGGTCAGCGCCTTGCGCAGGGCGTTGTCCAGGGCATTGACCGGGCCATTGCCCAGGGCCGCGGTGTGCACCGCCTCGCCTCCCACCTCCAACCGGATGGTCGCCTCGGCCTGGGGGGGGTGGTCCATATCGTTTTTCTGGTCGATCACCCGAAAGCTCTCCAGGGTGAAGTACTGGCGCGCCGCGCCCATCACCCGCCGCATGAGCAGCTCAAAGGAGGCCTCGGCCCCCTCGTACTGGAAACCCTGGTTCTCGAGCTCCTTGAGTTTTTTCAAGATGCTGGTGAGGAGCGGATCGTCGGGCGCCAGGCGCAAGCCAAACTTCTCCGCCTTGTGCAGCACGTTGCTCCGGCCGGCGAGATCCGAGATCAGGATGCGGCGCGAGTTGCCCACGGTCTCCGGCTGGATATGTTCGTAGGTGAGCGGGTTGCGCTGCACCGCGCTCACATGCACGCCTCCTTTGTGGGCAAAGGCGGCCATGCCAACGTAGGGCTGGTACTTGTTGTGGGCGATGTTGGCGATTTCGCTCACAAACCTGGCCGTTTCCGTAAGGCGGTCCAACCGCTCGGCAGCGGTGAAGGCATATCCCATCTTGAGGGCCAAGGCCGGCATGATCGAGGTGAGGTTGGCATTGCCGCACCGCTCGCCAAAACCGTTCATCGTGCCCTGTACCTGGCGGGCGCCCTCGGTCACCGCCACCAGGGAGTTGGCCACAGCGCACTCCGAGTCGTTGTGGGCGTGGATGCCGATGACGCCGGCAAACCCGGAGCGCTCGGCCATTTTTTTGACCTCGGCCATGATGGGCGGTATTTCGTGCGGCAGGGTGCCGCCGTTGGTGTCGCACAGGACCAGGCAGTCGGCGCCGCCGGCCACGGCCCGCTCCAGGGTGGCCAGCGCGTACTCGGGATTACGTTTGTATCCATCGAAGAAGTGCTCGGCGTCGTAGAAAAGCTCCTGCACGTGCGGCCGCAGAAAGCGCAGCGATTCCTCGATCAACGCCAGGTTGTCGCTGAGCCCGATCCTCAGGGCGTCGGTCACGTGGACGTCCCAGGTCTTGCCAAAGATGGTGATCACCGGTGCGCCCGAGGCCACCAGGGCGTTCAGATTGGGATCGCTGTCCGCGCTCTTTTTGGGATTGCGGGTGGAGCCAAAGGCGGCGATCCGGCCATGCTTGAGCGGCTGGTTCTTGATCTCGTTGAAAAACTCCGCGTCTTTGGGATTGGAGCCAGGCCAGCCGCCTTCGATATAGTCGATACCCAACCGGTCCAGCTTGAGGGCGATCTTCACCTTGTCGGTCAGCGACAAGTTGAAATCCTCGGCCTGGGTGCCGTCCCGCAGAGTGGTATCGTAGATGAGGATGCGCTCCATGATCAGGGCCTCGAAAAAGGGATTACAGCTCTTCCTCAACCGGTTCTTGGTCCAGGGCAAAGGCGTCGTGCAGCGCCCGGATCGCCAGCTCGGTGTACTTCTCCTCAACGATGCAGGAGATCTTGATCTCTGAGGTGGAGATCATGAGGATGTTGATCCCCTCCCGGGCCAGGGTGTGGAACATGGTGGTGGCCACGCCCGAATGGTTGCGCATTCCCACGCCCACGATGGAGACCTTGGCGATGTCGTCCGAGCCGGTGACCCGCTCGGCGCCGATCTCCGAGCCGATCTTTTCCACGATCTGCATGGCCCGCTTGAAATCCGAACGGGGCACGGTGAAGGTAAGATCGGTGAGGTCGCCGGCGCGGGTGTTCTGGATGATCATATCCACGTTGATCCCGGCGTCGGAAATGGGGGTGAAGATACGCGAAGCAATGCCGGGGGTGTCCTGTACCTTGCTTAAGGTGATGCGCGCCTCGTTCTTGTTATAGGTAACGCCGGAAACGAGCATGGATTCCATCGACTTATCCTCCTTGACAACCCAGGTGCCCTCTTCGTCGGTAAAGGTGGAGCGGACGTGGACGGGAACGTTGTACCGTTTGGCCAGGCCAACGGAGCGGATGTCGAGCACCTTGGCCCCGAGGCTGGCGAGCTCGAGCATCTCATCGTAGCTTATCTTTTTAATTTTGCGTGCTTTTCCGTAGATATTCGGGTCGGTGGTGTACACGCCGTCCACATCGGTGAAGATCTCGCACTGGTCCGCCTCCAGGGCGGCGGCCAGGGCCACGGCCGTGGTGTCCGAGCCGCCGCGGCCCAAGGTGGTGATCTCCCCTGTTTCGGTCACGCCTTGGAATCCGGCCACCACCACTACTTTGTCTTCGGCAAGGGCCCTGCGGATCGTCTCGGTCTCCACCTTCTTGATCCGCGCCTTGGTGTGCAGGTCGTCGGTAAGGATCCGCACCTGGTCGCCGAGCAGGGAAACCGCGTTGAAGCCGGCCTCCTTGACCGCCATTGCGAACAGGGATACGGTGACCTGCTCGCCGCTGGAGAGCAGTACATCCATCTCCCGCTGGTCTGGGATCTCCTGCATTTGGTTGGCGAAATCCACGAGTTTGTTGGTCTCGCCCGCCATTGCCGAGAGCACGACCACCATCTGGTGGCCTTGTTGTTTGTAGCCGAGCACCCGACGGGCAACCGCCTTGATCTTGTCAGGGGTGGCCACCGAAGTGCCGCCGAACTTTTGCACGATGAGCGCCATTGTCGTTACGTCGTTTTCGTTTGGTTTTTGGGGTTGGTCTTGTGCATCCGCGCTCTTGGCCAGGGGCCGGGATAAACGCGGAGAACGGATGGGCCGGCTGCATCCCAGAGGAAGCCGCGCGCACTCCGCTTGGGAGCGGCTGCCCACGGATGCTCTTTCTTACCAGGAATCGCTCTCCCTTTCTAGTCGTTTTTCGCGGCTGGTGGCGGGACGTTCGTGACAGGTCGCCCAGGGAGACCAGCCGCTGCTCCCAGGCCTTTGCCCTCCCGCCGTTCACCTTTCCGGAGCTTCCGCAACTCTGGAATCTTCCGCTGTGCAGAACATATCCCAAAAAACCTTGTATGACGCCGAGATGGGCTTCCTCCCGGCCTTCAGGGCGCAAGACTTTCCGGAAAACTGGATAGCAGCGCAGTGATCGGTGCGGGTATTTTTTTGTTTTTACATCTCTACTTCTTTGATATTAAAACACTTTTTTTGTGTCTAATTTTTTTGTTTTTGTTGGCACAATTCTTGTATTGGTGTAGCGTGACGCTTGATCTTGGGCCTTCCCTGCATCATCACGGAACCGGAAACACCACAAGGAGGTGCCGTATGGTCAGAATAAGCACCCGTATCATCGCGTCCCTGGCAACCTTGTGCTTGGTCGCCGCTCCGGCGGCCCTCGCGAGCGCAGCCACCGTCGTCTTTCCCGGAGGCGGCACCGACGTCTCGGTTATAGAGCAGGCCACGAACATCGGCGGCGGCTTCCCGCCGGATCTCCTCTTTACGGTTTTCAATCCAGCCTCCTCGACGTACGAAGTGTATTCGGTGCTCATCGGCGCCGCTGAACCGGCGGGGGAGCCAATTCCCATGGACAACTCGGGCTGGTACGCGGCCCTGGCGAATATCGGGCCGTATGCATCGGGAGAGTACTACCGTGTCTCTCTGCCAGACGGGTCGCCGTTCCTGATCCTCGACGATCCTGCTTGGGCTGATTATAGCCACGGCTATCTCTACTGGACGACCGACTCTCCGTACAACCCCATCCTCCCGGGGTCGTTCATGCGCTTCGCTGCTCTCGACGCCCCGCCGGCCTCGCCGTTCGTGTACACGAACTTTCCGCTCTCCCCCTCCACCGCCGCTACTCCCGCAACCCCCTCGGGCGGCGGCTGGACCTCATCCGGCGCCGGCGCCCCGGTCCCGGAACCAGCCACCATGCTTTTGCTGGCCAGCGGTCTGGCCGGACTCGGCTGGAGGAGCCGGCGCAACCTCATCCGCCTCTCCCGCGCCGCATAGATGGCAATCCGTTGAAAAACGGACTGCGAGGAGTGGAGGGAACTGGCTCCAAGTCCCCTATCAGCGCCGAAGGCTCCAGGGGCGCGGACCGAACCGGTCCGTGCCCAAGGAATACTCCGAAAAGGGAGCCAAGGAATTCGCGAGGTTGGCTGGAACTTTGTTTTGGCCAACCGTGGTCGAAAAAGTCAAGGATGACTTTTTCGACGGACTGCCATCGAAGCCGGGCCGTCGATTCAGGTGAGGCGGCCGTAACGCCAAAGGCAAAAGATGCTGAGCGCCCGCCATCCCAATGCTTGTTGGGATGGCGGGCGTTGCTTTTTTGCGGTTTGAAGGCCGGAGGCCTTTTGCGCTTGGAGTGTTTGGCGCTACCCGGTAACGGGACAAGACTTGCCAGACTGCAGTATTTCCTGTATAGAGCAAGGAATTTGGCTTCGGAACCGCGATGTTGCGCCGGCCGCGCCCCGGCCCATGCCGGATCCGGGGAAAGCCGTCCGAAGCTACCCGCCAACGGTCATCCTGCTGACCTGACGAACATCTTTAAGGAGACGCGAGTCCATGACGACCGCCTGCGACCTTCGCCGCCCGGTTGCGCAAGCCGTGGGGCTGGTCATCGCCGTGTGTCTTGTGCTGGCCCTCAAGCTGGCAACGGGCGATGCTCCTCATTCCGCCGTATCCACCAGCCTGGACCAGGGCGCGAC
>WFOD01000204.1 GCA_015488275.1 Deltaproteobacteria bacterium
GCCCTCCCCTTCGCCCCCCGCCTTTCCTCCCTGGCCGGCCACCGCAGACCTCAGGCGCGACCCACCATATCGCCGTATACCGCAATATCGATGCCGTACCGGCTAGCGGCCTCGCGCCACTTACGTTCATCAGGCACCCGAAAGAGCACCTCGTCGTCGCCAGGGAGCGTGAGCCACCCGTCCATCCGCAGCTCGTTCTCCAACTGTCCGGGGGCCCAGCCCGCATATCCCAGGCAAAAGAGGTATTCCGCCGGTCCGCGGCCGCGGGCGATGTCCTCGAGGATCTCCTGATCGCGCGACAGGCAGACGGTAGGACTGACCTCCAGGTAGTTGCTGGCCTGATAGCCGGCGCGGTAGAGAATATGGGCGCTGCTCAACTCCACCGGCCCGCCCATGTACACCTGGGGAAGCGGCTCGTCGGGGAGCGGCATGTCGAAGCCGAGCAAGATATCGCCGAGATTGATGTCAGGAAAGGGCTGGTTCACCGCCAGCCCCATCGCCCCTTCCTCGTTGTGGGCGCAGACGTAGATCACCAGCTCCCGGAAGCGGGGGTCTGGCATCTTGGGCGTGGCGATGAGAAAATATCCTTGCAACGAGTCGATTTCCGCCATGCCCGTTACATTAAATCGCCCTTCAGAGATCGTCAAGCAACTTGCCCTGGGGACAAACGGCCTGGAATATGGTACTGTTAAAACCAGTCGCAACGAAGCCCCCCGCACAGTAGAGACAAACGTCCCCCCCTCGGAAAGGGAGCAACGATGAGCATAAACATCGGCCAAGAGATCGATCGGGTGATCGCCGCCGACCACCACGATCCTTTTGTCGTGCTCGGTTTTCACAAAATCGACGAGCAACGGGCCGTGTTCCGCACCTTCCAGCCCCACGCCGAAGCGGTGCGCCTGCTCTTCGACGGCCAAACCCTTCCCATGTACCGGATGCGGGAGCAAGGTCTGTTCGAGACCGTGGCCGAGATTCCGCCGCTCTTCTCCTACCAGTACGAGATCACCCTTACCGGCGGCCAGCGGCGCACCATTGAAGATCCCTACCGGTTCCCACCCCAGATGAGCGACCTGGACCGTCACCTGTTCAACCAGGGCACCCTCTACCAGGCGTACCGGGTCATGGGAGCGCAACTGACCGAAATCGACGGCGTGGCCGGGGTCGTTTTCCGTGTCTGGGCACCGGCCGCCAGACGGGTAAGCGTGGTGGGCGACTTCAACTTCTGGGACGGCCGCGTCCACCAGATGCGGGTGCTGGGCAACACCGGCGTGTGGGAGCTGTTCATTCCAGGCCTCGGCCCGGGGGAGATCTACAAGTACGAGATCAAAGGGCCGCACGGGCAGCTCCTGGAAAAAAGCGATCCTTACGGATTCTTCTTTGAAATGCGGCCAAAGACCGCCGCCGTGGTCTGGGACCTGGGCGGCCATGAATGGCAGGATCAAACATGGCTGGAGGAGCGACGGGCGAACCGGCCCTACGACGCGCCGATGAGCATCTACGAGGTGCACCCCGGCTCCTGGCAGCGGGATCCGGCCGAACCGGACCGCTTTCTTTCCTTTCGCGAGCTGGCCGAGAAGTTGATCCCCTATGTCAAGGAAATGGGGTTCACCCATATCGAGTTCCTG
The DNA here is from genome assembly GCA_015488275.1 of Deltaproteobacteria bacterium. GTDB lineage: Bacteria > Desulfobacterota > Desulfobulbia > Desulfobulbales > S012-135 > S012-135. Next base: position 1,626 of record WFOD01000204.1, read on the forward strand.
CCAGTGATGGAACACGCCCTCGACGAGTCGTGGGGATATCAGGTGACCGGCTACTACGCTGTCTCCAGCCGGTTCGGGACGCCGCAGGACTTTATGTGGTTCGTGGACCGCTGTCATCAGGAAGGGATCGGCGTGATCCTCGACTGGGTGCCCTCCCATTTTCCCACCGACGGCCACTGCCTCGGCCGCTTCGACGGCACCGCGCTTTACGAGCACGAGGATCCCCGTCTCGGCCTGCATCCAGAATGGGACACCTATATTTTCAACTACGGGCGTAACGAGGTGAAATCCTTTCTCATCTCCAACGCCATGTACTGGTTCGACCTGTTCCATATCGACGGCCTGCGGGTGGACGCCGTGGCGTCCATGCTCTATCTCGACTACGCCCGCACCGACGGCCAGTGGCTCCCCAACCAGTACGGGGGCAAGGAGAACCTCGACGCCATCGAGTTTTTACGCCATCTCAACGCCGTGGTGTACCAGTACTATCCAGACGTCATGACCATTGCCGAAGAGTCCACCAGCTTTTTTGGCGTCTCCAAACCAGCGCACATGGGAGGGCTTGGCTTTGGCTTCAAGTGGAACATGGGCTGGATGAACGACACTCTCCAGTTCATGAGCAAGGATCCCCTCTTTCGCAAGTATCACCACAACAGCCTTACCTTTTCCCTGCTCTACGCCTTTACCGAAAACTTCATCCTGCCGCTCTCCCACGACGAAGTGGTGCACGGCAAGCGCTCGCTGGTGGAAAAAATGCCGGGCGACGAATGGCAGCGGTTCGCCAACCTGCGCCTGCTCTTCTTTTACCAGTGGACCCATCCGGGCAAAAAGCTCCTATTCATGGGCGGTGAATTTGGCCAGCTCTCCGAGTGGTACTGCAAAAGGAGCCTGGACTGGCACCTGTTGGCCGATGGCAACCTCCATGAGAGAGCGCAGCGCTTTGTGCGCGAGATCAACCGTTGCTACCGGCGGCAGCCGGCCCTCTGGCAGCAGGACTTCACGCCAGAGGGCTTTGCCTGGCTCGACTTCCGGGACGTGGACAACAGCATCGTCGCCTATGCCCGCTACGGGAGCACGCCCGAGGAGTTTGTCGTGTGCCTGTGTAACTTCACCCCGCAAGTGCATCACGGCTACCGGCTCGGCGTGCCCCAGCCTGGACGCTACAAAGAGATCTTCAACAGCGACGATCAGCGGTTTGGCGGTTCAGGAGTGGTCAACGAAGGGATCTTCGAGTCAGTGGCCGAGCCGTTTGGCGAGGCGCCGCACCACATCACGATCACGGTACCGCCCCTTGCCGGGGTCATGTTCCGCCGCTGTGGCTAGCAGCCTGCTGAAAAACGGGCTGCTAGGGCCGCTTGACAACGAAAGAGAAAGGAGGGAGGAGAGACATGCCGGAGACCGAAGCCGTAACCCCAGAGGGCGAGCGCATCCGCAAGGCGGTGCGTTGGATCTGCGAGACCGTTGCCGAACACCCTGAACGGGACCGGAAGTCCATCGTCCAGGAAGCGGAAATCCGCTTTGATCTCACGCCACGGGAGTGCGAGTTCGTGCACGCCAAATTGACCGAAACGCAGAAAGGCTGACAGCCCATTTTCGCCGGGCTGTTATTTCGTTAGTCGCCCTCGGAATCCCGCGGCAGGGGAATGGAGATGAACTCCACACCCTCCTTGCGGAGCATCTCTTCCTCCGCCTCGCTCGCCACGCCACGAATATTGCGTGCCTCATCCACGCCGTAGTGGATCTTAAGGGCGGTTTCCGCGAACCGGGGCCCCACGTCCTCAAAATTTTTCTCCACATACCGTTTGAGCGCCCGGCCAAAGGCCTCCACCGCCTGCCGCAACTCCTCGGCCTGGGGTCGGTTCGTGTCTGGCGCATCCCCAGACACGGGCGGCGCCCCATGCCGGCCGCCGCCGTGAAAAGCCACCGGCGACAGGATCTTGTGCACCTGGTTGCCGCCACAGGCAGGGCATTGCAACAGCCCTGCCCGCTCTTGCCGCTCGTAATCGGCCCGATCGTGAAACCAGCCCTCAAACCAGTAACCGCACGCACAGGCGAGATCAAAGACAATCATCGCAAACGCCCCTCGGTGATGGAATCGCAAAAAGTCCGCCCCTGGACGTTTTTACGAGGCCATCCTCTGTCTGGCACGGAGAAGATGGGCAAACTCGCGGCGCAGGGTAGCCCAGTCATGCCGCGCGGTCAAGACGTGCGCCGTCTGCTGATCGATGGGCCCCTGCGCCAAGGCGGAGGTCAAAGCAGGCACCACCTCCCCTTCAGGGTACAGATATTCGTCTGGAAACAACTCAGGATAACTGAGCCGGCGGGGGAGCACCGGCCGGCATCCGGCGCGCACCGCCTCGAGCACGGCCATGCCGTAGAACTCGTGCTTGGCGGTGGAGACCACGACATCGGCCTTCTGGAGCCAACGGCCGTACTCCTGCCGCTCCACCCAGCCGCAGTGCAACAACCGCCCGCCAAGACGTTGCGGAGCGCTTGCAAAAACCGCCGGCTGGGCGGCAAAGCCACGGCCCAGGATCACCACCTGGAAATCCACGCCTTGGCGAACAAGGGTCTGCAAGGCGGCGAAAAACTCCTCCGGCCCCTTGTCGTGCTCCCAACGGTGGTTCCAGAGAACGATCGGCGGCGACGCCGGCGGGCGCGGCGCCGGCCCGGCTTGGTCAATGTCGGAAAAATCCACCCCAGGATAGAGGACCCGGCACCGCTCGGCCAGCCGGTCGATCAAAGAGGCGAGACGCATGTCCGGCGCGTGGCGGCAGAGGTCGCGCGCGCCAGCGAGAAAGGTGCGCAGGTTGTGTTGCGAATTGAACAGGGCGAGATCCGCGGCCAGTACCGAGGTCAGGTTGGTGACGGCAAAGTGGAGGTCCCGCTCGTCTTGCACCTGCACCGGATAGGCGAACTGGTTTTCATGAAAGTAAACGACCACTGGTACCTGGCGCAGCCAGGCGGGGCCACACCCCCGCAAGGTGGCGATATCGACAAAAGAGGAGGCGAAAACCAGCTCCACCGGCCGGCTCGCGCTCAACCGTTGGGCAAAAACCGGGGCGGCGAACCGCATCCGCCACTTCCATTTGCGGGCCGGCATGGTCCAGAGCGTCACGCGCCCGCCCAGGGGGCGGGACGCAGCCAGGGCATCGCAAAACCGCTGGTGCGAACCGCCGTAGTACGGCTCGAGAATGAGCATCTGGCCATTGGCAGGCGCAGAACCGGCCCCGGGTCCTGCGGCGTTTCCCTCTCTCTCCAAGCCCATGTGCCCTTCCTCCTGGCAACTGTGGTACAATAGGTGCGCCTGCAAACCACATCTTCAACCCCAATGAACGCATCGCCCAGCCTCTGTTGCCATCATGTCTTTCGCAGAACTCGATATCATCCTGCCAGACGGCAGCCGCCGCCAGCACCGGTTAGCGGGCAAGCGCACCTACAGCATCGGCCGGGCAACGGGCAACGATATCCAACTGGCCGACGCCGCGGTCTCCCGGCGGCACGCCTTGATCC
>WFOD01000205.1 GCA_015488275.1 Deltaproteobacteria bacterium
GCGGTAGTTGGCCACCAGGCTCACCCCTTCGATAACCACGTCGTACACCCGCCAGTCGTCACCCTGGCGCCGCAGGCGGTAGATCACCGGCGTCTTGATGGCGTCCTTCACGAGAAAGGTCTCCACCACCGCCTTTCCGCCCCGCAAACGGTACTCGCCGTACAGGATCTTCTCCCCGGAGTAGCGCTCGATCTTGCGCATATAGGAGGTTTCGAGCAGGCGGGTAAACAGCTCGACGAACCGCGCCTTCCGGTCATCGTCGAGCCGCCGCCAGCCAGCGCCCAGGGCCCGGCGGGCCATAGCCTCGAAGTCGAACCGGTGCTCCACGAGGCCGAGGATACGGCGCTCCCGTTCCTCGCGGCGCTCAACGCCTGCCAGGGAAGGATCCTGGAGAAGAGCGATGATCCGGTCAATGGTGGCCCGCACCAGACCCAAGGGATCATCCCCTCTCCCCTGGCCAGCGGCGGCCGCAAACGCGGGAAAGATCCCTGTCAGCCAGGCGGCGATCACCAGACCGCACACCCAGGGAGGCAACCACGCCTTCATCCGTGTCGGGTTGCCGGGCGCCCCATCTGCGGCTTCGGCATACAAAGGAGCATCCACGTGACCAGTCGCCTTCATCTCTTTGGCGTTCATCGCCCACCTCCCGGCCGCTTCTTGGCCGTGGCGGCCAACACGATGGCCGGCCGCCCTTTATCAGCCCTTTGCCGTGGCGGGGCGGCCAGCAGTCCCCGGGCCATCACGGGGCCGTGCGCCACCACCCGGCTCTCGGCAAAACCGCTGGCGGCCAAGTCCAGCTCGCGTTCCTTGGCCTGGCGGAAGCTGCCGGCAACCGGCACCTCTACGCCGTAGAACGTGTAATCCCGCCGCTCGTGCAGGAGGATGCGGGGGGCAAGCCCCTGGGCCCGCAACCGGCCGGCCACGGCCGCCGCCCGCTGCCGGTCGATGGTCACCAGGACCGAGACCGCATAACAGCCCGTGACCGGCCCGGCCTGCTGGCCAGGCTGACCGCCGCACGGCGCAAGGGACCAAGCCACGGAAGAGCGCTCCTGTGCCGGGGGCGCTCCAGGGGCGTCCGGCGCTGTGTCGGCGGTGGGCTGCATGGGAGGCGCATCCTCTGCGTGCCGGTCCTCGATCTTGGCCTGCCGGTAGTCGGCGTACGCCTCGCGCATGGCGACGTAAGGGTCGAGGGCCGCTTCCTTGAAACTCTCATACTCGCCGAGGGAAAGCGAGGTCTTGTTCACCATCTCGCCGGAACGCACCGCGGCCACGGTGGCGAGCTCGAAATAGTTGAGCGGGTGGAGAAAGAGATCGCCCACCAGGCCCAGCGAGTCCCGCAGGTTGGACGGTCCGAGAAACGGCCAGCAGAAGTACCATCCCGGGCCCATGCCGTACCGGCCCAAGGTCTGGCCCAGGTCTTCGTCCTGCGCCACCAGGCCAAAATCCGTGGCCGCCGCATCGGCCAAGCCGCCCACGCCCACGGTGGTGTTGTACAGGAACCTGGTCACCTCTACGCCGGCGGCGTCTGGCTTGCCCTGCAGAAGGTTGTTCACCACCCGCACCGGCGTGGCGAGATTGGCCAGCACGTTGCGCAACGCCACGCGCAGATCGTGCGGCACCACCGCGCCGTACAACCGCGCCAGGGGTCTGAGGACCACGAAGTAGACCTTATCGTTAAAAGCGAAAAAGATGCGGTTGAGCCCTTCCAGGGGATCGGCCGTCTGCTCCACCCCGGCCTGCTCCAGGCCGGCGCCCGCCTCGTCGTCGTCCAGATAGCGATCAAGGTCCGCCGCTGGCGCAATGCTTGCGGTCACGGCAAGAAACACAAAAAGGCAAGCAAAGACGATCCCCTTGCGGCCAACGACTCTGCCCATCATGACTACGGCCCTCCGGAGGAAACATTTAACAGCCCGTTGAAAAACGGGCTGTGTGTGGCACATGGACGTGCCGCCGAATTCCGCCGACTCGGAAAGAGCCAAGGAATTCGCGAGGTTGGCCGAAACTCGTTTTGGCCAACCGATGATCGAAAAAGTCAGGGATGACTTTTTCGATGGACTGTTAACGATGGTTCGCGCGCCTTTTGTTGCACGCATTATAGCAGCGGCGGGCACAGAGGACCAGTATTTCCACCTCAGAGATCGCACCCGGCCCGCAAGGCCACGGCTTTGGCAGGCGATGGAGCACCCCCGTGACCAGGTTAGCAGAGATCAGACCTTGCCAAAGATGTACTTACTGATCATCTCTTCCAAATCGATGGCCGACTCCGTGTCGATGATCACGTCGCCCTCGGCCAGGGGCTCGTCCGAGCCGCCCTGAATAATCTTGATGTACTTGTCGCCGATAAGCCCCTGGGTGCGGATGGCGGCCAGGGCGTCGTCGCTGATCCGCACGCCCCGTTCGATCTGCATCTCCACCACAGCCCGGTCGTCGTCGTTAAGGGCGATCTTGCTCACCTTGCCGATGGGCACGCCGGCCATCTCTACCGCCGCCCCGACCTTGAGACCGGAAACGCTGTCGAACTCGGCCTGCACCGCATAGTAGCGGCTGGCGGTAAAGGGCGAGAACTCGCCAAAGCTCAAACTAGCGTACACAAAGGCGGCAAAGCCGGCGAGGAGAAAGAGACCGACGAAAAATTCCTTGTTTTTCATGGCGTGGCTTCCACCAGTTTGCTGTTGTAGACCGTACCCATCACCCGGTTGACCAGATCGCGGATCTCCGGCCGGTCGCTGGTCCAGATCTCAGAAGGATCCTCGAAGACGATGAACCGGCCGGCGGCGAGGATCACCACCTGGTCGGCGAGATTGAAGATCTTGGGAATGTCGTGGCTGACGATGATCGAGGTAAAGCCGTAGAGCTTTTGGGTATGGTAAAACAAATCGTAAATGTCCATCGCCTTCAGGGGATCGAGGCCCGTGGTCGGCTCGTCGAAAAGCATGATCGACGGCTCCAGTTGCAGGGCGCGGGCCAACCCCACCCGCTTGCGCATCCCACCGGAAAGCTGGGCCGGATACTTGTCGCCGTGCTCGGCCAGATCGAACTGGACCAGGGACTCGGTGACCCGGCGCCGGATCTCCTCCCGGGACAGCGAGGTGCGCTCCTCCAGCGGCAGGGCCACGTTCTCGTACACGGTGAGCGAGTCGAGGAGGGCCGCGCCCTGAAAAAGCACGCCGAACTTGCGGCGCACCTCGTTGAGCTGCCGCCGGCCCAGACCGACAATGTTCTGGCCTTCAACAAAGATCTTTCCCGCCTCGGGCTGGAGCAGGCCGAGAATCAGCTTGAGGGTCACGCTCTTGCCCTGGCCCGAGCCGCCGGCGATCACCGTGGTCTTGCCAGCCGGAAAGGCGAGGGACACGTCGTTCAGGACCACTTGGCTCCCGAACCGCTTGGTCACGTGCTCGAAACGGATGGCGGCGTCGTCCATAACAACCGTACCAACGGCTAAAGCATGAGGGCGGTGATGATGTAGTCCCACACCAAGATGGCGATCGAGGTGACCACCACCGCCTGGGTCGTCACCTTGCTCACCCCCTCGGCCCCGAATCCGGCGTTGCGGATCACGTGCACAAAATAGCCCCGGCCGGTGCAGATCCAGACGATGAGCAGGCCAAAGACCAGGGCCTTGACCAGGCCGAGGGTGATGTCCTTGTTGACGACACTGGCCTCCATGCCGGCGAAATAAGCGCCGGCATTGACCCCCAGGAGGCTGACGCCGGTGAGGTAGCCGCCATAGATGCCGATGAGATCGAAAAACAAGGTCAAGATCGGCAGCGAGATCAAGGTGGCGAGAAACTTGGGCGCCACGAGGTAACGAAACGGGTCAATGGCCATGCACTCCAGGGCGTCGAGCTGCTCGGAGTTGCGCATGATGCCAAGTTCGGCGCACATGGCCGAACCGGCCCGGCCAGTCACCATCAGGGCGGTGAGCACCGGCGCCAATTCCCGGAAGAGACTCAAGGCCACGGCTGAGCCGAGCATCCCCTCGGAGCCAAACTTGCGCAGGCTGTAGTAGCCCTGCAGGCCCAACACCATGCCGGTGAAAGCGCCGGTGAAGAAGATCACCGGCAGGGAATCGACGCCGATGAGGCCGATCTGCCGCACCAGGGCACGAAAGCGGAACGGCCGGCGGAAAATCCCTTGCACGCACTGGAAGAGAAAGATCCCCATCCGGCCAAGGTCGTGCAGATAGTAAAGGCCCAGTCCGCCCATTCTTTCGATCAAGCCGCGCATTATCCGCCCATCAACATCTTGGCCTCATCCGCAACCCGTGGTAAAGTGGCGAGATGCTCCAATCACTCGTTGTCTGGTTCATCGTGCTGGCGGCGGCCTTTTTCGTCGGCCGCCGGCTCTACCGCGCCTTGAGCGGCCGGTCCTCCGGCTGTTGCGGGGATGACGGTTGCAGGGCCGCTGGCTGCAGCCCAGATCCCAAC
>WFOD01000206.1 GCA_015488275.1 Deltaproteobacteria bacterium
AGAAAGGTGACGCCCTGTTCGGTGAGCTGGTCGTGCCGCAGCGGATCGCCGGCCAAGAGGTTATCGATGATCGTGGCGTTCACTTCCACACCGGGACAGACCGGAGCGAACGGCGTGGCCCGCAGGTCGAGCAGGCCGGCGGCCGAGGTGCCGATGAGCACGAACTTGTCCCGCAGTTGCGCGTCTTTTTTGCCTTCCAGCACATCGATGACCGAGAGATAGGGAAAGGTCCGGTCCGGGCCGCGGAAGTTGAGCACCAGCCTGCCCGCCTCGTCCGTGGGAATGAAGCGGCCGCCGGTTTCAATGCCTGCCAGCGGCCAGCCTTGGGGCGCGGCCTTGCCTGTGGCGACAATGGTTGCCGCGGCAAGACCGCTGCCGCTGCGAAAGACCTCAAAGGCCATCGAGGGGTAGGGGATACCCTGGTAGAGGATGAACAGCGGGCTGCGGCGGACCGTGCCCGAAGGATCGGGAAAGACGTTGAGGAATCCTTCGGTCTCGGCCACGGCAATGGTCGGGGTGTTGAGGATCACCCCCTTGGCCTCGGGCAGGAGCATATCGGCAAAGGGCACGGTTGGGGGGCGCGGCTGGATGCGGATGGCGGGAAAAGGCGTGTCGCCGCCGGCCGTGGCGGAAGCGCCGGTTTCAAAGATATAGCCGAGGACCACCGGCGCCCGGCCGATGGCGTCGGCCAGCACCTGGTCGTTGTCCGGCAGGCTGGCGAGCTGCTTGCGCAGTTCCGGGGGGAGGGACTCTGGCGGCAAACTGGCGGCAATGGTGGCCGGCGAAGTGCGGTCCGGTTCGGCAAAGACGATATCAAGGCCGATCGTCCGCACGCCGGCCTGTGTCAAGCGTTCGATAAGGGCGGCCATGACGGTGCGCGGCCAGGGCCATTGGCCAAGGCGGGCTATGCTCTTTTCGTCGATGTCCACGATCACCACCCGGCCAGAGGGGGGGATGGGCCCTCGCAGGCGGAACATGGCGTCGGCGAGCCGGTTGTCCACGGTCTGGAGCAGAACCGAGTGGCGCACTGGCGGCAGAATATACAGTCCGGCAGCCAGGAGGGTGGCGACGAGACCGGTGAGGAGCGGCGCCTGGAGGATTTTTTTGATCGTATTTGCTGGCATTGGGTGAGTGATGCTACAATACTGTATTCAACACGGCCCGGATGACCGGCTTCGCCCCGCGCTCTCCCATTGTAGCAGAAGACAAGGCGGGATGATATCGCTCCTTTTCGGATTCTTCTGCGTGTGTGATCGCGCGGGAGAGGAAAAGGAGGGATCCGCTTGCCGTTGGCTTGACCGCGGCCAGTGGAGGCGATCGTCTCCTTGCTTGATGAGGCAAACGATGGCGGGTTCCATGCACACAGATGCAGTGCTCCAGGCTTTTGCCAAGGTCCAGTCTTCCCTTGAATCCATCCGGAGCGGCAAGCTCTCGGCGCTCTTTCCCTGTGACCAGGAAATGGTGTCGCGCCTCCGCGCCCTGGAGGAGGAGCAGCGACAGTTCGTCGAGTTGCTCGACCTCTTGCACCGCACCGACACCGTGCTGCTGGCCGCTGGCGATTCCTTGCGGCCTGCGGCCCTGCTGCAAGAACTCTGCAAGGCCCTGGTGACGCATCCCTTGATCGCCGCCTGCTGGGCGGCGTTGCGGATCAGCGGCAAGGTGGAAGGGGTGACTGGCGCCGGCTGGCGAAGCGACGTGCCGTTGGCCGCCGAGATGGCCGAGGGGGCGGAAGACGGGCGGTCGCTTCCGTGTTTCGCTCACCTGGCGGACGGCGTTCGCATCCTTCAGGCGGCCGATTGCCCTCAGTGTCCTTTACGCTGCCAACTTGACGACAATGTACGCATCGCCGTGCTCCCCTTTGTCCACGGCGAGGATGGCGACGGCGTTCTCGCCCTTTGCCTTGCTCCCGGGTTCCGTGCCGGTGAGGCCGTGCGGGGGTTGTTCGACCGGCTGGCCGGCGCGGTGGGATTGGCGGTGAGCAGGTTGCGGGCGGTGCAGGAGAACGCCGAACTGGCCCGGCAGCTCCACCAGGCCCAGAAGCTTGAGGCCATCGGCACGATGGCCGCTGGCATTGCCCATGACTTTAACAATATCTTGACCGCTATCCTGGGATTCGCCGAACTGGCCCGTCAGCGGGATGCTGGCGATGGCCGGCAAGGCCAAGACCTGGAACAGGTGATCCGGGCCGCTGAACGGGCGCGGGAACTGGTCGCCCAACTGCTGATGTTCAGCCGTGAGAGCGAGCAGAGTAAAAGACCGGTGCTCCTGCAGCCGCTGGTCAAGGAAAGTCTTAAGCTCTTGCGGGCGGCAATGCCCCCAACCGTGCGTTTGGAGGAGGAGATGGCGGCGCCTGACGGACGGGTGGAGGCGGACCCTACACGTATGCATCAGGTGGTGATGAACCTCTGCACCAACGCTTACCAGGCGATGAAAAAGGAGGGGGGCGTGCTTTTTGTCTCCCTTCATCAGGTGGAGCTCAAAGGAAGAGAGGCCAGGCGGTTGCATGTGCCGCCTGGACCGTATCTCCGCCTGCGGGTGCGGGATACAGGCTGCGGCATTGAGGATCACCTCCTGGAGCGGATTTTCGACCCCTACTTCACCACCAAGGACCCCGGTGAAGGGACCGGGCTTGGTCTCGCCGTTGTCCAGGGGATCGTTGTGGACTGTGGCGGGGTGATCGACGTGCAAAGCGAGGTAGGGCGGGGCTCTACCTTTGACGTCTATCTGCCGGTCATGGAAGGGGGGGAGGAGGAAACGGCCGGGGAGAACCGGTTGTCCCTTTCTCTACCAGTGGGCCGGGAGCGCTTGCTCGTGATAGACGACGAAGAGGCGGTGGTGGATCTTGTCGTGCGGCACCTTGCTCCGTTGGGCTACCGGGTGGAGGGGTCCTGCCGGCCGAGCGAAGCATTGGCAAAGTTGGCCCACGGGGCTTGCGACTGTGTGATCGTTGATCTTTTGATGCCAGAGATGAACGGCCTGCGACTGTTGGAAAAGATCCGCGAGGGCCATCCCCAACTGCCCGCCGTGTTGATGACCGGCCTCGGCGCCGCGGTGGAGCCGGCCGGTTTGACCGGGCAGAGGCGCGCGGAACTCCTTTTGAAGCCATTTTCCCCACAGCAGCTCGCGCTTGCCGTGCGGCGGGCCATTGACGGCGGTTAGCGGCCCTGCGACCGTGATCGCTGCCGAGCGCGGCCGTGGTCGGACAGGCCAGGGGGGATTGGCGTTTTCTCCAGGCTGTCAGGAGGCGGCGGTCACCCGGTTGCGGCCCGCGTCCTTGGAGCGGTAGAGGGCCGCGTCGGCCCGGCCCAGCACCTCTTCTGGCGTTTGCCCGTGATCGGGAAAGGCGGCGGCGCCCATCGAGATCGTCACCTGGAAGACCTCAGAGCCATAGGTAGGCCGCATCTCTTCTTCCACGCTGCGGCGGATCTCCTCGGCCCGCTCCACGGTCTGGTCGATGGCCGATCCCGGCATGATGATAACGAATTCTTCGCCCCCGTACCGGCAAACGATGTCTCCCTGCCGCACCTTATGCTGCATGTGGCGAGCCAGGGTCTTGAGCACCACGTCACCGGCTTCGTGGCCATAGGTGTCGTTGAACTTCTTGAAAAAGTCCACGTCGAGAATGATGACGCCGATGGGCAGTTTCTGCCGTTCGGCCCGTTTGAATTCGCGCACCAAGGTCTCTTCCATGTACCGCCGGTTGAAGAGACCGGTAAGTCCGTCCCGCACCGATAGCCGGTGCAGCCGTTCCCGCAGTTTGAGGTTGGCCATGGCCATGGCGAGGTGATCGGCCACGGTCACGGCGAGATTTTTCCGGCTGGCGGTCAGATCCTCGCTCTGGGCGGCCTGCGGCTCCTCCCAGCGGAGATGGAGCATGCCGAGCATTTCGTTGTGGCCGGCCAGGGGGAGACAGAGGACGGTGGCCGGTCCCTCTGGGGTATCGGCGTCAAGGCGAAGATGACGGCATGGTTGGCCATCGCTGGCGGTAGTGAAAAGATGGGAGCGGTTGTGCCGGATGGCCCAGCAGTCGTCCACTGCAAACTCCGCTGGCTCGCCCGAAAACCCGTTCCACACGTTCTGGCGGCGCAGGAGGCCGGATGTTTCATCCATCATGTAAAGGGCGCCGCCAGCCGTGGGGAAAAGGGCGGCGGCGATCTCGATCGCTACCGGATAGGTCTCTTCCAGGCCGCGACACGCCTGCAACCGCTCTCCCATAGCGTTGAGCAGGCTGATTTCCCGGTTGCGCTGCTCGAGCTTGGCCACGTTGGCGGTGAGTTGGGCGTTTTTTTCGTCCAACTCACGGGTCCGTTCCATGACCTTTTGGTCCAGTTCCTCGATATTGCGCCGGAGTTGCCCGACCATTGCGTTGAAGGTGGTGGCGAGAAAGCCGATCTCATCGTTGCGCGTTATCTCGCAGCGGGCGGAAAGATCGCCTTCCTGCACCCGGCTTGCCGTCTGGGTGAGCTCCTGGATCGGGGTGAGGAGCCGGCCGACGAGCAAGGCGATGAGGAGCGAGGTGGCGATGAAGATCGCCACCGAGGCGATGATGATCTTGTCGCGCAGGGCGTTGGAGCTGGCGTTCAGATCGTCGGTGTATACCGAGGCGACAATGTACCAGTTGAATCCGTCTACGTATTTCACCCAGTCGATTTTTTCGTACGAGAAGTTGCCGGGATCGTCGGGCCGGTCCCATAGATAGTGGAGGGTGTGGGTGTCGGTGGTCGCCGCGGCCATCAGCTCCTCGGCCAACGAATGGCCGGTCGCTGGATCCACGATTTCCCCCATGTTGGTGTTTTCGAGCTTGGCGTCTGGGTGGATGATAATGTTTTTCCAGGCGTCGAAGATATACATGTAGCCGGTGCGTGCGATACGGATCGGCAAGAGGATCTGGCGAAGCTCGTCGATCATCTTTTCCTTGCGGAGGATCACCTCGGCTTCCAGGTCGTCGAGATACACGCCAGTGCCGATCACCCATCCCCATTGGGGAAAAATGCGGGCATAGATGAGCTGTTCTGCTGGCACGTCCTGTCCCAGGCGCTGCCACCAGTATGAGTGGTAGCCCTCGTCGTTGGCCAGCACCTTTTCGATCAGCGGCGTCAGCACGTAGTTGCCGAACACGTCCCGCACTTCTGAAAAATCCTTGCCGTCCATTTCTGGATCGGGATGCGAGAGGAAACGGCCCGAGAGGTCGGCCACCCAGACGTAGTTGTCGTTGCCGTAACGGAAGCGCTTGAGTTCTTCCAGGGCGAACGTCTTGGCCTCTTCCTCGGTCAGCAGGCCGCTGCGGAACTCCTCGTATTTGTTCTTGATGTACGCTTCTTCGAACAGGGTGATGTTCTTGAGTTGCCGTTTGTGGGCGTCGAGCACTGCCTGTTTGTAGGCCTCGATCGCCAAATAGTTGGCCCGCACCAGTTCGTGGACGTTGTTGAGGTTGGTGAGCACCGCCCGTTCTTCCAGAGAGTAGACGAGCTTTTTCAGATAGGGGACAGAAAAGGCGTAGATCGCAGCGGTAAAGCTCAACACCACGGCCACGATGGGGAAGAGAAAACGCCAAAACAGCGGCGAGGCGAGCATTCCGCTGCGAAAGAGGAAGCGCTGGCGGCGGACCACGGCGGCGTTGGAGTCAGGCATATTACAGCGCAAGCGTGGAACTGGTTGCGGGGTGGACACAGCGGTTATGGCGAATCGCTTTGCTGGTGAGGGAGGATCGTTCCTTTGTGAACGATCGTATCATTATAAGCCGAAAAACAGCGGCAAGGTCAACTGTTGGCGGTGAAAAATTGCGATACTGGCCATTATTCCAAGAGGGCCAGATCGTCGGCCTGGGTCCCGAGCGCGATACTGGTGCGGCGCAGGCGGCTGGTGCTGTCGATAACCACGATCCCGCCCTGTTGGGGGACAATCGCGTAGAGCCAGCGGCGGGTAGGTTCGACGAGCAGGTCGCCGGTAACGCCCTCCTGGATGGGAATCCGGGCGCTTACGGCCAGGCTTTGGCGGTTGAGGATAGTGATGCCGTTGCCCGTGCCCACGTAGAGAAAATTGTGGTCTGCTGCGAGGCGAGCGGGCGGCACGGCGAGGGGGCGGCGGTCCAGCTCTCTACCGTTGGCGCCGTAGCTGCTGATCTGCTGAGAGCTGCGTTCGCTCACCACCAACTTGTCGTCGGTGAAGAGCAGGTCAAAGGGAGGACCATTGGTGGGAATGGTGGTAAGGGGCTGGAGTCTTTGGCCGTCCACGAGGAAGATCTCGTGGCTGCCGGCCGCGGCAATGGCCAGCCGGCCGTCCACAGGATGGAGAGTGAGGCGAATGAGGTCGCGGCCAAGCCGTTGTCGGCCGAGGAGAACGCCGGTGCGGGGATCCAGGGCAACGAGGAGGTTGTCGTCGCCGATACAGTAGAGAACAGCGTGATCCGGCGCCAGGGCCATGTCGCGGACCTCGGTGAGCAAAGGCACGGGGTACCGGTTGCGTTCCTGGCCGGTATCGAGATCGATGCGGGCGATTTCTCCCCGCCGGCGGCAAAGCACCAGCATTTCGCTCCGCTCAGGCAGAACAGCGAGCCGGCTTGGCCCACCGGTCACCGGCAAGGCATCGATCACCTCGTTGGTGTCGGTGCGGACGATATAGATGGTGTCGAGTGTACTACAGGCGACGAATAAAAGGTCCCGTTCCAGGCGGCGATCGGCGATGCGCAGATGGGCGAGGGGAGAAAATTCCCGGTCCCGGGCGGAGCGGAGATCAATATCGAGAAAGAGGAGCCGCCGGTTGCGCGGATCGTTTGGGAGCGGGAGGACGGTTTGCGTTGGAGACGGATTGAGGAGCCGGCCGGCCAGGCGGCCAGGGCCAAAGCGCAGGCGGACGGCTTCGACCCCAGAGGCGGGGAGCCAGCCAAGGAAGCGCTGGCCGGCGGCGGGAGCGAAATGGAGTTGCGCGGCCTGGAGCGACCATTGACCCTGTTGGCGAAAGGCGATCTCCTCCAGGGTAAATTCAAGATTGGGTGGCGCACCGGCAAGGTTGAGAAAAAGGGCTGCGCCGCCGGCGGAAAAGGGGACGGACAGCTTTGGCGGCGATGGCTTTTTCGACGGACTGCTGGGAGGCGCGGTGACGCAGCCAACCGTGAGGAGGAGGGTGACGAAGACCGTCACCGGCGCCAGCATGGAGGAACGGAAGGAAGGCGGGATGCGCATGGTGTTCAGTTCTTCGCCGTGTGGCAGATGGCGCAGCCGTTGTAGCCGCCGCCTGGCCAGCTCTTGTAGTCCCAACGAAGGATGCTGTCGTAGGGCGTGCCGTGCGCCCGGTGGCAGGAAAGGCACATGACAATGGTGTTGGTCGTGCCGGGAGTGACCGTTGCCAGGGCCGAGGTCACGGTTTGGCTCGCCACGGGCGAGACCACCGAGTAATCGTTGGTCGTGTTGTAGCTGCTGTACTCCCCTGACGCTGGCAGTTGGTAGTCAACGGGATGGCGGAGCCACGGGGAGCCCCAGGCCGCATCGGCGTCAATGCCTGCAGTGCCGGCGCCGTAATGAAAGTCGCCGTGACAGGAGGCGCAAAACGAACTGATGGTGGAGGTGTCCTCATCGGTGTCCGTGGTCCGGCTCGTGCCCTTGTACTGGTTATGGGATGTGTTGCCGTCCGTGGCCTGGAACTCCCAGTCGGCGTCCTCCAGGCCGGCGATGGCCGTGCCGTCAGTGTTTTCCAGGGCGCGGAAGTTCGTGCTCATGGCCTTGCCGTGGTGCACTCCCTCCATCGCCAGGTAGGGGTCGGCGATACTCCGGTCGCCGTGGCAGCCGTAGGCGCCGGCGCAGCGGAGCTGTTGGGTCATGGCCGTTCCTCCTGGCGGGGTGAGGCCAAGGGTGGCGTCCTGGGCCACGATGCCGGTCACGTTGTGCCCTTTACGATCTTTGTTGGTGGTGGCGTTCACCACCCAGTAGAAGTTCCCCCCTGCCAGGGTGTTGCTGCCCGTGCCCGTGCCCGTGTTGTTGTAGGTGGGAGCGGTGCTGCCCAGCACGTACGGCGCATCGGTATCGTTGGTGAGGGCCACCGAGGAGGAGGTGTTGTCGCCGGTGTGACAGCCTATGCAAGAAGCGGCCAGAAGAAAGGCCGGTCCTCCTCCCTCCCCCCACGAACTCCAATCGGTGACGGTTGCGCCGTTTTGGCTGTTGTGCATGGTGTGGCAACTGGAGCACTGGCCGGTAAAGGTGGCCCCTGCTGGCAATGGGATGAGGAACAGGCCGGTGATGGCCACCAGGAGGCCGAGGGAGTATCGGGAGGAAAAAAACGAGTAGCCGTTCATGATTCTATCGGCGGTAAAGTTCAATCCGGCCGTTGCCTTCGTCCACGATCACCAGGTTGCCCCACGGATCGAATTGGATTTCGGCCGGAAACCATAATTTCCCCTGACCTTGGCCGCGGCCCAGCATCTCGTAGCGAAAGCTCCCCGTAGGAGAAAAAGCGGCAACTTTGCCGGCGCCCCGGTCGAGCACGAGAAAGGATCCGTCTTGCGCCACGGCAAGGGAGGCGGCAAGGGTGAATGGATGGCGCAAGACGATACGCCGTCCAGGTCCTCCGTCGAGGGGAAAGGCGGTGATTTCTGGCTGGCTGCGGGCCAGGGTATAGAGCGTATCGCGGGTAAGCGTAAAATCAATGGCCCCTTCACTGCCAATGGCTGTGAATGTGCGCTGGATCGCCAGCCCAGTGGGATCCAGTTCGAGAACGGCGCCGTCCCGGTTGTCCAATAGATAGAGGAGATCGCGGTGCAGGGCAAGACGGCCGGGAAGCACTGGCCGGCCGTTGCGCGACACGGTGTGACGACGGACGGTCCGGCGTTTGAGGTCGATCCGCGCCAGCTGGTTGGCCGCTTTGTCCACCACCCACCACCGGCCGTCCGGCAGCCGGACGAGATCGCGTGGCGTCCCCAGTTCGCCGCCCGCGTCAAAGGCGTGGAGAAAGCGGCCGTTGCGGGCAAAGGAGAGTAATCGGCCGTTACCGCTATCGGCCACGTAGTACCGTTGCCGGTTTTGGTCGATGAATATTGCGGCCGGCAGGGACATGGCTTTTTCCTCGGAAGGCGGCCGCAGCGAGAGGCGCCATTGCCACGGCGGCGAGGCTGCCGCGTTCGCCTGCAAGCTGACCAGCCACCACAGTGCCGTGAGCAACAGGAGGACCGGGCGTTGCGCAAGGGCGCGTCGGCAACCCATGCGTGGGCGAAAAGGCCAGGGATGGCTTTTTTGATGGACCGTTATGCTGGACAATCTGGGCATGGGCCTCGGGTTAGTAGTGATGGCAACGGATGCACAGATCCCGCCGGGGATCGGCCAAGAGCTGGTAGGCAAAAGAGGTCCCCTTGGGGTCGTGACAAGTGAGACAGGTGACCGGCTGGCCGGTGCGCGGATCCCGCACCTCGTCTCCCACGGGATGGCTGAACATGCCTTGGGTTTCATGGCATTGGCTGCATATGGCGTTGCCGTCCGCGCGTAACATGGCCAAACTGTTCGAGCCGTGCGCTTCGTGGCAATCGGTGCAGGTGGCGTTTTCCAGTGCGTGACGGCTCGCCTGGTCTTGGTAACGGGCTGGCACGCCAGGATGGCAGGTGGCGCACACCCGTTTCAGGTCGGCGCGCAACATGGTTGTCGTGTTGCCCGCGTGGGGCGAATGGCAACGGACACAGGCGTTGCTGGTGGCCGGCGCGGTCAGGTGGGTGTGCACTTTGCCCAAATCCTCCTCGATCTCTTCGTGACAGGCCAGGCAGACGTCCGCCGGCACGGGTTCGTTTCCCGTATGACAGCTTTCGCATCCTTCGGTCAGGGGCGGATGCACTATCCGGCGCAACAGGTTGGCCTGGGGGCTGGCGTGGGGATCATGGCACGAGAGGCACTTTCGTGGCGGAGGGCCGGAACCAGGATGCGTTTTGCGTAAGCGGCGCGCATTGTGGCAGGAAAGGCACAGGTCGTCCCCGGTTTGCCGCAGCAGATCCGGATCATTGGCGGCGTGGGGAATGTGACAGGAGAGGCAGCGGTCCTTGGCTGGCGGATGGATACGCTCTTGCCGACCCTCTCCTGTCATCGTGTGGCATCCCTGGCAGAGGCGGGCCGTCGTGTCGGTAAGCAGGGCTGGGCGTGACGCGGCGTGGGGAGCGTGACAGGGGGTGCAACCCGTTTGCCGGATCGGGGAATGGATATAGTCTTTTTCAAGAGCGGATGCGACCTGCTGGTGACATGACAAGCACAACCCGGGCTCCGGCTGCATGAGCAGGTTGGCGTAGCGCGAAACATGGGGAAGGTGACAGGCAAGACATCTGCCGCGCGCCACGGGCTGATGAGCATATCGGTCCTGGAAGCCGGCCCGGTCGTGGCACGCCAAGCACTCTGCGCTGGCTCGCGCAGCCCCGAACGTCGGGGGGGCGGTGAAGAGAACCGCGAGCAGGCTCAAAATGAGGATGCGCGGCCAAGAGATCGTAATGCTCATGGACGGCTCCTTTGCGGGTGACAAGGGGCGCAGCGCCCCTTGGCGAACGGTTGGTGCTGTACAGGGTGAAGGAGCCCTGGCCCGGCAGACCCATGCGGATCATGACAACCGAGGCAACTGCCCGCCTTTGGCGTTATTCCTTGATGACCGGCGTCCTGTCCCGCCTCGTGGCAACGGGTGCAAAGCCGCGCCCTTGGCTGACTGGTCAAGCGCGGCAGGGGGGAAGAATGGGGATCGTGGCAGGAGGTGCACCGGTTGGCCGCAGGTTCATGAACCGTCCCCTTTTCCCAATTCGCACTGATCTCGCGGTGGCAGGCAAGGCAGAGTCCGGGCTCGCCCTTGATCAGGGTGTTGGTGTGTGGCGAGCCGTGACCGCGATGACAGGCGGCGCATCGCCCTTGGATAAAGGGTAGGTGGCGGGAGGCCGCTTGCTTTGCCGCTTGTTGCAAGGCGGCGTGACAGGAAAAGCAGAGATCTGCTTCAGCGGTGCGCAGCAGGGGCGCATGATCGCTGGCGTGTGGCGCGTGGCAGGTGATGCAAGAAAAGGAGGTGAAGGCCGTGTGCGGCCGGGCGCCAGCGGCCAGGAGTTTTTCCTGAGGATGACAGGAGCGGCAGAGGGTATCGGTCTTTTTCGTGGTGAGGAGCATCCGATTGTCCGCGCCGTGGGGTTGGTGGCAGGCCGTACACCTGCCCTCGACAAAGGGACGGTGCTGGCTGAGGCGGGTGAGTTCGCCCTGAAGCGGTGTGTGGCATTCGAGGCAAAGGGCGCGTTGATCGCGAACCAACAAGGCGGGCTCCTCGGAGCTGTGCGGCACATGGCAGGTGGCGCAGGCGTTGTTTGCCGCCGGCGTATGGCCGACGCGTTCCGGAGGCTGTTGGTGGCATTTCTGGCAGAGCGTGGCGCGCGTGGCCCGCAACAGCGCGGGTTGGTCGGAGCGGTGCCCCCCATGACAGGCCGTGCAGTCGTTGACCGCTGGCGGATGGAGACTGCCCTGTTGTGGCGCGTCAAAGGGATCGTGACAGGCCGTGCACACGGTGGCGCTTTCCGCGGCCAGCAGTGCGGGTTGATCGCTGGCGTGCACGGTATGACATTGCGTGCAGCGTCCTTCACGGAAGGGAGGATGGTCCCCTTGAGTGGTTGTTGTCTCATGGCATTCGCCACAGAGTTGATCCGCGTTCTGCGGCCGGGCGAAAGAACCAGTGGCCTGGGGTGCGCCGTGGCAACTGGCGCAGTCGCCTTCGGCCATTGGCGGATGACGGGTCGCCCGGAGCAGGGCTCGTTCCGTGCCGCCGTGGGGATCATGGCAGTCAATGCATCCCTGGCGGACGAGATATCCCTTGTGGAGCGCGGGCCGCGCCGGGTGGCAATCGAGGCAGAGCCGGTCAGGGGCAGCGGTCAGAAGGGATTGGCGGGAGCTGGCGTGGGGCGTGTGACAAGTATTGCATCCCTGTTGCACGGGCGCGTGGGGCACGGGCGGGCGGAACTGTTGTTGGTCGTGGCAGCGGAAACAGAAGGCTGACCGGGCCTCGGGCAGTAAACCAGGGAAGGGGCTGGTGTGAGAGGCATGGCAGGCGCTGCACCGGCCTTCCCGCACCTCTGGATGGCTCGATGGCGCGGATGCCGCCTCGGTCAACTCCTGATGGCAGGAAAAACACAGGCCGGGCGGCCGTTGGCGCAACGCGCTGCTGCCCACCAGGCCGTGGGGACGGTGGCAGGCGTAGCAGTTCCGCTCGGCCACGGGCCGGTGCGGCCGGCCGTCGAGCAAGCGGCTAGTCATGTCTGGATGGCAGTCGAGGCAGCCCTTGCGGACGGCTGGCGTTTTTTGCCGTCCAGCGGTTGGAGGCGAGGAGGGCCCTTTTTGCGCTACACAGCCGGCAACGAGCAGCAGGGCGGCGACAAGGAGGGCGAGCTTTGCCAGGGGATGGCCGCACATGGCTACTCGCGACATCGGAGCACCCCTTCCGCGCGCCAGCGGGCGACGATTTCTTCAGCCACGAGACGGGTCAGCTCGGTAACCGTCTGCACCGCGCCGAAGTGCAGGAGCTTGCGGTATTCGCCCCCTTTGCGGCGATGGTAGGTCGAGGCCATGACCCGGCCGTCGTCGCTTTTGACTATGGCCACCTCCAAGGCCACTTCTGGCTCTTTTTGCTGGCTAGCCTTTCCCTGCGTCATGGTCACCACTCTGCCGCGGACGAGAAAGGCGGCGTCCAGCCTGCTGGCCAGCACCCGCCGTTGTTCTCCTTCGGGAAGCGATGTGGGGGGCAGGCGGAGTTGCCGGTAAAGGGTCCGCACGTCTCCTTCCGGGATGCTGGCGATTCCAGCGATCTGGAAAAGGGCGGCTTGAAAGACGCGGGTGGCGACGACGCCGGCATTGGGGGCGTCGCTTTCGTTGATAAAGGGCAAGACGAGAAGCCGGCAGTTGTCCAGGATGGTCGCTGTTGCCAGCTTCTCGGTTCGCGGTGCGCCTGTCACACATCCCGCAAGCAAGACGGCGACAAATAGGCCTCCCACGGCGAGGTGTTTCTGCCCCATCCGTGGCCTCCTGCCTTGCAATGGGCCCTGGTGTCTCAAAAGTCCTCGATCCATTGGGGGGAGGATGCCTTGCCCCCGTCTTCCGTGGGCGTGTCGGCGGTGGCGTCGGCCTGCGCGGTCAGCAGTTGACGCACTTGCCGGCCTATATCGGTACGCAGGCGGTTGCCGAGCGCATCGGTCAGGCGGAGCCGGAGTTCCCCGATCTCCATCGCCTCGTCAATGGACAAGGTGATGGGTAAGGCGGTGCCGTTTTCGCGGCGTTCGAGTTCTCCTGTCGGCGTCCATAGTTCGAGGCGCCAATCCGTGAGCGGAACGGGGGAGGCGATATCAATGGCCACGCACCCACTGTTGGCGTTGGCGCAGGCGGTGATCGCGGGTGGCGGGATGCTTGGCTGGTAGAGCAAGGAGGTGCTGGCCGATCCGGTGTTGCCCGCCCGGTCGGTGGCTGTCACTGCAAAGGTATAACGTCCTGGCGCTGCGGGACCGTCGGCGGTCATGCCGTTCCAGGCCAGGAGCCTGGGAAGATCACCGTTGCCTTCTTCGATGAGCACCGCCTTACCCGTTGCATTGCTGATCTTGATGGTCCAATGGGCAGTGGGCTCGGGCCGTTCCCATTTGACGCGGATGGGCACGGTCTGGCGAAAGGCGGCGATCCCTCCCAGGCGCTTGCCTTTGGGAAGCAGGGCAAAACGGGGCGGAGCGCTGTCCACCCGGTATGAGCCAAGCAGGAGGCGGCGCCGCCGGTTGTCCGGCCAGAGGAGTTCCAAGGTCACAGGGTAGACATCGTCTTTTGGTTCACTGTCGAGAACCCCCCGGTACAGGGGCGCGGCAAAGCTGCGCGTCGCGACGCGCGCCGGTCGGCTGGTGGGTTGTGGCGCGACCCATCCCACTTCAAAGGCGTTGTCGTCTGATGACATGCGAGCCTGATAGATGGTGCCCGCCACCTTGATATAGATCTTTGGTGGAGGGCCGAGGAGCGGTCTGAGGCGGACGATGCAGCGCACCCGTTCGCCCGGCCGCACCACTGGCGGCACGATACGGCTCGATTCGACCAAGAGTTCGGTTGGCGTCTGGGCGGGGAGTGAGGCCAACTGGTAGCCTACAGTGGCGTTCGCGCCATCCAGGGTCGGGAGCCGGGCGAACAGGCGGTCGAGGACTGTTGGAAGCAAGTCCTCTGGCGTGCGGTCTTCTTTCGGCTTGAGGAGGCGTTGCCGCTCCGCCGCCGCCGCCGCCGCGGTGTCGCTCCAGATCATGGCGGCGTCCGCCGTGCGGTAGAGGGTGGCGGTAATGCCAAGCGTGGGCGGGCGCAGGTTGTGCTCGCAGACGTTGGCCACAAGGAGATAATCGGCGGCCAACTCCTTGGCGGCGAGGAGAAGCGTGGCGGCGGTGACAACACCGGTTTGCCGGATCCTGTGACGGGAGAGAAAGGCCATTACCTTGTCCTGGGGCACGATTTCGGTCCCTTTGCGCAGGTAACGGGCCAGATGGTTTTCGAGGTGGAGGGCGACACCGTTCAACTCTTGTGAGAGATCGGCCGGCGGCAGGATGACCAGCCGCCCCCCGGCCAACGCCGGCCGTGCGAACGCAAAGCAAAGCATCATTGTTACGGCAATGGCCATGCCGGCAACGGCGGGGCGCAAGCAAAGGGGCAGGTGCATGCTGCGGTGGCGGTTCATGGTCCAGGGGATCAGTCAGCGGTTGCTGTTTCCTCGTTCTTTACCTGTTCTTGGGAAGGACGGGCCGGCAAGGTGGCCAGGAGGTCGGCGATGAGTTCCCGGCCAACTTGGAACTCATCCCGCACCGCCGTGCCGAACAGTTTGCTGCTCATCGTGGCGCCGCTGCGGGAGCCGGCCGCTTGCCAGAGGATCGTGCCGCCCGCCGTGTCCACCAGGCGCAAGGTGCACGTCAGGCGGGGGGAGGCCGCCCCACCTTGCCGGTCCTCGCTGAGTTGATCGATGGTGCCCAAAAGCAGGGCCTGGACGCCGAGCGCTTGGCCCAGCCGCTTGATCGTGTCCTCCCCCAGGGGGGCGCCTGGCTTGATCGCCTCCTCGGAGATGGCGCTGTCCACGATCCCTTTGTCCACCACGGTAAAGTCGCCTCGCATCAGCAGGTGGGTGATGGTGATGTCGCGCAGACGGGCGCCCGCGTACTTGTCCGTGGAATGGTTTTCAAAAGGCGGAACAGCGATCCGTTCAATGAATGCGAGGTCGAGGTCGGGCCGGAGGAAACTGTCCTGGAGCGTTGGCGCGCCACAGCCGGCGAGCAGGAGAAGGGATGCGCAAAGTAGAATGGCGGCGCGAAGGGCGGGCTTGTTGCCTGTCACGGTTTGCACTCCTTAACGGAATATTTTCGTTATGTTGCTTCTTTTTTCAGTATAACACATCGTAAGGGGCCTTGGCTACGGCAGTTGGCGGCTGGCAAGCAGGCGGACAACGAGGTCCCAGGACGATGTGGGGCCATCCTGCACCCTGCCTTCACAGGATAGGCGGAGGTAATCGTTGATGGTCCAGTACCAAATGGCGCGCGTGCTCTCTTCAAAGGTGGGGCGCAGGGAGCCTCGCCAGGTGGCCGACAGGCGGGTTTTGCTGGTCATGGCCAGGTCCACGGTCAGGCTGGCGGTGGTGGTGTCGCTTTCCGCCCAGTTGCCGGTGAGCGATGAACGGAGGGAGAAGACCGCTGACGGCCGCCAGGCAAGGGCGAGCCTGGCCGAGTTGGCGGTGGAGGAGCTTGTGCCTTTGGTCCGGCGGTGATCGAGATTGACATCGGCCAGCAGGGAGGGAAAGAGCCTGGCGGTGAAGTAGGCGGTCACCGTGTCGCTGGTGGTCTTGCCGCCCGTGAGATCGTTGTTGCCCACGGTGCGGGTGTAGTCGAGACGGGAGGCGAGATCACGGTAGAGATCCGCGGCGGCCGACGCATGGTAGGTGGTGGTGTGCGATTGGCGATACTGGGCAAGGAAGGTCTCGCTAAAAACCATTCCTCCTGTGACCTGCAAGGTGTCCAGCGGCCGCCACTGGAACGTGCCGCCATAGGTGCGGACGAGGTTTTCGCTCTTGCCATCGTGGTGCTGGAGCAGGGCGGTGGAGCGCAGGTCCAGATCGAGGTCTGGCCGTATGTTCCAGTTGAGGCCAGAGCTCAGTTGCCAGCGTTGGTAGGTAGGCAGGCTCTCGGCCCGGTTTTTCTGATACGACAGGGTGTAGTGGAGGGAGAGGTCGGGCCGCAATCTCACGGCGGCGCCCACATCGGTGGTCACGTTTTCGTTCCACGTCTTTTCCGTCGCCGTGGCGCTGCTATTGGCCAGCACCGTGTGCCAAGCCGTGAGTTCGGCGAGTTTTATTTCGCTATTCGGCGTGCTGGTCGTGATCAGCTTGAGAAACAGGGCGCTTGGGCTGGGGGCTTGGATGATGAGCCGCTGTTTGCTGGCGTCGTAGCTCAACGGGACGGCGGGATCGATGAGGCTCCAGGTGGAACCGTTGTCACTGGCGTAAAGGGCAAAGGCGAGGTTGCCGGCCAGCGTGGAGATGTCGTCCACGGTGGAGAGATAGAGGGTGTCCACCCGGCGATAGTCGGTACGGAGGACGATGGCGCTTGCCGTTGCGGGGAGAACGGGTAGCGAGAAAGCGGTGGTCTGCAGATCCCCGTCGTGGAGCGCTGGGACGGTGGGCAGGCTGACGGTTGGGTCGGCTGGCGGGGTGCCGGCCTGCACCGCGCTGAGGGTGACGGGCAAAAGGGCTTGGCCGAAGAGGTCCGTGGGGGCGGTATGTTCCGTGGTCGTGCGGGAGAATTGCTGGTTGAGCGAGAGGGTCAAGCGATCGGCGAAAAAGGCGCGTTGGGTGGTGAAGGCGGCCTGAAACTGGCGGTTGCGGCCAGTATGGTCCGTGACCCGGTCGGTGGTGCGCGCCAGACGGAAGTCAAGGCGTAGATCGCCTACGGGCATCCTCCAGGCGGCGTTGCCCCCAGCGTGACTTGCGCGGCTGTCTTGGCGTGAGGGGGTGTCGCTGTCTTTCGCCCAGGTTTGACCGGCGAAAAGGCGTAGGGTGGGCACGGGAAAGGCGGTTTGCTTGCTGCGAAAAGACGCTTCCCAGGTGTAGGTCTCCGTGGCGGCCTCGCCTTCGGTGATGGTCTTGTCCGCCGTGCCCTGAAGGGCAAGGGCGAACAGCTTGTTGGTCAATGTGGCATCGAGGCTGGGGGCGAGGACCTGGCGGGTATCGCCGTCGCTCACCGTGCGGCTGTAGCGCATGGCGCCGGAAAGGCGCATCAGGCTGGTCAGGGCCGCCTGGTGGGAGAGGTTGAGGTCGTAGCGCTGATCAAGGGCGCGAACAGCGGGATCGCTTCCATCGGTGCCCGTAAGTTCGGCGTTTACCGATAGCCCGGCGGCCAGCAGCGGCGCGCTGCGTCCCACGGCGAGGCCCACGAGGGCGACGACCGCGAGACGGTTGTAGCGTTGCGCCCGGGCCTTGGGAGCAGTGTCGCCGGCTCGCGGCTGCACGGGATTGTCGTCTCCTTGTGGATTGTTTTGCCGTTTTTTTTCCATCGATATCCCGGAGGAAGCAACATCCGCCGGCAAAAGATGGTCTTGGTTGTACGCCAGGTGGCTGGGCTGTATTGTACGGGCTGGCGTGCGGCAGCGTCAAGGGGACCTTTCTGGCTTCCCCAATTCCTGTTGCAAGCCCCGCCAGACCTCCTGGTTGATCTTGATGCGTGACTTGGCCCGTAATTCTGCCGTGAGCGTGGAACGTAACCGCTGCCGGCGTTGCTCTTCAAGGGTGGCGCGGATGCGTGCCGCCACTGTCTCGAGGGGAAGGGTGGCGGCCGGCGTCCGGTCGGTTACGTGCACCAGCAGGGCGGAGCCGTTC
>WFOD01000207.1 GCA_015488275.1 Deltaproteobacteria bacterium
AATTCCTTGGCTCTTTTTCGGATATTCCTTGGGCACGGCCTGGTTCGGTCCGCGTCCCTGGAGCTTTCGGCACGACAGCCAACCGGGAAAACACAAAAAGAGCCGGCGGAATTCGGCGGCACGTCCCTGTGCCGCACACAGCCCGTTTTGCAACGGGCTGCTAAACCAGGCCTGCCGCCCGTTTCCCGGCAGGACCGCAGGTTCAGCGCCCTGTGACCTCACGAAAAAAAAGCCTCCGCGGCACAAGAAGAAGGCTTTCGGAACATGACACACGCCAGCGGAGGCTTTCTGTGGGAAAAACCGGCACAGGCCCTCCCCACCAAGCTCTTTTCAGCCTGTTCCCTCTCCCGCCGCCAGCAGGAACGAACGGCTGTGCATTACCGCAAAAAAACCGGTACAATACCGCACCATTACCCGATCGTAGAGCAAAAGACAAGTCTTCAGCCGCAAGCGCCACGCATGTCCTCCTCTCCCGCCGCAGATCCCCCCCGCCCACCGGCCTCTTTCGTGCACGCGCTCATGCTGCTCGCCGCGGCCCTGGTCTCCACCTCGTTCACCGTGGGGGCGGCCATTGCCCATGATCTGGACCCACAACTCCTCACCCTTCTGCGCTTTACCCTGGCCGCCTTCCTGTTCGCCCCCTTGGCCGGCCGCCGCCGGCCGCTGCGCCTCCCCTCTCCCGCTCGCCTGGCCGGATACGCAACCATCGCCTTCTGCCTGACCGGCTTTTTCTGGCTGATGTTCCTCGCCTTGCGCTTTACCACCGCCTTGAACACCAGCGCTATCTACACCACGGTGCCAGGGCTCTCCGGACTTTACGGCGCCCTGTTGCTGGGAGAGCGCCTTGGCCGCTCCCGGCTCATCGCCCTCTTCTTGGGCATGACCGGCGCCCTCTGGGTCATCTTCCGGGGCGATATCCACCGCCTGTTGGCCTTGGAGTACAACCAAGGAGACGTCATCTTTTTTGCCGGCTGCCTGCTCATGGCCCTCTACACCCCCCTGGTGAAAAAGTTTCACCGGGGAGAACCGATGGAGGTGATGACGTTTTGGATTTTGGCCACCGGCGTGGCCTGGCTCTTGTGCTTCTCCCTGCCGCAGCTCGCCGCCTTTGACCCCAGCGCCGTGCCGTTGCGCGCCTGGCTCGGCGTCGCCTACCTTGCCGTGTTCACCACCATGATCACCTTTTTTCTCTCCCAATGGGCAACGCTCCATCTTGGTCCCACCAGGGTGATGGCTTACAGCTATCTCTATCCAGGTCTGGTGATCGTCATCGACTGGCTTTGCGGTCACGGCCTGCCGCCGACGACGGTTTGGCCAGGAGTAGGCATCGTCCTTGTCGCCACTGTGGTCCTGCAGCGGGGCGAGGTCCTTTTCCGGGATTCGGCCGGCCCCTGACCCCCCCCCTTGCCGCCGCCACGGGCCTGGAGCCCGTTGCAAAACGGGCTGGGTGCGGCACATGGAAATTTTTTCTGTTTCCCGAGCCGGCGCCGTGCCGGAAGCTCCAGAAACTGGGTTCGCGTTCATGCACTGCACTCCCTTCGTCATGCCTCTGCTTCCCCTGTGCCTCGACCGCCAGCGGGCGGAAAGGGGCGCCGCCGCCCCCGCGCCCCACCACGGGGAGATGGAAGAGATCGAGGACGCCATCCTCTGCGCCTTCTGTTTCCTGCCCGTGACCCGGGAGGCGGAAAGGATAACGGTCCTGGGCCGCCACCGCCACCGGCGCACCAACCCGGCGGGCATCGACTTCCGTATCGGCTGCTTCCAGCGGGCGCCGGGCTGCCGCGCCATTGGATCACCCACCAGCGAGCACACCTGGTTTCCCGGCCACGTCTGGCAGGTGGCCCTGTGCGCCGACTGCCACACCCATCTCGGCTGGCGGTTCACCTCTGCCGGGGGCGCATCGTTCTTCGGCCTCATCCTCGCCCATCTCGTGGCCCGGGGCCCGATCCTGGGCGGACACAGGCCGTAGCCGCGCATTTGCGCCTTGCCGGCCGGCGCAGAACCCGGTATAGTCGGCCTATTGATCTTTTCAACTGCTTGATAGCCAAGAGCACAAGCAGGGCCTTTACGGCGCGGAAGCAACCGCCTGGAGCGGCGCCGGGAACAACGGCGCGCCGTTTCAGGGCCGGGCTCCCGCAGCCGGGACGGCCGCCAGCAAACGGAGCGAGGGGGAAGGGCGGCGGCCTTCTGGCCATTGGAACCACTGGAGGGGAGAGACACCCAGGTGTCGGACACGTCCATCGACCGGCTGCCGGACCTGCAATGGATCGCAGCGCACGACTACTGCGGTAGAATCCTTTTTGGTCCCTACAGCGCCTCGCTCAAACGCAAAGTCACGGAATACGTCCTGCGCTACCACGCCTTTGACCAGGCCGTGACGCCGGTTATTCCTTATATCTCTGCCTGGCACGCCGACTCCACCACCATCTGGTACGAATACGCCGGCCGTAATCTCCGCCGGCTCCTCGCCTGCCCGGACGGCGATCTTGCCGCTGCCTTCCGCCAGCGGACCGTGGACCGCCACGTGTACAAACGGCCCTCGCTGCAACGGCCCGTGGCCCGGGAAACGTTGCGGCAACCGGACCTGCGCCAGCTCCGTCCCCAACTCCGCCGCCAGCAGGAGGCCGAGGGCTTTGTCAACGCGGTGTACAAGGTGGCGATCGGCGACAACGCCTTTTGCTGGCTCAAGGACCAGGCCGTGGTTGAAAGCTATCCCCAGGACCGGCTCTGCCTGTCGCACGGGGTGCTGGTGGACGTGACCAATGAAATGGTCGCTGAACACGAACTCGACGCCATCCAACGGCAACTCCTGCGTCACCGCCAAGCGATCGAAGCCACGGTCCGCAACCAGACGAAAAAACTCTGGAGCTCGCAGATGGAAGTGGTCGTCCGCCTAGCGCGGGCGGCCGAGTTCCGGGACAGCAGCACCGGCAAGCACCTCACCAAGATCAGCCGCTACTGCGCCGTCGTCTCCAAAGCCAGCGGCCTGCCCAGGGTGGCCCGCCGCATCCTGTCCCTTGCCGCGCCCATGCACGACATCGGCAAGATCGGCATCAGCGACGCCATCTTGCGCAAGCCCGGCAAGCTCACCGCCTCGGAATTCGAGCAGATGAAAAACCACTGCCACATCGGCGCGCAACTCCTGCGGGGCGAGGAGTCCGACGTGCTGCGGGTGGCGCGGGCCATCGCCCTCTCCCACCATGAACGGTGGGACGGCACCGGCTATCCGCGCCAGCTCAACGGCCGGGCCATCCCCCTGGCCGCCCGGATCACCGCCATTTGCGACGTGTTCGACGCCCTGACCTCCAAGCGGCCGTACAAGCCAGCCTGGCCGGTGGACAAGGCGGTGGCCGAGATCCGCCGCAACCGCGGCCGCCAGTTCGACCCGCAACTTGTGGATATCTTTCTCGACAACATCTCAAAAATAAAAGAAATTTACCATTCCCACAAAGAGCACTGAAAATATCCTCCCTCTGGCTTAAACCGGGGATTCCGGAGCGGCCTGCCCCGTCCCAGCACGTGGGAAAAAGCCGTAAAAAAATCGCTTGACAGGCTCCCCCTGGAACATTAGAATTCAATTAAATGCTTGATGGCCGGAGCCGCTGGTCACGGCCACAATCATGCGTTTTACTCCTCCTTCCCCTGGCCAGGGGGGTTCCGTATGGGGCCTCCCTGGTTTTTTTATGGCCCTGCCGCCGGGAACATGGCATCATACCTAGTTGTCGTTCTTGAGGCGCCCGGCGGCGCCTCTCACCCAACGCCCTCACAGCAGATAACAGCCCGTTGAAAAACGGGCTGCCAAGGAAAGCCCCTGATGTCCAAGCGCCGTCTGTTCATCACCCTCCTCCTCGTTCCCCTCGTCCTGGCCAGCGGTTTCGGCCTCATGCAGTGGATGGCCGGCCGCCGTCCCCATCCCTCCCGCACCGCGCCCACCGATCGCGGCGCCCTCGTGCAAGTGGTGACCGCGGAACGGGCCGAACGCCGCGTGCTCATTTCCGCCCTGGGCACGGTCCAGTCAGCCCGCCGGGCGGAAATCGCCCCCCAGGTGGCCGGCGTGGTGACGGACGTGGCTCCCCAGTTGGCCACCGGCGCGTTTTTCGCCGCCGGCGAGCTGCTCTTTACCGTGGACGATACCGACTACCGCCTCGCCCTGGAGCAGGCCAAGGCGAAAGTGATCCAAGCAAAGAGCGATCTGGCCATCCTCCGCGCCAAGGCGGCAACGGCGCGCAAAGAATGGGTCCGCCGCAACGGCGCCGAGATCCCGCCCCCTTCCCTTTTGATCCTCGCTCCCCAGATCGCCACCGCTGAGGCGGCCCTGCGGGCGGCCCGGGCGGCGGCCTCCCAGGCGGAACAGAATCTGGCGCGAACCCGTATCTCCGCCCCTTTCACCTGCCGGATCCTCACCGAATCGGTGGAAAAGGGAACGTATGTGAAGGCGGGAACGCGCCTGCTCACAGTGATCGCCGCCGACCGGCTTGAGATCCTCACCCCAGTGCCTGTCGCCGAACTCGCTTGGATCACTGTGGGCGGACAAGAGGCGGCCGTTGCCGATATCGTGTTGCGCGCCGGCAAGCGGCAATGGCGCTGGACCGGCCGGGTGGCGCGCCTCCTCGCCGAGGTGGAGCCCCAGGGCAAAACGGCCCAACTCGTGGTCACCGTTGACCAGCCCTACCGCGACCAGAAGGACGCCCCCCTCCTTCTTGGCATGCTCGTGGAGGTGACCATCCACGGAGGCGCGACCGGACCGGTGGTCGTGGTGCCGCGCGCCGTCCTCCGGGAAGGAAACGTGCTCTGGCTGGTGCAAGAGGGACGCATCCGCATGCAAGAGGTGCACGTGGCGCGTCTCACCCGCGACGAGGCGTGGATCGACCAGGGGCTCGCTGGCGGCGAGACAGTGGTCGCCACCGCGCTCAGCGGCGTGGCCAATGGCATGAAAGTGCGTATCGCCAACCCACCGCTTGCCAGGGAGGCGGCGGAATGAAAAACGCCCTGGCCTGGATGGCGGACAACCACGTGGCCGCCAACCTCCTCATGCTGGTCTTTGTGATCGGCGGCCTGCTCGTGGGCCCGACGGTCAAGCAAGAGATCTTTCCCGAGGTCATCCTCGACCGGGTCCAGGTGAGCGTCGAGTATCCGGGGGCAGGCCCCGAAGAGGTGGAGGAAGGGATCGTTCTCCAGATCGAAGACCGGATCAGCGGCATCGACGGCATCGAAGAGATCGACTCCCAAGCGGCCGAAGGGCGCGGCACGGTCACCGCCCTGGTCAAGAAGGGGGCGGACGTGGACGAGGTGCTGGCCGATATCAAAAGCGAGGTGGACCGGATAACCACCTTTCCGGAAGAAGCGGAAAAACCGGTGATCACCAAGCTCACCAACCGCAACGAGGTGATCTCGCTCGTGGTGTACGGCGACGCCCCGCCCCTCGCCCTGCGGCAGCAGGCCGAGGCCATCCGCGACGATCTGTTGGCCCTGGACGGCATCACCCAGGTGGAGCTCGGCGGCGTGCGGCCCTACGAGATCAGCGTGGAGGTGAAAGAAGCGACCCTGCGGCGCTACGGTCTCACCTTGGAGGAGATCGCTCGCCGTATCCGGGCGGCGGCCGTGGACCTGCCCGCAGGCTCGGTCAAGGCCACCGGCGGCGAAGTGCTGCTCCGCACCAAGGGCAAGCGATACTCCGGCCGCGAATACGGCGAGTTGCCGATCATCGTCCGGCCGGATGGCTCAGTGGTGCGGCTGCGCGACATGGCCGTGATCCACGACGATTTCGCCGACACGGATACGGTGTCGTTCTTCGACGGCAAGCCTGCGGCAATGGTGGTGGTGTTCCGGGTAGGAGACGAAAAGCCCATTGAGATCGCCAACCTGGTACGGGCCTACAAAGAGCGGAAGGAACGCGAGCTGCCGGCCAGCCTTCAGCTCGCTGTATGGCACGACGTCTCCGAGCTGTTCGCCAGCCGGATGCACCTTTTGCAAAAAAACGCCCTTTTTGGCCTGGCCCTGGTGTTCATCACCCTCACCCTTTTCCTCCAGACCCGTCTCGCGCTCTGGGTGATGCTCGGCATCCCCATCTCCTTTTGCGGCGCTCTCCTTTTTCTGCCCCTTGCCGGCGTGTCGATCAACATGATCTCGCTGTTCGCCTTTATCATGGCCCTGGGCATCCTGGTGGACGACGCCATCGTTGTGGGAGAAAACGTGTTCGAACACCGGCAGCGGGGGAAACCCTTTCTCCAGGCGGCCATCGACGGCGTGCGCGAGGTGGCGGGGCCGGTGGTCTTCTCCATCCTCACCTCAGTGGCCGCTTTTGTGCCCCTGGCCACGGTCTCCGGCTCAATGGGCAAGTTCATCCGGGTGATCCCCCTGGTGGTCATCACCCTGCTGCTCGTCTCCCTCATAGAGAGCCTTTTCGTTTTGCCGGCCCACCTTGGCCACGGCCGGCCGCCGCGCAGCGACCGGCCCACGCCTGCGGCCCGCTTCCGGGCCGGTTTTGTCCGGGCGCTGGGCCGGTTCATCGACGGCCCCTACAGCCGGTTCCTCGACCAGGCCCTTGCCTACCGCTACGTCACCCTGGCCACGGCCGTGGCCCTTCTCCTCGCCACCGTGGGGCTGGTGCGCGGCGGCGTCGTCAAATTCCGCTTCATGCCAGAGGTGGACGGCGACCGGATCATCTGCGCCTTGGAAATGGAACGGGGCACACCGGCGGCAAAGACCGAGAGCATCGCCCGCCGCATCGCCCAGGCGGGCAGGGAGGTGGTGGCGGAGTACGAACGCGAACTGGGGATCGATCTCCCCACCCTGCGCCATGTCTATACCGTGGCCGGCGGCACCATGCCCCTGGGCGGCCCGGTGGGCAAGGCGGGCCAGGAGGCGGCCCACCTGGCCAACATCGCGCTGCTCCTCGAAGGCAGCGAGGAGCGGGGCTATCCAGCGGCCGAGATAACCCGCCGGTGGCGGCAGCGGGTTGGCGAAATCGCCGGCGCCAAGTCCCTTACCTTTAACTCCAACCTCATGCGGCTGGGGGCCAATATCGATGTGCAGTTGGCCCATGACGATTTCGCGGTGCTCACAGCGGCCGCCAACCGCCTCAAACAGGCCCTGGCCGCCTACCGCGGCGTGGGCGAGATCGCCGACAGCTATCCGCAGGGCAAACGAGAACTCAAGATCACCCTTACTGGCAAGGGGCGGGCCCTGGGCCTCAGCGAGGCGGAGATCGGCCGCCAGCTGCGCAACGCCTTTTACGGCGCCGAGGCCCTGCGCCTGCAACGGGGACGCAACGAGGTCAAGGTGATGGTGCGCTATCCAGCCGACGACCGCCGGCGGCTGGCCACTGTGACGGACCTGTTCGTCCGCACGCCCAGCGGCGGTTTCACTCCCCTGTTGGAAGTGGCGCGGCTCCAGGAGGGCCGGGGATACTCGGTGATCAACCGACACAACCTCAAACGGGTGGTGGAGATCACCGCCACGGTGGACGCCAAACAGGCCAACGCCGAGGAGATCCTCGCCGATCTGCGCCGCGCCGTACTGCCGGCGCTCATGGCCGATTATCCGGGCCTGGCCTGGACCATGGGTGGCGAGGCCAAGGAACGGCGGGACTCCATGCAGAGCATGGGCCGCGGCTTTATCCTGGCGCTTTTTGCCATCTACGCCCTGCTGGCCATCCCTTTCCGCTCGTACACCCAGCCCTTTCTCGTCATGGCCGCCATCCCCTTTGGCATTGTCGGCGCCATCGTCGGTCATCTGCTGATGGGATTTGATCTCAGCATCCTGAGCATTTTCGGCATCGTCGCCCTTTCCGGCGTGGTGGTCAACGACTCCCTGCTCCTCATCGACCAAACGAACCGTAACCGCGCCGCAGGCCAGTCCGCGGCCGAGGCGGTGCGCGACGCGGGCCGCCGCCGCTTCCGGCCCATCCTCCTCACCTCGCTCACCACCTTTTTCGGCCTCATGCCCATGATCTTTGAGACCAGCGTCCAGGCCCAGTTCCTCATCCCTATGGCCATCAGCCTGGGCTGGGGCATCCTCTTGGCCACGGGCATCACCCTGGTGCTCATCCCCGCCCTTTATCTCGTGCTGGCGGATATTACGGCGCTGGCGGGCCGCCGTTGCGCAGCGGGATGCAGCGCAGGCGGATCACATCCGGATGCTCGGTGATCGTGGCGGCCACCGTGGCGGGCAGCTCCGCCTCGAGGTCAATGATGTTGTAGCCGATTTCACCGTTGGACTCGTTCAGGTAGCTGGCGATGTTGATGCCGGCCGCGCCAATGGCCTGGGAGACAAAGCCGATCATGCCCGGCACGTCGCGGTTGATGAGCACCAGCCGCCACACCGCCTTGTCCGAGGGAATGGACTCGGCGGTGGGAAAGTTGACGCTGCGGGTGACGGTGCCCAGTTCGAGGTAGGCCATGAGCTCCTTGACCGCCATGACCGCGCACTGCTCCTCCGACTCCTCGGTGGAAGCGCCCAGGTGAGGCGAGAACAACACCTTGGGGTGATGGAGCATGTCTGCGGTGGGAAAATCGGTGACATAGGCCGAAAGACGGCCGCTGTCCAAAGCGGCGAGCACGGCCGCTGGATCGACGATGGGGCCGCGGGCGTAGTTGACGAGGATCGCTCCTTCCCGCATCGTAGCGATAAAGGAGCTGTCCACCAGGTTGCGGCTGGCGTCGGTGAGCGGCATATGCAGGGTGAGGATATCGGCCGCCTCCACCACCCGCCGCTGACTGCGGACGAACTCCACCCGGGGTGAGAGCTGGTGGATGTTCTCGATGGCTGGAAAGGGATCAAAGCCCAGCACCCGCATACCGTTGCGCGCCCCGCGGTTGGCCACCAGAACGCCGATCTTTCCCAGGCCAAGCACGCCCAAGGTCTTGCCGGCCAACTCGAACCCCTTGAACAGCCCTTTGTTGGCCTCGATCTGGCGGGCGATCTCGGCATCGCTGAGGTGGGCAAGCGAACGGCAAAAATCCATGCCCTGCGGGATGTGGCGCGCCGCCATGCCGAGCATGACGAACACCAACTCGGCCACGGCGTTGGCATTGGCACCCGGCGTGTTGAAGACCGGGATGCCCTGCGCCGTGGCCTTGTCCACCGTAATGGCGTTCACCCCAGCGCCAGCCCGGGCCACGGCAAGCAACGAAGGGTAGGCACCGGTATCCACTTCTGCGGATCGCACCAGGATGCCGTGGGGATCGGGCTCGTCAGGGGAAACCACGCAGTTTTCCCCCAACAGGGCCAGCCCCTCTGGGGCAATGGCGTTCATGGTCTTGATCCGGAACCGTTGCATGGGCTCTCCTCATCAAACTCTGGTTCGCACCATAACAGCCCGTTGAAAAACGGGCTGTGTGCGGCACAGGGAGGTGCCGCCGAATTCCGCTGGCTCTGAAAGAGCCAAGGAATTCGTGAGGTTGGCCGGAACTCGGTTCTGGCCAACCGTGGTCGAAAAAGCCAGGGAGGGCTTTTTCGACGGGCTGATAACAGCCCACCGATGATCGAAAGCCAGGATGGCTCTTTCGACGGACTGATAAAAACGCCGGAGACCACATGGCGCGGCCGCCGGCGAGCATCTTCCCCGGTCAAGCGGGGCGGGGGTATGGGGCAGGCCAAGAAACGGCTATCGGCGCCTCTGCCGGCCGCCGCGGGCGCGGCTGCCAGCAACGGCCACCCGATTGCGTCCTGCGGCCTTGGCACGATACAGGGTTTCATCCGCTTTCTGGAGCAACTCCTCCTTGGACATGCCGGGCCGCCAGGAGACGAGCCCAATGCTCACGCCCAGCCGGCGGCCGCCGGCCTCGATATCCAGGCCGGCGATCTGCCGCACCAGCCGTTCGGCCAGGGTGCGGGCGTCGTTGAGCGAGGTCTCGGGCAGGACGAGAAGAAACTCGTCCCCGCCCATCCGCACCAAGAGATCGCTGGAACGGACGGCCTGGCGCATCACCGCCGCCACCTGTTGCAGCACCCGGTCCCCTTCGGCATGACCAAGATGGTCGTTGACCTCCTTGAAATGATCCAGGTCCAAGGCGGCCACCACCAGTGGCCGCTTGTGCCGGCGGGCGCTGTCCATGATTGGCCCGATCCGGTCATCGAGGACCCGCCGGTTGGCCAAGCCGGTCAAGGCGTCGTGGTTGGCCATTTCGAACAGATCCTCGTAATCCAGGGCGCGGCGCAAGGGTTCGCGCAACACGTCCAAGGCGTCGCGCACAAAGGACAAAGAAGAACGGTCCAAAGGACGCTGGCAGACGAGCACCACCACATCCTTATCGCCGGGCCTGCTGTCCAGCCGCCAGCGGTAGAGAGAAAACCCCTCGATCTTGCCGGCCGGCCGGCCGGCCGGCCCAAGGGCCTCGGCCGCGATCCGCACCACCTGCCGCCGCAGGGGACCGTGAGAAGAACAAAAGAAGTGGGAGCGGCCGCGGGCCGGATTCCGGTAAGCAATAAGTTCGTGCTCCACATGGGGCAGGAGCCAGACGGAAAAGGCCTCGATCATGCCGGGCAGGTCGATGGCCCGCGCCAGCCGGGCGTGGAGTTCGTTCATCAGGGCCAACTGCTCGGCCTTGCGCCGCTGGTAGTCAAGCTCCACGATCAGACGATCGACGTTCACCGCAGCGGGCGGCGCAGGAGAAGAGAGCTCGTGGATGCTGGCAACAGGTGCGTTCATGGTCGTACTGGGCGTCCTTCCATCTTCTTCATGATCGTTTGGCGGGCTTAGCCTGTCCTTTATCCTGTTGCCCTAGCGATTTCCGTGCCATACTCACCGGCCACCGCCCTCCCCTGCTTGCCGAGCCGCGCTGATCGGCCCACGGCCAGGGAGATAGGACCTTTACTTCACCTTATCGACCTGAGCGAAAAAGACTTGAATCCAGCTGGCAGGAATGGGTAAATCATGCCGGGAAGGCTGACGCATTTGCCGTCCGCCCGGCCATCTAAACAGCCCGTGAGAAAAGCCCTACCCGGCTTTTCCGGCCACGGTCGGCCGAAGTGAAATTTCGGCCGACATCTCGAATTCCTTGGCTCCTTTTCGGGTATTTTCCGGGCACGGCCCGGTTCGCTCCGCCTCCCTGGAGCCTTTGGCACGATAGCCGGCCGGGAAAACACAAAAAGAGCCGGCGGAATTCGGCGGCGCGTCCCTGTGCCGCACACGGCCCGTTTTCCAACGCGCCGCCAACCGTCAATCTTTTGACGAAAACCGCCCCCCGATCGTCCCATGCCCGTAGTCAAAGACACCTCTCCCCGCGCCATCATCCACCTGGACATGGACGCCTTTTACGCCGCCGTGGAGGTGCTCGACGATCCTCGGCTGGCCGGCCGGCCACTCATTGTCGGCGGCCGGGGGACGCGGGCAGTGGTGAGCACCGCCTCCTACGAGGCAAGAGTGTTCGGCGTTCGCTCGGGGATGCCCATGAGCACGGCCCGCCGTCTCTGTCCCGAGGCCGTGGCGCTGCCTGTGCGCCCGGCCCGTTACCGTCAAGTATCGGCCGCCATCATGGCCATCTTTCACCGCTATACGCCTCTGGTGGAACCCCTTTCCCTGGACGAGGCGTTTTGCGACGTGACGGCGAGCCAGCGCCTCTTCGGCCCGCCGGAGGCCATCGCGCGAAAGATCAAGGAAGCCGTCCTCCAGGAAACCGGCCTCACCGTATCGGCAGGCGTGGCCACCTCCAAGCTGGTGGCCAAGATCGCCTCCGACCAAGACAAGCCGGACGGCCTTACCGTGGTCCCGTCAGGGGAGGAACAGAGATTTCTCGCGCCGCTGCCCATCGATCGCCTGTGGGGGGTGGGGCCAAAAACCGTGGCGCGGCTGGCCGAAATCGGGATCAAGACCATTGGCGACCTCCGCCGTCTGCGCGAACCCTATCTCGTTGACCGGTTCGGCAAGGCTGGGCGCCTGCTGTATCAGGCATGCCGCGGCATCGACCACCGGCCGGTGGTCCCGTGCTCTCCTCCCAAATCCATCGGCCATGAAGAGACCTTTGACGCCGATATCGCCGATACCGGCAGGCTCGCGGCCGTCCTTCTCGATCTTTGTATCCGGGTGGCCCGGCGGCTGCGGCGGGCGGGCAAACGCGCCCGCTCGCTAACGCTCAAAGTGCGCTACCCAGACTTTACCACCATCACCCGCCGTACCCGCCTCGGCGCGCCAACCGACGACCAGGCCTCGCTCTACCGGGCAGCCACAGCCCTGCTCGCGCGCACCGAAGCGGGCCAACGGCCGGTGCGCCTGCTTGGAGTGACGGCCGGCGATCTCTGCGACGGCCACCAAGGGCAACTCGGGCTCTTTGCCACAGCAAGCGCGCAACGCGCCAGGCTCAACCAGGCCCTGGACGAGCTGGCCGCCCGCCACGGGGAAAAGGCCCCCCTCCCCGCC
>WFOD01000208.1 GCA_015488275.1 Deltaproteobacteria bacterium
GGCCTTGCCAAGTCGCATCGGCGCTGGTCTGACACGCTTGCCACGAGCAACGCCAGTGAACCGTCGGAAGGCCGAAGGCGCTTCCGACAACCTGTGCTTTGCCCAACCGGGATCGAAAAACCAGGGACGGCTTTTTCGACGGACTGATAACCCTGGAGACAAAACATGGCCATGCTCGTCACGGAACGAAAAAAACGAGGCATCGTTGCGACCGTCTTCCTGGTGGAGATCCTGAAAGGGATGGCCCTTACCCTGCGGCGCCTGTTTTCCAAGCCGGTGACCCGGCAGTATCCCACCGAGAAGCGGCAGCCGTTTCTGGGCTTTCGCGGCCAGCACGCCCTGGCCCGCGATCCTGAAAGCGGCGCCTGCCGCTGCGTGGCGTGTATGCGGTGCGCCGCAGTTTGTCCCTCCCAATGCATCACCATCCGTTTCCGGCAGGAGGAAGAGGGCGGGCCGCGGATCGTCGAACGGTACGAGATAGAGGCGTTCCGCTGTGTCTACTGCGGCTACTGCGAAGAGGTCTGCCCGGTGAACGCCATTGTGCTCACCGAGGTGTACGAGTATTCCGCGTACGACCGGCGGGCGAATTTCTTTGACCAGGAGCGGCTGCTGGCCAACTGGGACCGTTTTCTGACTGAAAGCGGCCACGATCCGGCACAGTACGTCAACCCCTTCTGGCAGCAGCGGGGCATGGAGGAACGGATGCTCGCCGCCGGCCGCCGGAAACCGGTGCCGGCCGACTGGCGACCCGCCGGCCAGGTGGTGGGGCCGGCCCACCGCGCCAAACCGCTGGGAAAAAGGGAGGAGGCTTTATGCTGACCTTGCCCAAGATACTGTTTGCTTACTTCGCGGTGATGATCCTGGGGCTGGCCGGCGCCGCGGTCACCCGCCGGAACCCGGTGCACGCGGTACTCCTGGTGCTGGCGATGTTCCTGCACATGGCGGGCATCTATTTGACCTTGGGGGCCGAGTTTTTGGCCGCGGTCCAGATGATCGTGTACGCGGGCGCCATTTTAGTCCTCTACCTCTTTGTCGTCTTTCTGGTCGATCTCCGGCGGGAGGTGCAAAGCGAGCGGTTTGTGGACTGGCACTCCAACAGCTTTCTCGTCGCCCTGCTGCTCTTTCTGGCCCTGGCCTACGGCGTGGGACGGGCGCAGGTCGAGGTGCCTGACGCCACGGCTCCCGCCGGGGTCTTGCACCTGGGCGTTGAGCTGTTCACCACTTATCTGCTGCCCTTTGAGATCGCCGGCATCGTCCTGCTGGTCGCCGTGGTGGGCGGCATGGCGCTGGCCCGGCGCGACCGCGCCGCTACAACGGCCGAAGAGGAGGTGCGCTGATGGTGCCGTTGAGCTGGTATCTCCTGTTGGCGGCGGCGCTTTTTGCCATCGGCCTGTATGGCTTTTTGACCCGCCGGAACATGATCGTCATGTTTTTGTGCATCGAGCTGATGCTCAATGGCGCCAACCTCAACCTGGTGGCCCTCAGCCATTATCTTCAAGACCTGCGGGGCCAGATCTTCACCTTCTTCGTCATTGCGGTGGCCGCCGCCGAAGCCGCCATCGGCCTGGGAATCATGCTGGCCCTGTTCCGTAACCGGCGCTCAGTGTACAGCGACTCGATAACCAGTCTGAAGGAGTGATCATGCCGTTGTATCTTGTTTTGCTGCCGCTTGCCCCCCTTCTCTCTTTCCTCTTGACCCTCCTCTCCGGCAAGTGGATGGGAAGCCGGGCCCACCGGCTTCCCATCCTGGCAGCTTCCATCTCGTTGGGATGCGCCCTGGCCGCCGGCTGGGACGTGGCGCACGGCGTTGTCACCGATGCCGATTTCTATACCTGGATCACCGCCGGCGACCTTCAGGTGAGTTTCGGATTCCTGGTGGACCAGCTCACCGCCGCCATGCTCATCGTTGTCACCAGCATCAGCCTGCTGGTGCACATCTACTCGGTGGGCTACATGCAGGGCGACCCAAGTTATCCGCGCTTTTTCGCATATTTAAGCCTTTTCACCTTTTCCATGCTGATGCTGGTGCTCGGCAACAATTTTCTGCAACTGTTCTTCGGCTGGGAGGCGGTAGGCCTCTCATCGTATCTGTTGATCGGCTTCTGGCACCAGAAGAAAAGCGCCGCCGATGCCGGCAAAAAGGCGTTTATCGTCAACCGGTTCGGCGATTTCGGCCTCAGTCTTGGCATCATGCTGGTGTTCGTCACCTTCGGCACGCTCCACTACCAAGAGGTGTTTCAGGCCGCCCCTGGTATCGTCGGCCAGCAGTTCACCCTGCTCGGGCTGACCTTCGAACTCCCCACCCTGATCGCCTTGCTGCTGTTCTGCGGCGCGGTGGGAAAGAGCGCCATGATCCCGCTGCATGTCTGGCTGCCGGACGCGATGGAGGGCCCCACGCCGGTGTCGGCCCTGATCCATGCCGCCACGATGGTGACCGCCGGCGTCTTCCTGGTGGCCCGCTGCAACCCGTTGTTCGAGCTCTCCTCCGTGGCCCTCAACGTCATCACCGTGGTGGGGGCCGTCACCTGCCTGTTCGCCGCGACCATCGCCCTGGTCCAGACGGATATCAAACGGGTGGTGGCCTACTCCACCGTCAGCCAGCTCTCATACATGTTCGTCGCCTGCGGGGTTGGGGCCTATTCTGCCGGTATTTTTCATCTCTTTACCCACGCCTATTTCAAGGCCTTGCTCTTTCTCGGCTGCGGTTCGGTGATCCACGCGATGGGCGGCGAGCAGGATGTCCGGTCGATGGGGGGGCTGAAGAAATACCTGCCCATCACCTACTGGACCTTTCTCCTTGCCTCACTGTCCATTTCCGGTGCGCCCGGCCTGGCCGGTTTCTTCAGCAAGGACGAGATCCTGCTCATGGCCTACACCACCAACATCGGTTCCGGCCGGTTTGCCTGGTTCATTGGC
Organism: Deltaproteobacteria bacterium; assembly: GCA_015488275.1. Lineage (GTDB taxonomy): Bacteria > Desulfobacterota > Desulfobulbia > Desulfobulbales > S012-135 > S012-135. The sequence continues at coordinate 2,917 of WFOD01000208.1, forward strand.
CTCGTGGTCGCCTTTATCACGGCCTTTTATTCCTTCCGGCTCTTCTTCCTCACCTTCCACGGCCGGTTCCGTGGCAGTACGGAGCAGCGGGACCACCTGCACGAATCCCCACCGGTGATGACCGTTCCCCTGATCCTGCTGGCGGTGGGCGCGGTGACCGCCGGTTGGCTGGGGAGCCCGGAAATCCTGGGCGGCCATTCCATGTGGGATCATTTCATGGCGCCCGTCCTCGGCCGGGCCGAGGCGCACGTTCCTCATTTCACCGAATGGCTGCTCATGGGGATTTCGGTCTTCGCCGGTCTATCGGGGATCTGGCTCGCCTACCATCTCTACGTGAGACGCCCAGAGCTTCCCGGCCAGTTACGGGAGTCCTTCTCCGAAACCTACAGATGGCTGGTGAACAAATACTACGTGGACGAGTTCTATGTCGCCGTCCTGGTGCAGCCGGCGATCAACTGTAGCCGGTATGTGCTGAGCGCCTTTGCCGACGCTACCCTCATCGAAGGGGTGGTCAACGGCGTACCCCGTTTGATCGGCAGGGCGAGCGGCCGGCTGCGGCGGTTGCAGTCCGGCCATGTGCAGCATTACCTGGCCGCAATGGCCTCCGGCGCGGTGGGGCTGCTCGTCTGGCTGTACCTTGTTTGAGCAATACGAGAGGATGCCAATGCCCATCTTGAGCGTGTTGATCTTTTTCCCCATGCTGGCCGCTCTCCTCGTCCTGCCCTTGGACAAGGACCGGCCGGAACGGATCAAGGCCGTTGCCTTGGCCGTGGCGGTGAGCGAGTTTCTTTTGTCGCTGCCCCTCTGGTCCTCCTTTGACAAGACCACCCATCTCATGCAGTTCGTGGAACGGCACCGGTGGATCGAACCGTGGAACGTCCAGTATGCGCTTGGAGTGGACGGCATCTCGGTGCTGTTCGTATTGCTCACCACCTTGCTGACCGTGCTGTGCGTCCTGGTTTCCTGGCGGTCGGTGACCGAGAAACCAAAGGAGTTTTTCGTCGCCCTCCTCTTTTTGGAAGGGACCATCGTCGGGGTGTTCTGCGCCCTCGATCTCTTCCTTTTTTATATCTTCTGGGAGGCGATGCTGATCCCGATGTTTCTCATCATCGGCGTCTGGGGGGGGCCCAGGCGGTTGTACGCCACGGTAAAGTTCTTCCTCTACACCCTGGTGGGCAGCCTCCTGATGCTGGTGGGCATCATCGTTTTGTACCGGGCGGGCGGGAACACCTTCGATATTCTCGCCTTGGCGGAAAACCAGTATCCCATCCGGTTGCAACTTGTGCTCTTCTGGGCCTTTTTCGCCGCCTTTGCCGTCAAGGTTCCCATGTGGCCGGTGCACACCTGGCTGCCGGACGCCCATACCGAAGCGCCCACCGCCGGTTCGGTCATTCTGGCCGGCATCCTCATCAAGATGGGAGCGTATGGCTTCTTACGCTTCTCCATGCCGCTTTTTCCCAACGCCACCCGCATGATGATGGAGCCGATGATGATCCTCTCCATCATCGGCATCATCTACGGCGGGCTCATCTGCATCAGCCAGTCCGATATCAAACGGCTCATCGCCTACTCGTCGGTCAGTCACATGGGATTCGTCACCCTGGGGCTCTTCAGCCTCAATACCCAGGGGGTGGAGGGCGGTATCTTGCAGATGATCAATCACGGCATCGTCACCGGCGCCCTCTTTCTGGCCATTGGCATCGTTTACGAGCGTACCCACAGCCGCGCCATCGCCGATTACGGCGGTTTGGCCAGCGTGATGCCGGTCTTTGCCGGGTTTTTCATGCTGTTCACCCTGGCCGCCATCGGCCTGCCGGGCACCAACGGCTTTGTCGGCGAGTTCCTGGTGTTGCTCGGCGCCTTCAGCAGCCGCTCCTGGGCAGCGGTCTTCGCCGCCACCGGTTTGATTATTGGCGCCTGGTACATGCTGTGGCTCTACCAGCGGGTGTTCTTCAATCCCCCCAATCCAGGACTCCAAGGAATCGCCGCCATCAACGGCCGGGAAATCGTCGTGCTCGTGCCTTTAGCCGCCCTCATCCTGGTGATTGGCTTCGTTCCCAACCTGCTGCTCGATTACATGCATGTGTCGGTTGCGCATCTCTTGGCCCGGATTCCCCAGGCGGAGCCAGCGGCCACTGGCCCCTTGCATGCGCTGGCCGCCCTGTTGCCCTGACCGTCAGACAAAAGGAAAACGATCATGGCTGAGCCCTTTGTTTTCGATGTCGCATCCCTCGCCCTGGCGGCGCCGGAGTGTTTCCTGGTCGCCCTCGGCGTGCTCCTCGTTTGCGCCGAGTTCCTGTTCCCCGGCCAGCGGCTGCTCCTGCCGGCCTTGACCATGACCGGCATCCTGACGACCCTCGGCCTGGTGCTGGCGGGATCGGCGGGAATCGGCTTTGGCGGCATGTTTCAGGTCGACGGCCTGGCCCGCTTCTTCAAGGTGGTATGTCTGGTGGGCACGGTATTCACCGTTTTGCTCTCCCAACGGAACCGACAGGTGGAGGGAATGCGGCATGGTGAATATTACAGCCTGCTCATCTTCGCCGTCACCGGTATGCTGGTGATGGCCTCGGCCGCCGACCTGATCGTGGTGTATCTCGGCCTCGAGTTGATGTCCCTTTCCATCTATTGCCTGGTTGGACTGCTGAAACACGATCTGCGCGCCAACGAGGCGGCGATGAAATATTTCATCATGGGCGCTTTTGCCTCGGCGGTGCTGCTTTACGGGATCTCGCTCGTGTATGGGCTTGCCGGCACCACCAATCTGGCGGCTGTCAGTGCGCAGATCGCCGGGCGGGATGCGGCGTCGGAACCGTTACTCTTGGCGGGGATCGGTCTGCTGCTGGTGGGGCTCTGCTTCAAGGTGGGAGCCGCGCCGTTCCATCAGTGGACGCCGGACGTGTACGAGGGGGCGCCAACCGCCATCACCGCCTTCATGTCGGTGGCGCCCAAGGCGGCGAGTTTCGCCGTGCTCGCGCGGGTGATGCTGGCCGGCTTCCTTCCGATCCATGAAGTTTGGGCCGTGTTGGTGGCGGGCATCGCTTTGTTGACCATGACGGTCGGCAATGTCATCGCCCTTTCCCAGACCTCGATCAAGCGGATGCTGGCCTACTCTTCCATCGCCCATGTCGGTTACGCCCTGCTGGGGGTGCTGGCCGGCACCGAGGAGGGGCTATCCGCCACCATGAACTATCTGTTCATCTACGCCTTTATGAATATGGGGGCGTTCGCCGTGGTCATCCTGCTGGCCGAAAAGGGGCAGCGGCGGGAATCGCTTGATGACTACCGGGGGCTGGCGGCCTCCAATCCGATGTTGGCCGCCCTCATGCTGCTCTTCATGTTCTCGCTTACCGGCATTCCGCCAACGGCCGGCTTTATTGGTAAGTTTTCCCTCCTGATGGCGGCGGTCCATGCCGGATACACCGGCGTGGTGGTGGCGGCGGTGATGTTGAGCGCCGTCTCCGCCTATTTCTATCTACGGGTGGTGCGGTACATGTACATGGACGCACCGGCCGGCGGCAAAGACGTGGGACTGTCGGCAGGAGTAGCCGTCGCTCTTGGCCTGGCGATGGTGGGCGTCATCGGCTTGGGGGTCGCCCCCAGCGCCCTTGTGAGTCTCGCGAGCCAGGCGGGTATCGGGTTTCCCTGACCAAGGAGGGCTCCTATGGCCAGCCAGGCAACAACCGTACTGGTGGACACGAAAGACTGGCAGGACAAGATGATCGAGGTCATTAGGCGTCACGGTCTTGAGATGCTGCCGTGGAATGGCGAGGCCTTGGCCCTGCAGGCCCGTATCCTTTCCCTGCGGGCCTGGCGGCCGGATGAGAACTGGCCCGACGTCAGCGATACGACGCTCTTGGCCTGCCTGGACACCTGGCTCATTCCCTATCTGGAAAAGACCGATCTCGACGCCCTCGACATGAAAGAGGTCTTGCTGGGCTTTCTCGATCCTGGCCAGCGGTGCCGTATCGACCGGCAAGCACCGACGCGGATCAGGATTCCCAGCGGCTATCGGCGGTTGCGCTACAGCCCTGGCCGGCCGCCGGTTTTGGCGGTGTTGGTTCAGGAGATGTACGGCGTTTCTTCCACCCCAACGGTCTGTAACGGTGAGGTGCCGGTGATCTTGCACCTCCTCACCCCGGCCCAGACCCCAATTCAGATCACCCGCGACCTCTCGTCCTTTTGGAACACCGTCTACCTTCGGCAGCGCAAGGAATTGCTCGTCCGCTACCCGCGTCACTACTGGCCGGCCGAGCCGTGGAAGGCCACTCCCAGGCTCCGTCCCCACCGCAAGAAGATGGCCCATTGATCGGCGGCCGGCCCGGCCGTCGGCAATGCCATACTTTCTGTTGTCAGCGTTACTGCTGGCCGCCGGTGCTGGTCGTCGCCGTCCGGCAGACGCGGCGCAGCACTTTGGCGTGTACGTCCTCATCAAAACCGCCCGTGGGCCACGCAGCGGTATAGGACCTCGCAGGCCAGGGTAAAAGCGTCTGTTTCTGGTTCGATTCCAAATTACCGTTCAATGAGGCCGGGGCGGAGATGCCCCGGAAGACTGCTTCTCGCTCGCTCCAGTATTTGCCGCATTTGCGGTGGGAAAAGCGAACATCGGTGGATGTTGCCCGCAGGACGTGGCGGATGTCGGCCTGCAGGTCGCTCAACAGTCCCGGCGGGGCCTTTTCCTGGTCGTTATTACCGCGCCAGTTGCGGCGCAGCAGGGTTCGGCAGTTGCCGATCTTGGCCGCCACCAACGAACAGGCCAGGGCAAGGTAGCGCTCCGGATCGAAACTTGCCCTGTATTGGTTGGTGCGCAGCTCGACGTTCTTGTGGCCGGTTCCGATGGTGTGCCTCATGAACCAGCCGCCGTAAGTTTGGAAGAGAGCCAGAGAGAACGGGCATGGATCCGCTCGTCACCCTCCGGCTCTGCTTCCGGGAGAGCACCTTTCTCCTTGTCCACCCGCCGGTGCTTGAGCTTGCCGTCCACGGTGAACTCATTGTGGGCGAACTCGCCCTCCACCCATTCGAGCCACGCGAGCCGCGGGCAGTAGACGTACTCGTTCAGCATTCGGGCCGGGATGAGAGGGAGCCTTGTCTGACAACCGATGATCTCTCCGGTGATGTCCGCCATTGTGTGATTTCCCGGGTGGTTGGAAGCGGTATCCGCGTCCTACTTGTTTGCTTCGCCGAAAGGATGTAAGATTATCTTACTGTTATACAACAAGGAGAGGGCCATGCTCGCGAAAGTCACTTCCAAGAACCAGATCACCATCCCCAAGCAGATCATGGACGAGATCGGCCGGCCCGACTACTTCGAGGTCCAGTGCGAAAACGGCCTCGTGCTGCTCAAGCCGGTTCGGACCTACGATACCGATCTCGCGCGGATCCGGGCCAAGATGCGCTCCCTGGGCCTGACCGAGAGAACCGTGGCCGAGGCGGTGGCGTGGGCCAGGAGAAAAGCGTGAGGGTGGTCATCGACACCAACGTCCTGGTCTCGGCCCTGCTCTTCGGCGGCCTGCCCGGTAGGCTTCAGGTCCTGTGGGAACAGGGCCGTCTCGTGCCCCTGCTCTCCCGGCCCATCCTCGACGAATACCTCCGGGTTCTCGCCTATTCAAAATTCTCCCTCTCCGAGGAGGAGATCCGCTTCCTTCTCGAACAGCACATCCTGCCCTGGTTCGAGGTGGTGGAGCCCGACCAGGGGGCATCGTTCATCCCCGACGATCCGGCGGACGATAAGTTCATCTGGTGCGCGCTGGCCGGCCATGCCGAGTGCATCGTCTCTGGGGACGACCATCTCCTCTCCCTCGCCGATCCGCCGGCGCCAGTGCTGACTCCTGCGGAGTTGGTGGAGCGGCTGGGGGAAAAGTAGCCTGGTTCATGCCGGGACCGCATGGGTGAAATTGCGGTACTTGCCTATTGTGATACGCCGGCAACGAACTGTGCCGGCCGCACCTCGATGGTGTCGCCCTTGCGCCAGGTTTTTCCCTGGTGGGTGTGACCGCGCTTCAGGGTGACCTTCACCAGACCGCTGTTACCGGCGTTCTACTTTTTGGTCGCCATAGATGTCTCCTTATTCGTGATAGACGATTTCGAACGACCAGGACTTGCCGGCCGGCGTCAGCAGCTCGGCGTCGAACTGCAATTCTGAAAATTCCTCGGCCAAAAAATCCACCGGAGACGCCGGCCGGATCCGGGCCTCGTGCACCGTGACGGTGCAGTCCTTGCCGTTGGCGTCGTTGCGGCCGTCGAGCAGGAGCCGGACCGCCACCACCGGCTGGGGCGCGCCCGCGATCAGGTGGCCGGACTCGGCGCCGTAGGCGTAGTCCACGAGAATCGTATCGCCGTCGTTGATCGATCCGCCGGCGAGCGCCTTGACCATGCCGAGCCGGGCGTGCACCTCGTAGTCCGTGCCCTCGGCATAGGTGGTCGAGCCGGTCGCGTCGGTCACCACCACTCTGGACACGTCCATGTGGGCGAGCCGCACGGTTCATCCCCACAGGCGTGGAGAACACATGACCTGGCGGGATTCGGTCCGGTAGTGGATCTGGGGGAAAGGCTCTTGGATTCGCTGATGAGCGGCTTCTTGGCGGCCATGCGGGCGGCGAGCCCGGCGCCAGGAAGTCGCTTTCACCAGAGAGGAGATCGCCGCCATGCGCGGCGCGGCCTTGACCCACAACCACCCGTCGTCGTATAGTTTTTCCAAGGATGACTTGATGCTCATGGCCCACACCGGCCTGCGCCGCATCTACGCCGTGGGGAACAACGGGGCACTGTACGCCGCGGTGCCACGGCCTGGCGTTTCGTGGCGGATGATCGGCCAGGAGTATGTCGAGGTCTGGGGGCGCGTTGAGACTGAAATAAAGCAATTGCTCAAGAGTGGGGAAATATCCTTCCAATCTGCTGCTTTCTTTCACGCGCACATCGTGTGTCTCGTCCTCAACGTGCGCGGTAGAATACGCTACCACGCCGCGCTGCCGTGGAAGACGCCGGGCTGGGCCTATCATCTCGTGAGGAAAGTGCTATGAGAGAAGAGCCACCAACCATGTTGATCGACCCTCCCGTCACTCCGTTCTCGCCGCCGGAGGAGATCGAGGCCTGGATCGAAGAGTGCCGGCGGATGCAAAAGGAGCGTCCAGACGAACCCGTCTGGGAAGACCTGCTCGCCGAGGCGAGGCGCTATCTCGAGACAAGCCGCGAGATCCGCCAAACACTTGAAGACGCCTGATTGGGCCTACCGTATCGTGAGGATGGCGCTATGACCGAAAAGCAGATGCTCTCGTTGATCGAGTCGCCTATCACCATGTTCTCGCCGCCGGAGGAGATCGAGGCCTGGATCGAAGAGTGCCGGCGGATGCAAAAGGAGCGTCCAGACGACGCCTCCTGGGACATAGCGCTCGAGTCGGCGCTATTCGAGCTCGAGTGGAGCCGCAAATTCCACCGGCGCTCCAAAAGAGACAAGCCATGAATCGCCCGGCGATCCGCCATGATCCGCGTTCACGTCGATAGCGGCGGCCTCCACGCCCGGCTCACCTCGCTCGCCGCCCGCCTCGAGGACCTGCGGCCGGCAATGGAGCAGGTTGGCGAGTACCTGGCCGAGGCGGCCAAGCGGAGGTTCCGCGACTCCAAGGCACCGGATGGCTCCAGGTGGGCGCCAAACAGCCCGGTGACCCTGCTGCTGCACGCCGCCAGGTACCAGGGCTCGTTCTCGAAGCGCGACGGCCGGCCGACCAAGCGCGGCGCCGCCCGCATGGCCGCCAAGAAGCCGCTCATCGGCGAGTCCAAGAGCCTTTCCACCCAGATCCACTACCGGGCCGAATCCCGCCAGGTAACCGTGTTCTCGCTCATGGAGTACGCGGCCACCCAGCAGTTCGGCGCCAAGAAGGGCGCCTTCGGCCGCACCCGCCGCGGCGCGCCCATTCCCTGGGGCGACATCCCCGCCCGCCCCTTCCTGGGCTTTGCCGACGCCGACCGGCCCGTGATCGAGCGGGCGCTGATCGAGCACCTGACCGGCCGTTACGATCAGCTCCAGCGGATCAAGGACGTGGCCCCTACTGGGAATACCGGACCAGGCGCGACGAACGGGTCCGGGAACAGCACCGGCTCTGGGACGGCCTGGTCCTGGCCGCCGACGCCCCCTGGTGGGACACCCACTATCCGCCCAACGGCTGGGGCTGCCGCTGCCGGGTCTGGCCCCGGACCAGGGAGGAGCGCCGGCAAGTAGGACACGCTGACCCAGGGGGACTGGCGGTCGTACGGCCGGCCGCCGCAGGTACCGGCCGACCGGCCCGCGGCGCGCAAAGGCCCACGCCTCGCCGACGCCGACGCGACACGGGCCGCGATCGAGCGGATCATCGGGGGCAAGGAGCGGGTGTACCGGATAGCCGCCCGGGGCGACTTTTCGTACCACCTGCTCGTCAATGCCGCCGGTCTCGCCGGCCACATCGCCGATGATCCGGGGCGGACGCCCTACCTGCCGTTCCTGCCCGAGGCGCTGACCGATCCGTACGAGGTCTGGATGGCCTTCGAGCGGCACCGGGCGACCGGGGAGGTGAAGCTGCGGGTCAGGCTGATCAAGATGATCGCCCTCGGCAAGGACAAAGCGTTGATGGTGGTGGCGCAGGCAACCGGCGGGGTCTTCGAGTCGCTGACCCTCTTTCCGACCGGCGATCGCCGGTATTTGAACCGGCAGAGGGAAGGGAAACTGCTCTCTGGACGTGAGCAGCCCTCACTCCCCCCGCAGCGGGGCGGGCGACGGATGGCGGATATGGGGCTGCGGCCCTCCGGCCATCGTCAAAGGAATCTCACTCGCCGTAGCCGAGTGGACGCCCGGAGACGGCTACCGGCGCTACGGGCCAGCCGTCACCACGCAGTTCAACGATACAGCATTCCGGCGGCGGGTGTCAAGAACGCGAGAAACGCGCTCTAAGCGATTTTCGTCCGCCGGAAGGGGGGGGAAAGACCGCGGCAATAGCCGCGCGTAGATTACAGGAAAATTTAAACGGGTTTTGAACGGGGTTCTGCGATGAGCGACTGGATCGAAATCCGAGGCCGGTTCATCCCCACAGGCGTGGGGAACACTACTCAGTCTGCCATAAGCACTCGTCGTAGTGCGGTTCATCCCCACAGGTGTCAATGGCCAAGTATACTGACCCACATCGGGCCAACAATTTTGACCCACTTCGAGGCTGAAAGGGCAGCCGTTCGGCTGTATTCTCTCTCCTTTTCCCAGCCATGCAAACCGGGAGGAGGAGGCAACCTTGAAGAGGTGGAACATGATACATAAAATCAAGGCGTTACACAACGAAGGGGCGGAGATGCCCCGGAAGACGCCCAAACCGCCAATATCCCGATGACGGCGAGACCGAGGCTTCAATGAGGCCGGGGCGGAGATGCCCCGGAAGACAACTCCTGGAGGCTGCAAAGGCCATCCGGGAATATGACGCTTCAATGAGGCCGGGGCGGAGATGCCCCGGAAGACCCTGCTACACGCTGCAACAGCATAGGAGATAGACATGCTTCAATGAGGCCGGGGCGGAGATGCCCCGGAAGACGTGGTGGCCGTCCGTGTCGTCGTGCCATCAGAGCACGGCTTCAATGAGGCCGGGGCGGAGA
>WFOD01000209.1 GCA_015488275.1 Deltaproteobacteria bacterium
GCGCGACGAGGAGAACCAGCTCATCGAGTCCAAGAGCTTCAACTCGATCTTCATCATGGCCGATTCCGGGGCCCGGGGCTCCAAGGACCAGATCAAGCAGTTGGCCGGGATGCGCGGCCTCATGGCCAAGCCGTCGGGCGCGATCATCGAAAGCCCGATCAAGGCCAACTTCCGCGAAGGCCTGAACGTGCTCGAATACTTCATCTCTACCCACGGCGCCCGCAAAGGTTTGGCCGACACGGCTCTCAAGACCGCCAACTCCGGCTATCTCACCCGGCGGCTGGTGGACGTGTCCCAGGATTCGACCATCGTGGAGCGTGACTGCGGCACCCTGGACGGCATCATCGCCGAACCCCTGTTCGAGGGCGGCGAGATCATCCAACAGATTGGCGAGCGGGTGCTGGGCCGTGTGGCCCTGGAGGATGTGATCGACCCGCACTCCGGCGAGGTGATCGTCGAGGCCAACAGCGAGATCGACGAGGCGGCGGTGGCGCGTATCGAGGATGCGGGCATTGACCGGATCCATATCCGGTCCGTGCTCACCTGCCAATCGCGGCGGGGGGTCTGCGCCATGTGTTACGGCCGGGACCTTGGCCGGGGCCATCTGGTGAACATCGGCGAGGCCATCGGCATCATCGCCGCGCAGTCCATTGGCGAACCGGGCACCCAGCTCACCATGCGGACCTTTCACATCGGCGGCACCGCGAGCCGGACGGCCGAGCAGGCCGAGGTCCGCAACCGGCACGCCGGCACGGTGCGCTTCCAGAATATCCACACGGTGGAAGACAAGGAAGGCAAGCTGGTGGTCATCAACCGTAACGGCGAGGTGGCCGTTGTGGGAGCCCAGGGGCGGGAGCGGGAGCGCTATCCCATCCCCTACGGCGCCAAGCTTCACGTGCGCGAGGGTGACGAGATCGAGGAGAACACCCTGATCGCCGACTGGGATCCGTTCACCAATCCCATTGTCTGCGAGATCGGCGGCCGGGTCAAGTTCGGCGACATCATCGAGGGTATCACCATGCAGTCCACCGTTGATCCGGTGACCGGCAAGGCGAGCATGGTGATCACCCAGTCCAAGGCAGCCAACATGAACCCGCGCATCTCGCTCAAGGACGAGAAGGGCAAAGGGGTGCGGCTGCCCAAGACCGGCGCCTTGGCGCGCTATTCCCTGCCAGTGGGCACCATTCTCACCGTGACCGAGGGCGATTGGGTGGAGCCGGGCACGGTGCTCGGCAAGATCCCGCGCGAGACCACCAAGACCAAGGACATCACCGGCGGTCTGCCGCGGGTGGCCGAACTGTTCGAGGTGCGCAAGCCCAAGGAGCAGGCGGTGATTACCGAGATCGACGGCCAGGTCTCCTTCGGCAAGGACCTAAAGGGAAAGAAGAGGGTGATTGTCACCCCCGAATACGGCGAGCCGCGTGAATATCTCATTCCCAAGGGCAAGGCGGTGGCCGTGCACGAGGGCGATTACGTCAAGGCCGGCGAGCCGCTCATGGACGGCTCTCCCGATCCCAACGACATCCTCCGCGTCCTGGGCGTCAAGGAGCTGGCCAAGTTTCTGGTCAACGAGATCCAGGAAGTCTACCGCCTCCAGGGCGTGAAGATCAACGACAAGCACATCGAGGTCATCGTCCGTCAGATGTTGCGGCGGGTGACGATCACTGCGGTGGGCGACACCACTTTCATGCTCGGCGAGCAGGTGGAGTGGTGGCGGTTCCACGAGGAGAACGACAAGGTGCTGCGCGAAGGCGGCCGGCCGGCCCAGGCCGAACCACTGCTCCTCGGCGTGACCAAGGCGTCGCTCTCCACCGATTCCTTCATCTCCGCCGCGTCGTTCCAGGAGACCACCAAGGTGCTCACCAATGCGGCGATGGCCGGCGCGGTGGACGACCTGCAAGGGCTGAAGGAGAACGTCATCGTTGGCCGGCTGATCCCGGCCGGCACTGGCCTCGAGCGCTACCGCAAGGCGTTCGCCAGCTCCCGGCGGGAGGGCGGCGAGGCGGGGAGCTGACCGGTTGTTGTTGCCTGCCGTAAAATTAGTGCTTGACAGGTTCTCCCTCTTCCGGTAAAAAAGGCGCTTTTACGCCGCCGGATCGCGGGGCATACAGGAACAGGGCGCGCGGTGATTGAGCCGGGCGCGCACAAAGAGTGAGTTGAGGAGAAGTCTTCGATGCCTACCATCAATCAATTGGTGCGCAAGGGCCGCAAGAAAGTGACCAAGCGGACCAACACTCCGGCGATGAAGGGGTGTCCCCAGAAGCGCGGGGTTTGCACCCGGGTCTACACCACAACGCCGAAGAAGCCGAACTCGGCGTTGCGGAAGGTCGCCCGTGTCCGGCTGACCAACGGCATGGAGGTCACCTCCTATATCCCTGGCGTGGGGCATAACCTGCAGGAGCACTCGGTGGTCCTCATCCGGGGAGGCCGTGTCAAGGACTTGCCCGGTGTCCGTTACCACATCATCCGCGGCACGCTGGACACGCAAGGGGTGAACGACCGCCGTCAGGGCCGGTCCAAGTACGGCGCCAAGCGGCCGAAATAAACCAATGGCCTGGCCGCGTTGGAGCTGGTCAGCGCCTTGAGGGAAGCGAATAGGGAAAGACCATGCCGAGAAAGAAGCTCGTCAGCAAGCGGAGTGTGGATCCTGATCCGGTATACAACTCCGTTCTGGTCAGCAAGTTTATCAACAACCTCATGGAGCGCGGCAAGAAGAGCCTTGCCCGCCGCATCTTCTACGACTGCATGGCGATTGTGGAGAAGCGGGTCAAGGACGCCGATCCGATGGAGGTGTTCGAAAAGGCGATGGAGGCGGTGCGGCCCAGGGTGGAGGTCAAGTCCCGCCGGGTCGGCGGCGCCACCTATCAGGTGCCGGTGGAAGTGGCGCCCAACCGGCGCAACGCCTTGGCGATCCGCTGGCTGATCAGCTTTGCCAAGAACCGTTCCGGCCGGTCGATGGCCGAGAAGCTTGCCGCCGAACTGATCGACGCGGCCAACAACCGTGGTGCGGCGGTCAAGAAACGGGAGGATACCCACCGGATGGCCGAGGCCAACAAGGCCTTTGCCCACTACCGCTGGTAGCGGTCGGTTTTTTTCAGCCCCAAGGTAGGGCAAGATTGGGAAGACGCCCGGCAAGAAGGTCGCTCCGGGCGGGAGGTCGCGGGAAGGACGCCGATCACCGCATGAAGCGTCAGGGGAAGATCATACGAGAGTACGGCTATGGGTTTTCCACTTACGCGGGTGCGCAATATCGGCATCATGGCCCACATTGATGCGGGCAAGACCACGACCACCGAACGGATCCTCTACTATACCGGCAGGTCCCATAAGATGGGCGAGGTCCATGACGGCAACGCTGTCATGGACTGGATGGAGCAAGAGCAGGAGCGCGGCATCACCATTACGTCAGCCGCGACCTACTGCGAGTGGCGAGGCCACCGCATTAATATCATCGACACGCCGGGGCACGTGGACTTCACCGCTGAGGTGGAGCGCTGTCTGCGGGTGCTGGACGGCGTGATCGCTGTTTTTTGCGCGGTGGGAGGGGTCGAGCCCCAGTCGGAGACCGTCTGGCGGCAGGCCGATCACTACCGCATTCCGCGCATCGCCTTTGTTAACAAGATGGACCGCGTTGGCGCGGATTTTTGGCGATGCGTGGAGATGATGGAAAGCCGCCTCGGCGCCAATCCCTTGCCGATTCAGATCCCGGCCGGCAAGGAGGATAGCTTTAACGGGGTCATCGACCTCGTGCGCGAGCGGTTGCTCGTGTTCGACGAGGCGACCCAGGGACTCAAGGTCACGGACCAGGAGATCCCGGACCAGTTCAGAGACGATTCGACGGCCGCACGCGCACGCCTCATCGAGAAGCTGGCCGACTTCGATGATGAGGTGATGGAATGTTTCCTCGAAGAACAACCGGTATCGCCCGAAATGTTGCTTCGGGCGATCCGCAGCGCGACGTTGCAGCTCGATCTCGTGCCGGTCTTGTGCGGCAGCGCCTTCAAAAATAAGGGGGTGCAGCCGCTGCTCGACGCGGTGGTCGATTTTCTGCCCTCGCCCCTGGACGTGCCCCCGGTGGAGGGGGAGGACGGCAAGGGCAACCCGGTACAGCGCAAGACCAGCGACGACGAGCGGTTCTGCGGTCTGGTCTTCAAGCTGACCAGCGATCCGTTCGTCGGCAGTCTCGCCTATGTTCGGGCCTATGCCGGCGTGCTGCGCACCGGCGACAAGGTGTATAACGCCGCCAAGCGCAAACAGGAGAAGATTGGCCGCATTCTGCGGATGCACGCCAACAAGCGGGAGGAGATCGACGCGATCCACGCCGGCGACATCGGGGCCCTGGTGGGGCTGAAGTTCTCCACCACCGGCGACACCTTGTGCGCCAAAGGGGATGCGATCCTGCTTGAGTCGATCGATTTTCCCGACCCGGTGATCAGCGTGGCCATCGAGCCCAAGACCAAGGCGGATGAAGACAAGCTCGCCGAGGCCTTGGCTCGGTTGACCTTGGAGGATCCGTCCTTCCGGGTGCGCACCGATCCGGACACCGGCCAGACGCTCATTTCCGGCATGGGCGAGCTGCACCTGGAGATCATCGCCGACCGGCTGCAACGCGAGTTCAAGGTTGGGGTCAACGTGGGCCGGCCGCAGGTGGCCTACAAGGAGACGGTCTCTGTTGCGGCCCAGGGTGAAGGGCGGTTCGAGCATACGGCCTCGGGCCGGCCGCAACACGGCCACGTGCTCCTGGTGGTGGAGCCCCTGGAGCGGGGCATGGGCGTGGATCTGGTCAACGGGCTCGACCCCGAGATCGTGCCCGAAGCCTTCTGGCCGGTGATCGAAAAGTCTGCGCGCGACGCCCTGGACGCCGGCGCCCTGCTCGGGTTTCCGGTGACCGATATCCGCATCCGGCTCACCGGCGGCTCGTTCGTCGAGGACTCTTCCTCGGAGCAGGGATACGGCATCGCCGCCGCGATGGCCATGCGGCAAGCCCTGGCCGAGGCGGGCCCGGTCCTGCTCGAGCCGGTCATGGCGGTGGAGGTGGTGCTGCCAGAGGAGTATCTCGGCGAGGTGATCGCCGATATCAACGCCAAGCGCGGCCGGGTGCAAGGCATGGAGTCCACGGTCCCAGGCCGGCAGGCGGTGCGGGCGCACGTGCCGCTGGCCGAGATGTTCGGCTATGCCACGGACCTGCGCTCGGCCACGCAGGGCAGGGCCAGTTACACGATGCAGTTTCACCGGTACGAGTTGGTGCCGGACAAGATAGCGGAAACCATCATCAGAAAGGTCAGGGGCATCCTCTGAACCGTATGGGGGAACGATCATGGCAAAGGAAAAGTTCGAACGGACGAAACCGCACGTAAACATCGGCACGATCGGGCACATCGACCACGGGAAGACGACGCTGACCGCGGCGATCACCACGGTTCTGGCGACCAAGGGGTTGGCGGAAAGCACGGCCTTTGACGAGATCGACAAGGCTCCTGAAGAGAAGGAGCGCGGGATCACGATTGCGACGGCGCACGTGGAGTACGAGACGGAGAAGCGGCACTATGCGCATGTGGACTGTCCGGGTCACGCGGACTACATCAAGAACATGATCACGGGCGCGGCGCAGATGGACGGCGCGATCCTGGTGGTTGGCGCGGACGACGGGCCGATGCCGCAGACGCGGGAGCACATCCTGCTGGCGCGTCAGGTTGGCGTTCCGGCGATCGTGGTGTTTTTGAACAAGTGCGACATGGTTGACGACGAGGAACTGATCGAGCTGGTGGACATGGAGCTGCGGGAGCTTCTGTCGAAGTACGACTTTCCCGGGGACGACACGCCGATCATCCGTGGTTCAGCGCTGAAGGCGCTGGAGAATCCGACGGACGAGGAGGCGACGAAGTGCATCTGGGAGTTGATGGAGGCGGTGGACTCGTTCATTCCGGAGCCGGTTCGCGATATTGACAAGCCGTTTTTGATGCCGATCGAGGACGTGTTCACGATTTCGGGCCGCGGCACGGTTGTGACGGGCCGTGTGGAGCGCGGGGTTGTGAGGGTCGGCGACGAGGTTGAGATTGTTGGCATCCGGCCGACGGCGAAGACGACGGTGACGGGCGTGGAGATGTTCCGTAAGATCCTTGACGAGGGTCAGGCGGGAGACAACATCGGTGTGCTTCTGCGCGGGACGAAGCGCGAGGAGGTTGAGCGCGGGCAGGTTCTGGCGCAGCCTGGGACGATCACGCCGCACGTGAAGTTCAAGGCGGAGTGCTACATTTTGACCAAGGAAGAGGGTGGTCGGCACACGCCGTTTTTCAACGGCTACCGTCCGCAGTTCTACTTCCGCACGACGGACGTGACCGGAGTGGTGACGCTGCCCGAGGGAGTGGAGATGGTGATGCCAGGGGACAACGTAGCGATCGAGGCGGAGTTGATCACGCCGATCGCGATGGAGAAGGAGCTGCGGTTTGCGATCCGCGAGGGCGGTCGGACCGTGGGTGCCGGCGTCATCAACGAGATTATCGAGTAACGAGCAACCGACGACGAGCGCCGGGTGAAGGCCGCGCGCGGTGCGGCGTCCGCCCGGCGTACTGCATAAGGAACGACGATGCGCGACATCATTACGCTGGGGTGTACGGTGTGCAAGCAGCGCAACTACACCACCACGAAAAACAAGCGGACCATGCCGCAGAAACTTGAGCTGAAGAAGTACTGCAAGTTCTGCGGCAAGCATACTCTCCACAAGGAGACCAAGTAGGATCTGTGGTTGGCGCAGGCCAGTAGCTCTAATTGGTAGAGCGCCGGACTCCAAATCCGGTGGTTGGGGGTTCGAGTCCCTCCTGGCCTGCCATCTGCGTAGGCCGCTGCCAGTGGTTGCGGCTTGAGGAAGACGGCCTGTGCGGCCGTCGTCTTGCTTGCTCTGGCAGGCTTTGCGGTGCGGCGTCCATCCTGCTACGCTACTGTTCCTCTCCCCCCCCTTACAGCCAGGGAAGAAGCTCATGGCCAGCAAAAAGGCAGTTGGCAAGAATGAAGGCAAAAGGTCGTTTTCCATCGCCGCGGTGAAGGAGTTCGCCGGCGAGGTCAAGGTGGAATGGGACAAGATCGCGTGGCCCGACCGGAAGCATACCCTGGCCTCCACCGGGGTGGTGATCGTCTTCGTGTCGCTCATCTCCTTTTACCTTGGGGCGGTGGATCTCTTGCTCGGCAAGCTTATCGGTCTTTTCTTGCGGTGATCTGGGATGACGGCGGATCGTAACCTCTAGGAGTGACAATGGGACGTGCCTGGTACATAGTTCACACCTACACCGGCTTCGAGGAGAAGGTGAAGGCCTCGCTGCTCGAGCGGATCAAGCAGGCTGGCCAGGAAGGGTATTTTGGCGAGATCCTCGTGCCCACCGAGAAAGTGGTGGAGATGGTCAAGGGGGTCAAACGCACCTCTTCGCGCAAGTTTTTTCCCGGCTATATTCTGGTGAACGTCGAATTGAACGACGACACCTGGCATACGGTGCGGGACACGCCCAAGGTCACCGGCTTTGTTGGCAACGACCGCAATCCTCAGCCCTTGTCCGATGAAGAGGCGATGAAGCTGATCAGCCGCATCAAGGAAGGGGCGGAGAAGCCCAAGCCCAAGGTCGCCTACTCGGTGGGCGATAAGGTACGGGTAGTGGACGGGCCGTTCACCAACTTTCAGGGTGTGGTGGACGAGGTGTTCCCGGACAAGGGCCGGGTGCGGGTGATGGTGAGCATCTTTGGCCGCGAAACGCCGGTGGAGCTGGAGTACATCCAGATCACCAAGGGCTGATCCCCAGGCGGGAAGGGCCGGAGCATCTCCCTCCGCCTAGCGAACCGGTTGTTACGAAAAGGGGAACGCCGCGTCCTTTGGCCGTTTCCGGGGCAAAAGCAGATTCAAGGTTTTTTTAACGTCTGGATAGGGAGGTTGTCTTTGTAAAAGGGCAGCCGCACATACCGTCCAAGGAGTTTGTGTCATGGCAAAGAAGATAGCTGGCTACATCAAGTTACAGATCCCAGCGGGCAAGGCCAACCCCTCTCCGCCAGTGGGGCCGGCCCTGGGCCAGCACGGGGTCAACATCATGGAGTTTTGCAAGGCGTTCAACGCCAAGACCCAGGGACAGGGCGACATGCTCATCCCTGTGGTCATCACCGTGTATGCGGACCGGTCGTTCTCGTTCATCACCAAGACGCCGCCGGCCTCCACGCTGCTGTTCAAGGCGTGCAACCTGCAAAAGGGTTCGAGCAACCCCAAGCGGGAGCGGGTGGCGACCATCAAGCGCGACAAGATCCGGGAGATCGCCGAGATCAAGATGCCTGACCTCAACTGCTACGACATCGAGGCCGCCATGCGGATCATCGAGGGTTCGGCCCGTAGCTGCGGCATCACGGTCGTGGATTAACATAACGAGCGAGGAGAGACGATCATGCCAAAGCACGGAAAGAAATACCGCAAGGTGGTGGCCGAGATCGACCGGCGCAAGCTCTACACTCTGGACGAGGCCATAGAACTGGCCCTCAAGGCCCGGTACGCCAACTTCGACGAATCGCTGGACATCGCCGTCCGCCTGGGAGTCGATCCCCGCCATGCCGACCAGATGATCCGTTCCTCCATTGTCCTGCCGCACGGGACGGGCAAGGATGTCCGCGTGCTGGTCTTTGCCGTGGGCGACAAGGAAAAAGAGGCCCTGGAGGCCGGCGCGGATCATGTGGGCGGCAAGGAACTGGTGGAGAAGATCAAGGAAGGATGGCTGGAGTTCGACAAGGCCATCGCCACGCCGGACATGATGGGCGAGGTGGGCAAGATTGGCCGGATCCTCGGGCCGCGCGGCCTCATGCCCAACGCCAAGCTGGGCACGGTCACCTTTGACGTGGCCCGGGCGGTGCGGGAGGCCAAGGCCGGTAAGGTGGACTTTCGCGTGGACAAGGCCGGCGTGGTGCACGCGATGATGGGCAAGGTCTCCTTTGGGCCGGAGAAGCTCAAGGAAAATATCCTCGCCTTTGTGGACAAGCTGATCCAGTTGAAGCCCGCATCGGCCAAAGGGGTGTACCTGCGGGGGGTCAGCATCTCGACCACGATGGGCGCAGGCATCAAGATCGATCCGGCCGAACTGCGCACGGCGGTCAAGCAGGCGGCGTAGCCGGTCGCCAACTGGCCGGAACTCGGTTCTGGCCAACCGTGGTTGAAAAAGCCAGGGATGGCTTTTTCAACGGACTGATAGAACATAAACGTCGTTGACAGCCGCGTTCATGTTGGACGCGGAAGGCCGTCCGTTCTGGGATGGCGTGGACGGACGGCGTTGCGAACCGCAAGAAGGGCGTCGAAGACAGCAGGTGCCGTTGGCTTAAGCGATCGGTGCGATCGGCCTGCCGAGACGAGCAGGGTTCCGGTGGCGGGAGGGCTGCATCCTGCGCCGGAACCGCGGCGTATGTAAACGTCTGTTGTCCTCCGGTGGGCGTGCGGCCTGGCTGGAGCGGCGGCCCCCTGTCCAAAACCCCTCCCTGCAGAACCACATCAACCCATAATTCATTCATCAAGAGGAGGATGAGGTCTTGAATCGCGATCAGAAGGCAAGTGTGGTCGCCGAGCTGCACGACAAGTTCGCCAAGGCGACCATCGCCGTGGCCACCGAGTATCGCGGCCTGTCAGTCCCAATCTTCCAGCAGGTTCGTAGGGAACTGCGCAACAGCAATGCCGAGATTCGGGTCGCGAAGAACACGCTTCTGCGGCGGGCCGTGGAGGGTACCCAGTACGAAGGGTTACGGGAGCACTTCCAGGGCACGACCGCAGTGGCGGTTTCCTACGACGACCCGGTCCCCGCGGCCAAGGTGCTGACCGAGTTCGCCAAGGAGCACTCTGGTCTGACCATCAAGGGCGCG
Organism: Deltaproteobacteria bacterium; assembly: GCA_015488275.1. Classification (GTDB taxonomy): domain Bacteria; phylum Desulfobacterota; class Desulfobulbia; order Desulfobulbales; family S012-135; genus S012-135. The sequence goes on from WFOD01000209.1 coordinate 9,868, forward strand.
GTGCTGAACGGCAAGTCGCTGACGCTCGAGGACCTGACCGCCCTGGCCAAGCTGCCGAGCCGCGAGGTGCTCCTTGGCCAGCTGCTGTCGGTGATGCAGGGCGTGCCCGCCGGGTTCGTGCGGGTGCTCGCGGGCGTGCCGCGCAAATTCCTTTACCTGCTGCAGGCCGTCAAGGATCAGAAGGAACAGGCATAATCCCAATACCAGGAGGACAGAATCATGGCAGTCACCAAAGAAGACGTTGTCGAGTTTATTGCCAACATGAGCGTGCTTGAGCTCTCCGAGTTCATCAAGGAGCTTGAGGAGAAGTTCGGCGTGTCCGCCGCCGCGCCGGTGGCCGTGGCCGCGGCCGGCGTGCCGGCGGCCGGCGGCGAGGCTGGCGGCGCGGCCGAGGAAAAGACCGAGTTCGATGTCATCCTCACCTCGGCCGGCGACAAGAAGATCCAGGTGATCAAGGAAGTGCGGGCCATCACCTCATTGGGCCTCAAGGAGGCCAAGGAGCTGGTGGAAGGCGCGCCCAAGCCCATCAAGGAAGGGGTCTCCAAGGAAGAGGCCGAGGAGATCAAGGGCAAGATCGAGGCTGCTGGCGGCAGCGTGGAGATCAAGTAGCCCGTCGTTCTGTGCAGTCCGGCCGGCCGGCTCCGCGCCGGTCGGCCGCTTTTGTGTTTTTGCCTCGGAAGGCATTCCTTCTCCAAGCAACTGGCGAGGACCTCCATGGGAACCGTAACACGCGTGCGAAAGAGTTTTGCCAAGATCGGTGAGGTGATCGACAAACCGCATCTCATCGAGATGCAGAAGCTGGCCTACGATAAGTTCCTGCAAAAAGACGTGCCGCCAGAGGACCGTCTGGATCAGGGCCTGCAAGAGATCTTCAAGAGCGTCTTTCCCATCGAGGATTTCAACGGCACGTGCTCGTTGGAGTTTGTGTCCTACAGCTTTGGCGAGCCCAAGTACACGGTCGAGGAATGTATCGACCGCGGCATGACCTATGAGGTGCCGGTGAAGATCACCGTTCGCCTCGTGACCTATGACATCGACGAGGAGACCGGCGCGAAAAGCGTCCGCGACGTCAAGGAACAGTCGGTCTTTCTCGGCAGCCTGCCGCTCATGACCAAGGCGGGCGTCTTTGTGGTCAACGGTACCGAGCGGGTGATCGTCAGCCAGTTGCAGCGTTCGCCCGGCCTGTTCTACTCCCATGATGGGGGCAAGTCCCACTCAATGGGCAAGTACATCTACTCGGCCCGCATCATCCCGGTGCGCGGGTCGTGGATCGACTTCGAGTACGACGCAAAAGACATCCTCTACGTGCGCATCGACCGCCGCCGCAAGCTGCCGGTCACCACGCTGCTCCAGGCCCTGGGATACAGCGGTCCGGAGTTGCTGCGCTTCTTTTACGATCTTGAGGAGATCGGCTACCGGGACGGCCGCTACTACCGCAAGGTGAACGAAGAAACCTTGGCCGGCCAGCGGGCGCCGGTGGACATTATTGACCCGTCCTCCGGCAAAGTGATCGTCAAGCAGGGCCGCAAGATCGGCAAGGGGCATCTGCGCCGCATTCGCGAGGCCGGCATCGAGGAGATCGAGATCGACCGCGAGTATCTTGTCGGCAAGATCTTGGCCAACGAGGTGGTCAACCCGGACACTGGCGAGGTGCTCGCCCAGTGCAACGACGAGATCAACGAAGAGCTGCTCGACCAGATGGTGGCCGTGGGCGTCACCCGTTTTGAGCTGCTCTTCTACGATAACATCACGGTGACCGACTCTTTCCGCCGCACCCTGGCCCTGGACAAGTGCCAGAACACCGACGAGGCCCTGATCGAGATCTACCGGCGGCTGCGGCCATCGAGCCCGCCCACCCTGGAGGTGGCGACCAACTTTTTCCACAACCTGTTCTTCAACCCGGAGACCTACGACCTCTCCACGGTCGGCCGGTTCAAGGTGAACGCCAAACTAGGCATTGACACCGATATCAGCGTCCGCACCCTGACCAAGGAGGACATTCTCCTTGCGGTCCGTTATCTCGTGCGCCTCAAGGAGAGCCAGGGCAAGATCGACGATATCGATCATTTGGGCAACCGGCGGGTGCGCACCGTGGGCGAGCTGGTGGAAAACCAGTACCGCGTGGGCCTGGTGCGCATGGAGCGGGCGATCAAGGAGCGGATGAGCCTGCAAGAGGCCGACACCTTGATGCCGCACGATCTCATCAACCCAAAGCCGGTCACCTCGGCGGTCAAGGAGTTCTTTGGCACCAGCCAGCTCTCCCAGTTCATGGACCAGACCAACCCGCTGTCCGAGGTCACCCACAAGCGCCGCCTTTCGGCCCTTGGGCCGGGCGGCCTGTCCCGCGAGCGGGCCGGTTTTGAGGTGCGCGATGTGCACCCGACCCACTACGGCCGCATCTGCCCCATCGAGACGCCGGAAGGGCCGAACATCGGCCTCATCGTCTCCCTCGCCACCTTTGCCAAGGTGAACGAATACGGGTTTATCGAGACGCCCTACCGCGAGGTGGAAAACCGCAAGGTCACCGACCGGGTCCGCTACATGTCCGCCCTGGACGAGCGGGAAAAGACCATTGCCCCGGCCCAGGCGTTGATGGACGAAGAGGGCCGCCTGACGGAAGACACCCTCATCGCCCGCCAGGATGGCGAGGTGATTCTGGCCTCCGCCGATCAGGTGACCCATATGGACGTGTCGCCCAACCAACTCGTGTCCGTGGCCGCCTCCCTGATTCCCTTTTTGGAGAACGACGACGCCAACCGCGCGCTCATGGGGTCGAACATGCAGCGCCAGGCCGTGCCGCTGCTGCGCACCTCGGCGCCCCTGGTGGGCACCGGCCTTGAGCGGATCATGGCCCGCGATTCCGGGGTCTGCCTGCTCGCCGGTGGCGACGGCGTGGTCGAGGAGGCGGACGCCAACCGGATCGTGGTCCGGTACGACGAGCCGGGCACCGACGGTTTCGATACTGGCGTCGCGGTCTACCATTTGGAGAAGTACAAGAAGTCGAACCAGAACACCTGTTTTAACCAACGGCCCCTGGTCACCCCTGGCACGCGGGTGAAAAAGGGCGACGTCCTGGCCGATGGTCCGGCCTGCGACCGGGGCGAGCTGGCGCTCGGCAAGAACGTCACCGTGGCCTTTATGCCGTGGCGGGGCTACAACTTTGAGGACTCGATCCTGGTGAGCGAGAAGCTGGTGCGCGACGACGTGTACACCTCGCTCCACATCGAAGTCTTCGAGACCGTGGCCCGGGACACCAAGCTCGGCAAGGAAGAGATCACCCGCGACATCCCCAACGTCAGCGAGGAGGCCCTGCGCAACCTCGACGAGTCGGGCATCGTCCGCATCGGCGCCGAGGTCAAGGCCGGCGACACCCTGGTCGGCAAGGTGACACCCAAGGGCGAGACCCAGTTGTCGCCCGAGGAGAAGCTGCTGCGGGCCATCTTCGGCGAAAAGGCCGGCGATGTGAAGGACACCTCCCTGCGGGTGCCGCCTGGTGTCGAGGGGGTGGTCATCGACGCCAAGGTCTTTGCCCGCAAGGGCGTGGAGAAGGACGAGCGGGCCCTGCGCATCGAAGAGATGGAGATCGCGGCCCTGACCCGGGACATGGAAGACGAGATCGCCTGCCTGCGCAAGGCGGTGCGCAACCGCCTCATCGACCTCATTGCCGGCAAGAAGGCCGAGGAGACGGTGCTCGGTCCCAAGGGCGATGTGCTCCTTGACCGGGGCAAGAAGCTCACCGCCAAGGTGCTCGACAAGCTGGATTTAGCCGCGCTGCGCAACCTGCAGTTCGCCGGTCGCGACCGGCTGGAGGGCGAGATCGGCCTCATCTTCGACCGGTACGACGCCCAGGTCGAGGAGGTGCAAAAGCGCTGCCAGGCCCGGATCGACCGGATCCGCAAGGGCGACGATCTGCCGCCCGGCGTGATCAAGATGGTCAAGGTGTACGTGGCCACCAAGCGCAAGCTGTCGGTGGGCGACAAGATGGCGGGCCGGCACGGTAACAAGGGTGTGGTCTCGCGGGTGCTGCCCGAGGAGGACATGCCGTACTTTGCCGACGGCACGCCGGTGGACATCGTACTCAATCCCCTGGGCGTGCCCTCGCGGATGAATGTCGGCCAGGTGCTCGAGACCCATCTCGGCTGGGCCGGCAAGAAACTCGGCGAGCAGTTGGCCGAGTTCGCCCGCAAGCGGGATATCGCGGCGGTCAAGGCCAAGCTGGCCAAGATCTACTCGGAGCAGGAGTACGCAGGGATCATCGATTCCCTGACCGAAGAGGAACTGCTCGATTTCGCCGAGATCATGGCCGAGGGCGTGCCTATGGCCACGCCGGTCTTCGACGGCGCCAAAGAGGAGGAGATCCGCGCCTTGCTCGTCGAGGCCGGCCTGAACGAGATGGGGAAGACGGTGCTCTACGACGGTCTCACCGGCGAGCCCTTCGCCAATCCCGTGACCGTGGGCACCATGTACATGCTCAAGCTGCACCACCTGGTGGACGACAAGATCCACGCCCGCTCCACCGGCCCCTATTCGCTCGTCACCCAGCAGCCTTTGGGCGGCAAGGCCCAGTTCGGTGGTCAGCGTCTGGGCGAGATGGAGGTCTGGGCGATGGAGGCCTACGGCGCGGCGTACAGCCTGCAGGAGTTCTTGACCGTCAAGTCGGACGATGTGGCCGGCCGGACCAAAATGTACGAAAAGATCGTCAAGGGCAACAACTTTCTCGACGCCGGCCTGCCCGAGTCGTTCCACGTGCTGGTCAAGGAGCTGCAGGGTCTCTGTCTCGACCTGGAGCTGATCGACGAGTGACAGAGCTTTCTACCTACCGAATGGGGTGCTAACCGTGGAAGAACTGTTCAGCTTTTTTTCCAAGGCCAAGGAGCCGCGGCAATTCAACAAGGTCAAGATCTCCCTTGCCTCGCCGGAGAAGATCCGCGACTGGTCGCACGGTGAGGTCAAGAAGCCGGAGACCATCAACTACCGGACCTTCAAGCCGGAGCGCGACGGCCTGTTCTGCGCCAAGATCTTTGGCCCGGTCAAGGATTACGAGTGCAATTGTGGCAAGTACAAGCGGATGAAGCACCGCGGCATCGTCTGCGAGAAGTGCGGTGTGGAGGTGATCCAGTCCAAGGTGCGGCGCGAGCGGCTCGGTCACATCGAGTTGGCCGCGCCGGTGGCCCATATCTGGTTTTTGAAGTGCCTGCCCTCCAAGATCGGCAACCTCTGCGACATGACCTTGAAGGAACTCGAAAAGGTCCTCTACTTCGACTCCTACGTGGTGGTCCGGTCGGAAGAGCCGTCTCTCAAGGTGGGCACCCTGCTCAACGAGGAGACCCTGCGCCAGGCGAACGAAGAGTTCCCCGGCAAGTTCGAGGTGGGGATTGGCGCGGCGGCGATCAAGGAGATCTTAAAAAATCTCGACCTCGATGCGCTTTCCAAGGAGCTGCGCGAGGAGATGCGGGCCACCGGTTCTGAGGCGAAGCGCAAAAAGCTGGCCAAACGGCTTAAGGTGGTGGAGGCCTTCCGCGATTCGGGCAACCGGCCCGAGTGGATGATCCTCGAGGTGATCCCGGTGTTGCCGCCCGATCTGCGGCCACTGGTGCCGCTCGAGGGCGGCCGGTTCGCCACCTCTGACCTCAACGACCTCTACCGGCGGGTGATCAACCGCAACAACCGTTTGAAGCGGCTGCTCGAACTGGATGCGCCCGAGATCATCATCCGCAACGAGAAGCGGATGCTGCAAGAGGCGGTGGACGTGCTCTTTGACAACGGCCGGCGGGGCAAGGTGATCACCGGCCCCAACAAGCGGCCGCTGAAATCGCTGTCCGACATGCTCAAGGGCAAGCAGGGGCGCTTCCGGCAGAACCTGCTTGGCAAGCGGGTGGACTACTCCGGCCGGACGGTGATCGTGGTCGGCCCGCACCTGCGGCTCCATCAGTGTGGTCTGCCCAAGAAGATGGCGCTTGAGTTGTTCAAGCCGTTCATCTACAACCGGCTGGAGCGTATGGGCCTGGTGGGCACGATCAAGGCGGCCCGCAAGATGGTGGAGCAGGAGAAAAAAGAGGTGTGGGACGTGCTCGAAGAGGTGGTCACCGAGTACCCGGTGATCCTTAACCGCGCCCCCACTCTCCACCGCCTCGGCATGCAGGCCTTTGAGCCGATTCTCATCGAGGGCAAGGCGATCCAGCTCCATCCGCTGGTCTGCACCGCGTTCAACGCCGACTTCGACGGCGACCAGATGGCGGTGCACGTGCCGCTGTCGGTGGAGGCCCAGGTGGAGGCCCGGGTCCTGATGATGTCCACCAACAACATCTTGTCGCCAGCGCACGGCGAGCCGATCATCATTCCCTCGCAGGATATCGTCCTTGGCCTTTACTACATGACCCGCGAGAGGCCGCTGGTCAAGGGGACGGGCAGCCTGTTCAGCTCGCCGGCCGAGGTGCGGATGGCCTACGACCACGGCGCTGTGGATCTACAGGCGGCGATCAAGGTGCGGATCGACGGCAAGCTGGTGGAGACCACGGTGGGCCGGGTGCTCCTCTCCGAGCTGTTGCCCGAGGGCATGCCCTTCTCCACTGTCAACCGGGTGCTCAACAAGAAGGGGCTGGCCCGTCTCATCGATTACGCCTACCGCCATGTAGGCACCAAGGCCACGGTCATCCTGGCCGACCGGTTGAAGGACGTGGGGTACGAATACGCCACCCGGGCCGCGATCTCGATCTCGATCAGCGATATGATGATTCCGGTGCGAAAAGACGAGATCCTGAGCAAGGCGGAGAAAGCGGTGCTCGACGTGGAGCAGCAGTACGCCGACGGCCTGATCACCGCGGGCGAGAAGTACAACAAGGTGGTGGATATCTGGTCCAAGGCCACCGACGACGTGGCCCGGGAGATGATGGCCGAGATGAGCGTGGAGTTCTTGCGCGACGAGGAGAACCAGCTCATCGAGTCCAAGAGCTTCAACTCGATCTTCATCATGGCCGATTCCGGGGCCCGGGGCTCCAAGGACCAGATCAAGCAGTTGGCCGGGATGCGCGGCCTCATGGCCAAGCCGTCGGGCGCGATCATCGAA
>WFOD01000210.1 GCA_015488275.1 Deltaproteobacteria bacterium
CAGATGTGTATAAGAGACAGGTTATTGGCCCTGGCCGCTTTGATCCCCGCCCTTTTGTTTTTGTTGCTGCGCGTTCTGGTAGAGGGCGAGAAAGTTGACCGGATCGAGCAAAAACGGGATAAACCCGCCGTCCACCGTTAGTTGGCTGATGATCTGCCGGGTAAAGGGAAAGAGCATGGTGGGGCAGTCCACGGCCAGAACGGCGGGCAGGTGCTCTGACGGAATGTTCTGCAAGAGAAAGACGCCGGCGTGTTCGATCTCAACGATGAACAGGGTTTTGTTTTCCTCGCCGTGGGTCACGGTCGCGGTGACCGACAGCACGACTTCGTAGTGGTCGTTGCCCAGTTCGGTATTTTTAAGCCCCAGGTTGATATCCACCTTGGGCTGGCCCTGCTGCTGGGCCTGAAAGACTCCTGGGGCGTTCGGATTTTCAAAGGAGAGATCCTTGATGTACATCTTCTGCAGCCGGAAGACAGGGGGATTTTGTTGCTGGTCAGTGTTCTGTTCCGTCATGGTTCGGATTCCCTCAGGCTGAATTGAGACATGGCGATACTGCTCCCCAGAGGCAAAAAAACATACAGGATTGCTTGGTAGGGCTCAAGGCTTTTTTCCATAACAGCCCGGGGAAAGAAGGCTGATGCGGTATAGGGACGTGCCGCCGGATTCCGCGGCGGGGAAAGAGCCAAGGACGGCTTTTTCGCCGGGCTGTGTGCGGCACAGGGATGTGCCGCCGAATTCCGCCGGCTCTGAAAGAGTCAAGGAATTCGCGAGGTTGGCCGAAACTTTGTTTTGGCCAACCGTGGGCGAAAAAGTCAGGGATGACTTTTTCGACGGACTGCTAAGTGAGGCAAGACATAACGAGAGGACTGCCGGGAATGCGAAAGCCGCACCGTGGATGCCATTCTCAACCGTCATCCCGTAGGGGGCGGCCACCGGTTCGCCGGACCGAGAGCGGCCTGCCAGGGCGTCGCCGTGGTGGAGTTGCGCTGTCCCTCCACCTGTGGGCACGTGTTCTCCTTGCGGCCTTGATCGTTTTGGGGGGCGCGTCCTTCGCGCACAGCGCGACCGGCACCGCCGCCCTCTTGGTCGTGGCCGGGGTCGAGGACGAGGAAATAGAAGGGCTCGCAGCGCGCCATGTGTTGGAGGTGGCGGGCATCCCCTTCGTGACCTACGACCGCGACCAGGACGGTTTGGCGCCAGCCCTGGCCCACCCGCTGGTGGTTATCGCCCAGCGCCTCTACGATAATACGCTGACCCGGGAGGAGGAACGCGCCCTGGCCGCGTATGTGGCCCAGGGCGGCACCGTGGTGGCGCAGCGGGTGGAGGCGGACGACCTGTTTTCCGTTTTCGGTATTTCCGGCGTGACCAGGCAGATGGCCGCGACCTCCATCCAGTGGCAGATAGAGGGGCAACCGCCAGAGCTCTCGTGGTGCGACCATGCCCACGAACGGCGCACCATGCTCCCCCAACCCGACGTTCAGCTCACGATATTGGGTTACCAACCAATATCCCAGGCCACGGTGCTGGCCCGATTCGCCGATGACGAGGGCCTGTTGGCCGACGCAGCCGTGCTCCGGAACCGTTACGGCGACGGCCAGGCCTATGTGCTTGGCGTGGCGTGGAAACAGATGACCTTGCTGCCCCAGCTCGACCAAGACGGCGGCGTGGAGCGCTCCTACAGCAACGGGTTCGAGCCTTCGGCCGACACGGTGCCGCTCTTCGTCCGCGGCGTGTACCAGGCCGTCCTTCCCGTGAGCGTGATCAAACACACGAGTCCGGGCGACAGCGCCGCGGCCCTCATCGTCACCCACGACGTGGATTCGAGCAGCGCCTTCGCCATGAGCGGCCAGTTCGCGGTCATGGAGGCCGCGCGTCAGGTGGCGGCGACGTACAATATCACCACTCACTATCTCAGCGACGGCCGCATGGCCGCGTTCTACGATCCGGCCCCCTTGCGGGAGCTCGTCCGATTGGGGCACGAGATCGGGGCCCACAGCGTGGGCCATTTTCCTGATTTTGCCGACGAGACGCGCTTCCCGGTCGGCGAGCCCGGCAACACGGTCGCGAGCTATCGGCCGGTCTGGAGCCAGGAAGAGCAGGGGACCGTGGGCGGCACGGTATTCGGCGAGACCGAGATGCCCAAGCTCCTCCTGGAGCGGGATCTCGGTATCCGTGTGCGCGTCTTTCGCAGTGGCTATCTTTACTGGAACGACAAGCAGATCAACGTGCTGGATCGTTTGGGGTATGCCTACGACTCCTCACGGAGCGCCAACGATCTCTTGACCAACTTCCCCTTCCGCTGCCTCACCGACACCTCGATCCACGGCCGCCTCACCGATATCTACGAGATCCCGATGACCATCTCGGACGCCATCGCCAAGGAGCCAGCCGAGGTTCCGGCCATGCTCGCCGCCTGGCGGGCGGTGCTGGCGGCCAACACCCGCAACCACGCGCCCACCGTGCTCCTCGTCCACCCGAACCGGGAATGGAAAATCGAGGCCCTGGCCGCCCTGCTCGATGGGCTGGATCCCGCCGTGCGGACAATACCCATGACCGCCTTCGGCCGGTTCTGGCGTCAGCGGGCCGAGCTTGCCGTGGACTGGGAAGTGGCCGACGACCGGCTCCGCATCCAGGTCGCGTCACCCGACACCCTTGCCTCCGGCGGGGCGTCAACGGCGGATGCCGACACCGCTCAGGCCCTGATCATCCGCCACGGCCAAAAGCTTGCCGCCATCGAGGTGCGGACCCCTACCGGGGCCAGAGTGCCTTTCCGGGTTCATCCCTGGGGCGGGGAAGACGACCTGATCCTGGTCCTCGATGGCCGGCCGGGCGATCTCGACGGCAACGGGGAGCTGGACCTGGCCGATGTGATTTTCTGTCTTCAGATCATGACCAACATGCGGCCGGTCATGGCCTGGCCCAACCCGTGGGCCGCGCCAGCCGGCCGGCCGGGAATCGACCCGGCCGACGCCCAATGGCTCTTCGCCCGTCTTCTCGAGGCGTGCCTCCCCAACGGCAGTGCCGGCGGATCGCTGTGAGCCTGACAAACCTTCTTCCGGTGGCGCGCCTCCGGCGCGGGAGCAGACGATCGGCCGCCAACATTCCGCGCAAGAGCGGTTGACAGTTGCCGGCCGCCATTGGTAATGTGCGTCTTTTCCAAAAGAAACATCACGGCGGTCCGTGCGGCCGCAAGTACGCGAGGACGAACACATGAGTATCCGTGAAGACGCACTGGCCGGCAAGACGACTCCTCTGTTCGAAAACTGCGCCGCCAAGGAGGGGATCCCCGTGGCGACCCTCATCGACGGCGTGGCCCGGGGAGTGATCGCCATTCCCAAAAACGCCCACCACCATATGGAGCGGATCACCGCCATTGGCGCGGGCCTCTCCACCAAGGTCAACGCCAATATCGGCTCGTCAAAGGACCATCCCGAGGTGGCCAAGGAGCTGCAAAAGCTCTGCGTTGCGGTCAAGGCCGGCGCCGATGCGGTGATGGACCTCAGCATGGGCGGCGATATCAGCGAGGTGCGGCGGGAGATCATCAAGAACTGTCCCGTGCCTCTGGGCACAGTGCCCATCTACCAAGCGGTGGCCGAGACCGTGGAGCAAAAGGGTGGCGCCATCGGTGATGTCACGGTGGATGATCTGTTTGCGGTCATTGAGGAGCAGGCGGCCGATGGGGTGGACTTCATGACCATCCATTGCGGCATCACCCGCAACACGCTGGAGCGGATCCGCAACCACAAGCGTCTGATGGGCGTGGTCAGCCGCGGCGGCTCGTTCACCATCGAGTGGATGCGGGCCAACGGCCGGGAAAACCCGATGTACGAGCGCTTCGACGACCTGTTGGCCATTTTGAAGGAGCATGAGGTGACGATCAGCATTGGTGACGGCATCCGGCCCGGCTGCCTGGCCGACGCCACGGACCGCGGCCAGGTACAGGAACTGATTCACCTGGGCGAGCTTACCCAGCGGGCCTGGGACGCCGGCGTGCAGGTGATGATTGAAGGGCCGGGCCATATGCCGATGAACCAGATCGAGGCCAATGTGCTCTTGCAAAAACGGTTGTGCAATGGCGCGCCCTTCTATGTGCTCGGGCCCCTGGTCACCGATATCGCACCAGGCTACGATCACATCACCAGCGCCATTGGCGGGGCCATTGCCGCTGCGGCCGGTGCCGATTTCCTCTGTTACGTCACCCCGGCCGAACACCTCAAGCTCCCTGACATCGACGACGTGCGCGAAGGGGTGATCGCGGCCAAGATCGCTGCCCATGCGGCGGATATCGCCAAAGGGGTGCCCGGCGCAATGGAGCGGGATATCGCGATGGCCAAGTGCCGCAACAGCCTGGACTGGAAGGGGCAGATCGAGCTGTCCATCGACCCGGAAAAGGCCCGCCGCTTCCGGGAGGAGGGCGGCACCTACAAGGGCGACGCCTGTTCGATGTGCGGTAGCTACTGCGCCATCAAGGTCTATAAGCGGGCCACCCGCCAGGAATGAGCGCGGCGGTCCTGCGGTTCCGCCGACGGGTTTGGGGAGTGTCGGGCCTGAGGGCCATTACCAGGGAGGAGTGGGCTCATGGAAAAGTTGCTGGCGATCCTTGGCAAAATCTGGGCCTTTGCCGAGTCCACCGGCGTCCCTGAACAGCTCCAGGCCGTGGACGTGGCCGGGCTCTTCTCCAACCCCTGGTTCCTGGTCCCTTTTCTCCTTGCCCTCTGCTACCTTCTCTACCGCCAGGCGTTCACCGATATCGCCGTACTCGCCATCGGCGGCGGGCTGTGGGCCTTTTCCGGCTCCTCGTACATGAAAGGGCTCATCGTCAACGGCGAGCTCGATATCGGCAAGATCCTGCCCGTGGCCGGCGTGTGGATCGGCGGCCTGGTGGTCATCATCTATCTCATCTTCATCCGTTCGGACTAGTCCCCGCCCCCTTGCCCTGCCATGCTGCTTGAGATCTACCGCCGCCTGTACGAGCGGTTCGGCCCGCAACACTGGTGGCCCGCCAAGGAGGGGCCTTTTGAGGTGATGGTCGGCGCGATCCTCACCCAGAACACCAACTGGGCCAACGTCAGCCGGGCGATCGAAAACCTGCGCGCCAGCGGCCTGCTCGACTTCGCAGCCCTTGAGGCCCTGCCGCCCGCCGACCTGGCGGCATATATCCGGCCTGCCGGCTACTTCCGGGTCAAGGCCAACCGGCTGCGCAACCTGCTGGCCATGATCCGCGAACGGTTCGGGGGCGACCTCCAGCAGCTTTTTGCCCTTGAGCCGGCCGTTATGCGGGAGCACCTGCTCGCCGTCTCCGGCATCGGGCCGGAGACGGCGGACAGCATCATCCTCTATGCGGCCAACAAGCCGATCTTTGTGGTCGATGCCTACACCCACCGCATCCTCTCGCGTCATGGGCTGATCGACGACGAGGCCGACTATCATGTCGTTCAAGAGCTGTTCCACGATCATCTGCCCGCCGATGTGCAGCTCTACAACGAATACCATGCGTTGCTGGTGCGTCTGGGCAAGGAATGCTGCAAGAAGCGCAATCCCCGCTGCCAGGAATGCCCGCTTAAGGGGATGTGAGCTGCGTGGACGCCGGAACCATCGCCCTTTTTGTCGGCCTGCTCCTGTGGATCAACTTTTTGCCGCCGTTCGCCCGCCTGCTGTGGGGTGAGCGGTTCGCCGCGCCCGTGGACGGCGGCAGGCGCTTTTGGGACGGCCGGCCGCTGCTCGGCAGCCACAAGACTTGGCGGGGTGTCTGGTTCGCCATGCTTGGCGCCCTTGCCTGGGGGCCTTTCCTGCCCCTCGCCTGGTGGGAGCCGGCCGTGGTCGCCCTGGCCGCCATGACCGGCGATATGCTCACCAGTTTTGTCAAGCGGCGGCTCGACGCCCCGCCTGGCGCTACCCGGGCGGTGCTCGATCAGTTTCTCGAGGCCCTGCTGCCAGCCCTCTACCTGCGCGCCCGTCTCGGTCTTGCTCCTGGCGAGACGGCGGTGATCGTTTTGGCTTTCGTGCCGCTTGCCTTTTTCGGAGCGCGGGCCTGGCACTATCTCAACTACCAGCCACCGTCCCGTAACCAGTTGCGCATCGTACGCTCCGCCGCCCGGCTGCGCCAGTGGCGCGCCTGTCACCAGCCGCTCGCCCGCTGGCAGGCCTGGCTCAACTTTGAGTACGTGTTGTATTACCGTCTGGTCATGGGCTGGCTCTTCCGGCGGCTCGGCCTGTACCAGCGCGGCCAGGACAACGCCCTGGCCATCGAGTTGGCGCAGCATACCTTTGAGATCGCCGGCCTGCCGCCCGCCTTTGACGGTTTCCGCATCCTGCTCCTCACCGACCTGCATCTCGACGGCCTGCCCGGCCTGGCCGACCGGCTGGCGGCCATTGTCGCCACCCTGCCGGTGGATCTTTGCCTCATCGGTGGCGATATCAGGATGGAGACCTACGGTCCCATCGCCCCCTCGGTACGCCGGTTGCAACGGGTGGTGCGGCGGGTCAAGAGCCGACACGGCGTGTTTGGCGTGTTGGGCAACCACGACTGTATCGAAATGGTGCCCGAACTGGAAGACGCCGGCGTGGTCATGCTGGTCAACGACGCTTGGCCCATCGAGCGGCGCGGAGAGCAGCTTTGGCTGGTGGGCGTGGACGACCCGCACTACTATAAGGTACACGACCTGGACGCGGCCTTTGCCCAAGTGCCGGAGCGGGCCTGCTCCATCCTGCTCGTACATTCGCCAGAGCTGTACGCCGAGGCCGTCGCCTACCGGCCGCAGCTCTATCTTTGCGGCCATACCCACGGCGGCCAGATCTGCCTGCCCGGCGGAGTCAAGGTTTTTACCCATTGCCGGGCCCCCCGGCCGCTTTGCGCCGGCCCGTGGCGCTATCAAGGCATGTGGGGCTATACCAGCCGGGGCGCAGGGGCTTCCGGCCTGCCTCTGCGCTTCAATTGCCCCGGAGAGGTGACGGTGATCACCCTGCGCCGCCCTTCCGGCCATGACGGCGCGTAATCGCCCTTTTTCCGCCAGATGGCTTGCAAGCCGTCAGCGATCGTGGTAGAAACACCTAGCCCAATTCTGAAAATGAAGCACCACTCAGGAAAGGGCGTGTTTGCCGTGGGAGGATAGCACGCTGGTCTCGACGAGGGACGGGGCTGGCGCGGAAAGACCAACGAGAACCCGAAGAAAGGAGAAAGTGTCATGGTGAAAAAGCTCTCAGTAGCGGCGCTCGCCGCCATGATCTGCCTGCCGGGCGTGGCCCAGGCGGGCGGCGGTTACGATCGGGTGGCCGATCTTGAGCGCAAAATGGCGGAAATGCAGAAAATGTTCCAGATGAAGATGGAGCAGATGCAGGCGGAGATCGCTGCCCTCAAGGCCCAGAACGCCAAGCTGCAAGAGCGGCAGGAGACGGCGGCGCCCGCGCCGGCCGCCCCGGCACCGGCTGATTGGACCAAGCGGATCACCCTGGGCGGCGAGGTGCGGATGCGGGGCTACGACCTGCAAAACGTCTGGAACTTCAACGACGATGCCGACTGGGACAACTGGAACGTCTTTCGGCTCAAGGCCAGCCTGTGGGCCAAGGCCCAGATCTCGGACGATGTAACCGGGTTTGTCAAGATCACCGACCAGACCTGGGGCGAGGGCGTGGCCGTGGCCGTGCCCACGGACAACCTTGGCAACAAGATGTTTCTCGATAACGCCTATATCCAGGTCCGCAACCTGCTCGGCCTGCCGGTGGACGCCACCATTGGCCGGCAGAACCTGATCTACGGCACCGGCTTTGTGATCCTCGACGGCCAGTCCCAATTCGCCTCCACCTCGATCTACTTCGATGGCGTCAAGCTCCGCTGGCACATCACCGACAAGATCACCCTGGACGGCCTTTACATGAAGGATCAGGAGAACAACCGGGCCAACAACGTAAACGGCAATAGCGGCGACGACATCACCCTGGCCGGTGGTTATCTCATCGCCAAGAGCTGTCCTGTTGTGGGCCAGTCCGAGTTCTACCTCCTCAACCGGCACGACGAGTCGATCAAAAAGGATATCTGGATGTACGGCCTGCGGTTGTCCGACAAGCTGGCGAACGGCTTTGACTACTCTGTGGAGGCCGCCCTGCAGCGGGGCGACGCGGGTACCGCGATCACCGGCGCCATGCAGGACCAAGACGCCTGGGGCGCCAAGCTGAACGCCGGCTACACCTTCAAGGACGTGGCCATGAGCCCGCGGCTCTACCTGGGTTACGCCTTCCTGTCCGGCGACGATCCCAACACGGCGCAGGACAACGAAGGGTGGGACGTGTTTTACGGCGGCTGGCCGCAGTTCGGCGACCTGCTGGCCTGGAAGTATGTCAACATCGGCGGCGGCAACGTCTTGAACAACGTTTACGCCTACAACGCCCTGAGCACCACCGGGGGAGAGGCGGCCTATTCGAACTTCAGCATGGGCACCATCGGCGTGAGCGCCAAGCCCTTGGCCAAGGTGAAGGCCGATCTGTCCTACTCCATGCTTACCTTTGACGAGGTCCCGGCCGGCACGGACGACGATTTCGGCGATTACTACCAGCTCAAGCTTGGCTACCAGTACAGCAAAAATCTCTCTTTTGCCGTCTACGGCGCCATCCTCAACCCAGGCGGCGCCTTTGCCGGAGCCGGAGACCCGGCCACCGAGTTCTTCTGGGAGAGCAAGGTGCGGTTCTAGTCTTCTTGGCCCGCTGCGGCCTACCCTCTGTATCCTACCTGCCGGAGAGCCTGTCTCTCCGGCAATTTTTTTTCCGCCTGTTGTTTGGGGGTCAGGACTGGAGCAATCCGGCGGCGCGTCCTTGTGCCGCACACAGCCCGTTTTGCAACGTGCTGTTACCCTCCATGCATCATCCGCCGGAGGATGCGCAGCCAGTTGCGTTCGTCGAGGCGGGCGAGGCCGGCGGCCCGGGCGAGCTCAAGGGCGTTTTCGTACGTCTGCCGGTCGAGTGCCCGGTCCAGCGGCGGATGGGCGGCCGCCTCGCCGCAGGGATGGTACTGGTCCATGAGGTTGAGGTAGGTGGCGGGTGAAATTTCGTCGGCCAAAAAGCGGAGGATCGCATTGGTATCGTCCAGGCAGCCGGGCATGATCAGGTGGCGGACGAGAAGCCCTCGGCGGGCGACGCCGCGCTCGTCCAGCACGAGATCGCCGACCTGGCGGTGCATGAGCGTGAGCGCCGTGCGGGCGCGTTCGGGATAGTCGGCCGCCAGACAGAACCGCTTGGCCCTGGCTGGAGACCAGAACTTGAAGTCCGGCATGTAGATGTCCACAACGCCGTCGAGAAGCGCCAGAGCCTCGGGCGCATCGTAGCCGCCCGAGTTGTAGACCAGGGGCACGGACAGCCCTTGGTCAATGGCTTGGGGCAAGGCCTCGAGAATGGCTGGGACCACGTGCGAGGGGGTGACGAAGTTGATGTTATGGCAGCCTCGCCGTTGAAGCCCCACCATCATGGCGGCGAGCTGGGCGGCGGTCACCGGCCGGCCGGCCCCTTCATGGCTGATCTCCCAGTTCTGGCAGAAGACGCATCCCAAGTTGCAGTGGGTAAAGAAGATGGTCCCTGAGCCGCCTTCTCCCACCAGAGGGTCCTCTTCGCCAAAGTGGGGCTGGGCGCTCGCCACCACGGCCTGGGCGCCGGTGCGGCAAAAACCGCGCTCGCCGCCCAGCCGGTCTGCGCCGCAGGCCCGGGGGCACAGGCGGCACGGCGAGAGCAGGCCGCGCGCTGTGGCGATACGCTCAGCGAGTTCTGCGGCTGTGCGGAGGAGATAAGCAGGACGGCTGTGGTTGTTGGCCATGGTTTTTTCCTCCAGCGCGGCGCCTGAAAGCTGGCATGAGAAAGGGATTGCGAAGAACGGCCGGCCGGGCGAGAATGGGCGGATGGCGACTTCGTGGCGACATCTTCTTGCCCGGGCGATCGTTCGCCCGGCCGATCTTCCGGATCTCGCGCCTGCAGCGCGCCGGGCGCTCGAACCGGTGTGCGCGCGCTATCCCATGCGCATTAACCCGTACTACCTCGCCCTCGCCCGTCGCTCCCCAGCCCTGTGGCGCCAATGCGTGCCAGATCCGGCCGAACTCGCACCCGGCGCCGGCATGACCGATCCGCTTGGCGAAGAGAACCGCAGCCCGGTGCCCAACCTGGTGCATAAGTACCCTGACCGGGCGCTCTTTCTCGTCCACGCCGACTGCGCGGTCTTTTGCCGTTTCTGCACCCGTAAGCGCAAGGTGGGCACCCGGGCCATGCGTATCAATCGACAGACCGTTGCTGCGGGCATTGCGTACATCGCCCGCACGCCGGAGATCTACGACGTGCTCGTCTCGGGCGGCGACCCGCTTCTCTTGCCCGACGCTGAGCTGGCAGACATCCTCGGTCGCCTGCGGGCCATCCCGCATGTGGGGATCATCCGTATCGGCAGCCGGGTGCCGTGCACCCTGCCGCAGCGGATCACCCGCCGGCTGGCCGCTACGCTCAAGCGGTTCCATCCCCTGTACGTCAACACCCACTTCAACCATCCAGACGAGATCACCCCTGCGGCGGCGCGGGCCTGCGCCCGCTTGGCCGACGCCGGCGTCCCGCTTGGCTGTCAGACCGTGCTCCTCAAGGGGGTGAACGACGACGCCCGGGTGCTCCGTCGCCTCTTTCTCCGTTTGCTCGCCATCCGGGTAAAGCCATATTATCTTTTTCAGGCCGACCTGACCAGGGGCGCGGACCACTTCCGCACCCCGGTGGAGCAGGGTCTGGCGATCATGAAGCGGCTCCTTGGCTTCACCTCGGGCATGGCCGTGCCCCATTTCGCCCTCGATGCGCCGGGTGGCCACGGCAAGGTGCGCTTGGCCCCTGACTGCGGTCTGGAACTGGGGCCAGAGGTGCGGTTCACCAGCTTTGACGGCGTGCCTTGCGTGTATCCCAATCCCCGCTGATGTGCTTTGCGCTCTCCTTGCGCCATGTGCTATGATCGAACTGCGATCGATAATCGCCTGGTAAAAAGGCCATCAATCTGCATCCTTTTCCCTAACCTCCCGTGATCCGGCCATGAACGGCGACGTACAGCGCAGTGTGACCACATCCCGCAACATTCTGGTGGCGGTGGACGGGTCGCTCTACTCCACCAATGCGGTCAAGTACCTGGCCACCCTGTTCGGTGGCGTGCCAGACGTCCATTTTCATCTCTTCGGCGTCATCCAGGGCGGCGGCCTTCCTGAGGCCGGCCGGGAGTGGATGGACGAACAGAGTCTGATGACCAGCCTGTCGCGGGAGAGCCGCAACCGGTTTTCCCGTTTGCAGCGATTTTGCCGGGAGGCCAAGGAGCGGTTGCTCCGCCACGGGGTGGAAGAGAAAAACGTGAGCCACGAGGTGACGCTCTGCCGCGCGAGCATTGCGCAGGATATTTTGCAAAAGGCGCGCAGCGGCCTGTACGACGCCCTGGTCATCGGCCGCCGGGGGCTGAGCAAGATCGAGGAGCTGTTCATGGGCTCGGTCTCCGCCACCGTGCTCGGCAAGTGTCACGACGTGCCGGTCTGGATCGTAGACAAGACCGTGGATTCAGAGAAGATTCTCGTGCCCGTAGACGGCTCGTTTCACTCCTTGCTCGCCGTGGACCATCTCGCCCACATGATGCACGACAATCCGCGGGCGGAGATCACCTTGTTCCACTCTTCGGCCATGCTGGCGAGTAAAAGCGTGTTGGACCTCGACCGCTGCGCCCTGCACTGGGGCCGGGAATGGTGCGAGCAATATCTCAATCAGAAAGACCGCATCTACGAGGGGCCGCGCCAACTCCTGGTGCAGGCCGGCTTCCCAGCAGAGCGCATCTCCTGGCAGCACGCCTTTCGCGGCGTGGAGGCGGCGCGTCAGATCATCCGCCACGCCCTGGTGGAGGGGTTTGGCACCATTGTCATGGGCCGGCGGGGCAAGGACTCCCGCCGCGGTCTTTTGCACAGCGTCTCGGATCGCGTGGTGTTCATGGCCGACCAGGTGGCCATCTGGATCGTTGGGTGATGTGGTGGCCCCTGCTGGCGGAACGGGGAGAGCGGCTTGGCGCGTTGGGGCCCCGTTGCAACCGCACCATGCTGGCGGCGACAACGGTAGCAGGGGCCTAGGGCCGGCAGGACTTGCCGCCCGCCTGCTTTTGGTCACTGCTTGGGCCGTATTGCTGGTCTTGCAGCTCCAGCGTCACTATGGCGGCCGGTTCGTTGATGCGCGTTTCGCCGCCCAGGTGGAACGGGCGCGGCACGAGCGGTTTTACGGCGTCCATTTTCAGGGCCGCCGGATCGGTTACGTGCGTCACGATCTTGCGCCACGCAAGGGGAAGCAGGGCTATCGCCTGGACCAGGAGGCGATCCTGATTCTCAACGTGCTGGGCGAGCGTCAGCGGGTGGCCATGCGGCTGCGGGCGCAGCTTGATCCGGGCATGAGGCTCCAGCGTTTCGCTTTTTCCTTTGCCTCCCCTTTTTACGTTATGCAGGCCGCCGGCCAGGTGGAAGAGGGCAACGTGGTGCGCTACCGCCTGGGAAGCGGGAAGCAAACCACTGAGGGCCAGGTGCGCCTCGCCAGACCGCCGGTGCTCGAGACCAGCCGCCGGCCCTATCTTGTCGATCCCCTGCCCGCCAAGGGCGAGACCCTGCGGTTTGTCTCCTTTGATCCGCTCACCCTGGCCGGCATGCCGGTAATGGTGCGTTACCAGGGCAGGGAGAAGGTTGTGGTGGACGGCCGGGTGGAACTTCTCCACCGGTTCGTGCAGACCGTGGCCGGCGTGCGGGTCAGTTTTTGGCTCGACGATCAGGGGGAGGTGGTCAAGGAGGAGTCGCCCGCCGGGTTTGTGTTTCTCCGCGAGCCCAAGTTCCGGGCCCTGGCCTTGGATACGCCGCAGGAGGAGATATTGGCCGCGGCCGCCGCTCCCCTGCGTGGCCGGTTGCCGGCCGATATCGCCACCCGCCGGCAGATGCGCTACCGCCTGCGCCTGCCGCCTGGGGCAAGGGTGTTTGCCCACGGTGGCCGCCAGCGTGCCGATGGAGATGTCGTTATCGTGGAGCGGGAAAAGGTACCCGGCGATACGGCGTCGGCGTGCCCGACGGCGCCGTCCACAGCCCTGGAGGCCACTCCTTATGTGCAGGCCGATGCGCCAGGAATCGTTGCCCTGGCGCGCCGGTTGACGGCTGGCGCCAATGGGGGCATGGCCCAGGTGCGGCGGTTGGCGGCGTGGATCTACGATAACGTGGAAAAGCGGCCCGTGCTCGGCCTGCCCGACGCCCTGGCCACCCTTCAAGGGCGGCGGGGAGACTGCAACGAACATGCGGCCCTGTTCGCCGCGCTTGCCCGGGCGCTGCGTATCCCCACCCGCATTGCGGCCGGCGTGGTCTATTTGGACGGCGCTTTTTACTATCACGCATGGAACGAGGTCTGTGTTGACGGGAGGTGGCTCAGCGTGGATACGACCCGCAACGAGATCCCGGCAGATCTCACCCACATCCGGTTGGCCGACGGTGAGGGCGCGGAACTGCTCGCCATTGCGGGGTTGGTCGGCCGGTTGGCGGTGGAGGCGCTCGACGATGGACGCTCTGCTCCGCGTTGAGGGACTGCGTAAGCGGTTTGCGGGATTCGCCGCCGTGGATGGGGTGTCTTTTACCGTTGCCAGGGGGGAGATCTTTGGTTTTCTCGGACCAAACGGGGCGGGCAAGACCACCACCATCCGGATGCTGGCCGGCCTGCTGCAACCAGACGGGGGACGGATTTGGATCAACGGCCGTTCCCTGACCGACGAGCCGCTGGCTTGCAAGCGCGCTACCGGCTATATCCCAGACCGGCCATTTTTGTACGAAAAGCTCACCGGCCGCGAGTTTCTCGTGTTCATCGCCGGGCTCTACGGCCTGGCCGACGCCCCTTTTGCCGAGCGCACCGCCCGCCTGCTCGAGCTGTTCGATCTCACCGACTGGCAGGACCATCTTATCGAAGGCTACTCCCACGGCATGCGGCAAAAGCTGATCATGACCTCGGCCTTCATGCTCGCCCCGCCTTTGATCGTGGTGGACGAGCCAATGGTGGGCTTGGATCCTAAAAGCGCCCGCATCGTCAAGGAGTTGTTCCGCAACCACGCCCGCGGCGGCGGCGCGGTCTTCCTTTCCACCCATTCCCTGGAGATCGCCGAAGAGTTGTGCGACCGGATCGGGATCATCCAGCAGGGCCGCCTGGTGGCGCTCGGCGACCTGGGATCGCTCAGAGAGCGGGCCGGCAGGCCGGGATCGCGGCTTGAGGAGATCTTTCTCGAGCTTACGGGAGCCTGGGAACTGCAAGCGGTGATCGCAGGACTGCGCCGCACAGCGGACGGGGCCACCGGCGGGGAAGAACAACGGCTCCCCCCTGGGCGGGAAGCGCGGCCAGGCCAAAACGACGGCAAGGAGGGCTGACCTCATGGTGCGGATGCTCCTCCTCCCTTTTGCCGGCGCGTTGCGGCACCGGTTTTTCCCAGGCGGCCGCCTCTCGCCTCGCGGTTTTGCCGTGTGCCTGCTGGCCGTCGGTCTCGTCGCCGGCCTTTTTTTGGCCACCTTGGCGGTGGTTGGCTACTTTTACCGGCAGAACGAGCTGGGGGCCATTCTCAGCATCAAGATCCTTCAGATGGCCTGGATCCTGCTCTTCGCCATGCAGGTGTTTTCCTGTATGGTGAGCGCGGTTTCGTCGTTTTTTCTCAGCCAGGACAACGAGATCGTCTTTGCCGCGCCCGTGCCGGAGCGCGCCCTGTTCGCCATGCGCTTTGTCACGACCACTGCTTACACCTCATGGATGATGGTGGTCTTCGCCCTGCCAGTCTTTGGCGCCTATGGCGTGGTCTTTCACGCTGGCCTGGGCTACTGGCCCCTGGTGTTCCTCTGTCTTGCCGCCACAGGGCTCGCCGCTTCGGCCACCGGCTGTTTGGGCATTGTCTGTCTGGTGCGCCTCTTTCCCGCCCGCCGTACCAAGGATATCGTCATGTACTTGTCGCTGTGTTTTGGTTTGGCGGTCTATTTTGTCTTTCGCCTCTTGCGGCCTGAGGAACTGGTCAATCCCGAGCAATTCGGCCGGTTTATCGAGTATCTTTCCGCTCTGTCGGCGCCGGCCGCACCCTGGCTGCCGCCCGGCTGGGCCGCCGAGGTGACGACGGCCTATCTTCTTGACGGCAAGATCGATCTGCTCTCTCTTGGCGTCTTGCTCCTCACGCCGCCAGCCCTTTACATCTTTGGCGAATGGGCCATGCAACGGTGGTTTTTCACCGCCTGGACCCGGGCCGTGGAGTCTTTTGGCGGCCACCGCCGCTTTCGCCGGCCACAGGCCGTCTCTCCCCTGTGGCGCCAGATCTGGCGCAAGGAGTTCGCCGGCTTTGTGCGCGACTCTGCCGAGTGGTCGCAGCTCTTCATGATCGCCGCCCTCATCGTCGTCTATCTTTACAACTTCAAGCTGTTGCCCGTGGAGCGCGCCCTGTTCGCCACCGAGTACATCACCAATCTGGTGAGCTTTGCCAATATTGGCCTGGCGGCGTTCGTGATCATTGCCCTGTCGGCCCGGTTCGTCTACCCGTCGGTGAGCGCCGAGGGGGGCGTCTTTCCCCTGGTGCAAGCCGCGCCCGTGCGCATGATACGCTATCTGCTGGCAAAATATCTCTTCTATGCTGCGCCCTTTGCCCTGCTGGCGGTGATCCTGGTGGCGGTCACCGATTATCTGCTCGGCATCACCGGTCCCATGTGGTTCATCTCTCTGGCCACGAGCCAGCTCGTTGTCTGGACCGTGGTGGCCTTGGCCCTGGGCCTTGGCGGCGTCTACGCCGACTTCAAGGCGGAGAGCCGGGCCGCGGTGGCCGGCAGCTTTGGGGCCATCGTCTTCCTGCTCGTTGCCGCTGGCTACGCCGTGGCCGTGATCTTCGGCGCGGCCTGGCCCGCCTACCGCCTGGTGCGCCGCTGGTTGCGCCAGGAAGCGTTATCGTGCACCGACAGCCTGATTTTGGCCGCGTTTTTGGCCGGGGCTACCGTGGGATCGTTTGTGTTGGCCGCAGGCCTGCTCCGGCGTGCAGCGGCCCGTCTGGAGGGGAGGAGCCGCGGCTAGCCGGCTGGGAAAACACAGCAAAAAGCCGGCGGAAGGCGGCGGCGCCTTCCTGTCAGTCCGTCGAAAAAGCCGTCCCTGGCTTTTTCGACCCCGGTTGGGCAAAGCACAGGTTGTCGGAAGCGCCTTCGGCCTTCCGACGGTTCACTGGCGTTGCTCGTGGCAAG
>WFOD01000211.1 GCA_015488275.1 Deltaproteobacteria bacterium
GGTAAGGAGAGCTTGATCCGCCGTGGTGCGGATGGTCCGCTGGGCCAGGATATACGCTTTTAGGACCAAAGTGGCGCCGGTGTGCGGCCGTAGTTTGCTCTGCAACCGCCGGGCCGGGGCGCTCTTGTTGAAGCGGCCGATGCGCAGGGCGTAGTAACGGCCTACCTTTTCGATCCGCAGTTCGTATTGGGCCGCCGCCGGCCACCGGGCGAGCAGCCGGTCAAAGGCCCGTTCGGCGTCGGCTTGGCGGGCGAAACTGCCCACCTGCACGGTATGGAAGAGCGGCGGCGTTTCTTCTCCCCAGGCTGGGCCGGCGAGAAGGAGCCACGAACACAAAACCATGTATGCCATCACAACGACGCGCATGACGATTCCGGTCCATTGTACCAGGGGAGCCCAGGAGAGGGAATGGCGTTTTTCGTGTTTTTTTCGTCTGTTCGCTTTCTTGGCCGCTGCCGTGGCCATAGGGCTTGCCGCCCTGGACAGCCCAGCGGCCGCCGGCTCCTTGACCGGCGAGCGGGCGGTCTATCAGCTCCGGTGGAGCTTTATCCCGGCGGGCGAGGTGGTGCTTGAGGTGTTGGCCGACGACGCCATTGCCGGCCGTCCTGTGTCCCATTTCCGTCTCCTGGCCCGCAGCTTGCCCCATCTCGATCTCTTCTACCGGGTGCGCGACCGGATCGAGTCCTGGTTTGATGGCGAAAAGAGCCTCGGCTACGAAAAAGACCAGCAAGAGGGGCGGCATCGCCGGCAGGTGCGTCTTGCCTTTGACTGGCGCGCCGTTGCGGTGACCTACCGCAACTTCGGCAAAGCGCACGGACCGGTTCCCTTGCAGCCTGGGACAGTGGATCCCTTGTCTGCCTACTATTTTTTGCGTTCTTGCGAACTTGCGCCGGGAATGGTGATCCAGCGGCCGGTGACCGACGGCAAGCGCGTGGTCGTCGGCCGGGCGCGGGTGGTGCGCCGGGAGTCTGTGGCCACACCGGCCGGCCGGTTCGATACCGTGCTCGTGGAGCCGGATATCAAGGAGGTGCGGGGGGTGTTCGAAAAGACCACCGGCGCCACCATGCGCCTCTGGTTGACAGACGACGACCGGCGGTTGCTGGTCCGGGCCGCCAGCCGGGTGGTGGTGGGCTCTTTTGTCGCAGAGCTCGTTTCCTACCGGCCGCCCATCGGCCAGGCCGCCGCCGTTGACGGTTCGTAGCCCCTGGCCGCGGTTTGCAACCACGGCGCCGAGGGGGTATCATCGGGCGTGATGTCCTTTCGCAGCGAACATGAGGCGTGGGAGCGGGAGTTCCTGTCGCCGTACGCCTGCCCCAGTTCGGCAAGCCGGGGCCGGGTGCGCGACGAGCCGGAGTGTGGCATCCGCACCGCCTTTCAGCGGGACCGGAACCGGATCGTGTACTGTAAGGCGTTTCGCCGCCTGAAGCACAAGACCCAGGTCTTTCTCGCGCCCACTGGCGATCATTACCGCACCCGCCTGACCCACACCCTGGAGGTGTGCGAGATCGGCCGCACGATCGCCCGCGCCTTGCGCCTGAACGAAGACCTGGTTGAGGCCATTGCCCTGGGGCATGATCTTGGCCACACCCCTTTTGGCCATGCGGGCGAGACCGTGTTGGCCGAACTGATGCAGGGCGGCTTTTCCCATTACCGGCAGAGCCTGCGGGTGGTGGACGTGCTGGAGAACGATGGTCTTGGCCTCAACCTGACGTGGGAGGTGCGCGACGGCATCGCCAAGCACTCCAAGGGGTACGGGGAGGTCATTCCCTCTGACGAGCGGGACCAGCCGGCCACGGCCGAAGGCAATGTGGTGCGCTACGCCGATATCATCGCCTACCTGAGCCACGATCTTGACGACGCCATCCGCAGCGGCGTGATCCGGCCCTCCCAGATCCCGGAGCGGTGTCAGCGCGTCCTGGGCGAGACCCATTCCCGGCGGGTCATGAGTATGATCGAGGGGGTGCTGGCCGCCACCCGGCCGCAGGATGGCCGCCTCGTCTTTGGCGTTGATCCAGTGGTGGGCGAGGCGATGCAGGAGTTGCGGGCCTTTCAGTACCACTACGTGTACCGGTCGCCCCAGGTGCACAACGAATTCGTCAAGGCGTCCAAGGTGTTGCGCGAGTTGTTCGAGTACTGCTTGCGCCACACCGATTTTTTGGAGCGGAGGATCGGCGACTTCGCCCGCAGCGCCTCGTTGGAGCGCCGGGTCTGCGATTTTATCGCCAGCATGACCGATCGTTACGCCATGATGCTCTACCGGGAAATTCTGGAACCAACCTCTGTTGTCTGACAGGCGGTAACAACACCATGACTCCAACAAGACAATCCTGCTCTGGTGGCGCGTCCCAGGAGGACGGCGCGCCGCCGCCCCTTATCGATACCCATTGCCATCTGGATATGCTTGGCGACCAGCGGGCGGCTATCGCCACCGTGCTCCAACGGGCGGCCGCGGCCGGCGTCACCACGGTGATCACCATTGGCATCGACGAGGCCAGTTCCCAGGCTGCGGTGGATATTGCCCGCCACTACGCCACTGGTCACGGGGAGGGGCCTGCGGCTGCCGAATTCGCGGCCTCGCAGACCGGATATCTGGTTGCAGGGCGTCCCAGATGCAAGGAAGAGGCACGCGCCGCGTACTGGGAGTTACGCAAGCGTGCCGATGACGCCGCAGATGGGGTGCCCTGTGACCAGATACGCCGCTACGCTAACGTCTGGGCCACGGTGGGCGTGCACCCGCACGACGCTGCCGGGGTGAGCGAGGAGGCGTGGCGGCGCTTGACCGCACTGGCCCGCGACCCCCGGGTGGTGGCGTGGGGAGAGATCGGCATGGACCTGGCCAAGCGTTACAGTCCCCCCGACGCGCAAGAAGAGGTCTTTCGCCGCCAGCTCCGGCTGGCCGCTGACCTCGACTTGCCCGTGGTGATCCACGACCGGGAGGCGCACGACCAGGTGCTGGCCATCCTCGACGAAGAGGGCGTGCCGGCCCGGGGCGGGGTGATGCACTGCTTTTCCGGTGACGTTGCCCTGGCCCGGCGGGTGCTCGACCGGGGGCTTTTGCTCTCCATTCCTGGGGTGGTGACGTTTAAGAACGGCGAACAGTTGCGGGAGGTGGTGCGCTTCGCCCCCCTTGACCGGCTGCTGCTCGAAACCGATGCGCCGTTTCTCGCCCCCGTGCCCTTTCGGGGCAAGCGCAACGAACCCGCCCTCCTGCTCCATACCGCCAGGATGGTGGCCGCTACGGCCGGCGTCACCTTGGCCGAGGTGGCGCGACAGACCACGGCGACAGCCCGGCGGTTTTTTCGCCTTTCGGACGAGCCGCAAGGAGGAAGTTGTGAAGCCTGCTGATTTTTTTGCCAATCTCATCAAGGTGCGCCAGCGGATCCACGCTGCCTGCCAGCGAGCGGGCCGGATGCCTGAAGAGATCACGTTGGTGGCGGTGTCAAAGAAGATGGAGGCGGCGCGGGTGGCGGCCGCCATTGCCGCTGGCCAGCGGGTCTTTGGCGAGAGCTATCTCCAGGAGGCGGAGGCCAAGATCCCCGGCCTGCCGCCCGCCTGTTGGCACTGTATTGGCCATCTCCAGTCCAACAAGGCGAAGAAGGCCGCCCGCCTCTTTGATCTGATCCAGACGGTGGATTCCGAGAAGCTGGCCGCCAGGCTCGCAGCGGCGCGAAACGAGATGGGGGCCGACGACCTGGATATCTTGCTGCAAGTCAACATTGGCGAAGAGCCCCAGAAGTTCGGCGTGCCGCCCCTTGAAACGCCGGCCCTGGCCCGCGCCGTTGCCGCGATCAAGGGCGTGCGCCTTTGCGGTCTTATGGCCATTCCGCCCTGGAATCCCGATCCAGAAGCCAGCCGGCCCTTTTTTAGGCGGCTTGCCGACCTGGCCGCCGACCTGGCCGCCAAGGGAGTGTTGCCGGCCGACGAGTACGAGTTGTCTATGGGCATGTCGCACGACTTTGAGGTGGCGATCGAGGAGGGAGCGACCATGATCCGGGTGGGCACGGCCTTGTTTGGTCCGCGGCCGGCCGGCTAGCAGGTCCATGCGAAGCGGAAAGGGGCGGCGGCGTTCTCAGCCCTCTTCTTTTTGGAGAAAACGGATCGCCTGGGAGAAGGTCGTCCCCGCCGCGGTCACCGGCGCCACTTTGCCCTTCAAACGACAGGTGCGCTGGGCGAACCAGGGTGGGCCGGCCTTGAGGAGGCGCGCCGCCGCATTTCCCAGCAAGATATCGTCCCCCGTTTGATCCGTGGCCTCCTCCAAGCGAAAGGCGACGTTTACCGCATCGCCGATCACGGTAAACCGCTGGCGGCCGGTGATGCTGCCCGCCACCGCCTGGCCGGCGTTGATCGCTGCGCCGGTGCCCAGGTTGGCGAGGCGCACGCCGGGCAGGGCGAGGCTGGCGGTCATCCGTTCGATGGCGCAGGCCGCGGAGAGGGCCTGGCGCACCGCTTTGGCGGGATCGCCGTCTGTCTCTGGCCACCAAGCGAGCACGCCGTCGCCGAGAAAGATGTCCACCGTGCCGTCGAGCGAGGCGACGATCTTCTCCACCCCTGAGCTCCAGAGCCGGAGCAGTTCCCCCGCCTGTTTTGCCCCAAGCCGTTCGGCAAGAGGGGTAAAATCGTGGATATCGCTTACCAGCACCGCAACCTGCACGGTGCTGAACGCGGCGATGGTCTGGTCGTCGCTCGCCGCTTCGTCTTCCGGCGCGGCGCGGCTGGAAGGGGGAGCGGGCTGACGGAACCGCAACACCGTTGCGCCGATGGTGATCCGGTCGTCGCCGGCCAAGCGGTGGGGGGTGATGATCCGCCGGTCGTTGACCAGGGTGCCGTTGGCGCTGCCCAGGTCA
>WFOD01000212.1 GCA_015488275.1 Deltaproteobacteria bacterium
CGACGAAGACATGTCGTAATCCCTTCTGCAATCAGGTCGGGTCGGACAGGATATGTTCGGGAGGATCGTGCTGTGAGCGAGCCGAGGGTCGTAATCCCTTCTGCAATCAGGTCGGGTCGGACACCTGATTGGTCCCCGCGAGGTCACCCTCTATCAGGGATGGGTCGTAATCCCTTCTGCAATCAGGTCGGGTCGGACAGCGGGGGGCGCATTCCCCCGCCCCACAATGGTTGTAGCGCATGGATCCGCAGACCGTCAAGGCGGTAGGCGGTTTTTTTGGAAAGCAGGGCCGTGACGGCGAGGACTGCGGAAGACAACCTATTGTTTTCACATAGAATATCCATGACCCGCATACCTATCACACCTAGAAATCAAAAAGCTCAAACATTTTGCCAGGTTACACAAATCACCCCAAAAAGGGCCGAGGTCGGCGGCGGGCCGGGAGCGGGCCGCCAGCTCCCGGCCCGCCGCACGGTTTCAGAAGGCCAGCCGCAGTCCTGCCGTAAACCTGTGGACCTTGTACTCGGCCTGGGTGGTGGCAAAATTCAGATCCGCGGTGGCGAAATAACGGTAGGCGAGGTCCAGGGTCATACGTTCGTTCACCTGGAACGCCACGCCCCCACCGAACTGGTATGCGGCCACGGTGTCGTCGTCGCTCACCGGCGGCAGGCCGGTGGCCGGGACGCTGAAGTCGCCAACATCCACCTTGGTCAGGCCAACCCCCGCCGTCAGGAAGGGAGAGGCAGGGCCGCCGGTATCGAACTCGTAGTACCCGTTACACATCAGGCTCAGGCTGGAGACGTCACCGCTCAAAGCGAAGCTGGCGATCCCGAAGTCGAGCGTGTCCAGGTCGCTCTTCTGATAGCCGAGTTCGGCCTCGACGCGCGTCCGGCCGAGGTCGTAGCCCAGAGCGAGATCCAGGGCCAGACCGCGGTCGGCGCTCATCACGGCCGTGACGCCGGGCACGGTGCTGTCGGTGATCTCCGAATCCCGCACCGTGATGAAGCCGACGCCTGCGGCGACATAGGGACCGGTGCCCGGCGGCTGACCGGTGGCCGGCTGCACGGACGATGCAGCCGCGGCCGGAGCGGCCGGGACCAGGGCGGCGAGACAGGCGGCGAGCAGAACCGGTTTCGTGTTGCGCATTCTTTCCTCCTCTCGGTTGTGGTTGTGGCAAAAGACCGGTTTCGAAACACGGCCCCAGCAAACCACATCCGAAAACCGGATGGCGAGAACGGCAACGTTGCCGAATCAACGGCCGCGCGTCCACTGCCGCAGGTGATCGCGCAGGTGAAGCAGATCACGGCCGGCGCAGATCTTGATCGGGGTCTTCATCCGCTGCGCCCGGTTCCGGTCCGCCTCGGTCGGCATACGCACACTCACCAGCATGGGCCGACCGAACAGCCCACCGGCCGTATCGGCAAGGGTGTCGAGCTCATAGAGGGCCTCCTTGCCTGGAGCGCCTTGATCACGGTCCAGGCGGCTGGTCTTGCAGGAGACGATATAGAGACGATTGGCGTGCGTGAAGACCACATCGAGCTCGTTGTCGGTCGGACGGGCACCGCTGTTGTCCCAGCGAAGCCGGATGTTGACCGCAGGCCGGCAGCCGGGCAGGTTGAGCCGGCAGACTTCGCGGTAGACGAACTCCTCCAACCAACCGCCCTGGCAAAAAAAGCGGTCCTCATCCGTGTGCACGTTGATCATGCCTTGGCCTGGGCTGGCCACACCGCACGCCTCCAGCACCGCGGCCAGTTCGTCGGCACGGGTGCCGAGGGAGCCAGAATGTACGTTGCCGTAGCCGGCCCGCGCATTCCATCCCGCGTCCAAGGCCGCGTTCCAACGGCCCAACAGTTCCGGTTCCTCAACGAACAGACGCAACAGCCGGTCGAGGTGCCGCGCGCGGTGCTCGTATCCAGACCGCGGCTTGCCGGACGAGGTCATGTTCATCCCATAACAGGCCAGATAATCACGCACCGACACCAGGTTGTCCGTAATCGGCCGTTCGGCCGCCGTGGGTGCCAAGTCGAGCAGGCGGTCGTTGGCCGTGTCCAGGTACACGATCCGCTTGCTCGCGCAATAGAAGGCGTAGAAGGCGGCAAGGGCGCTCACCTTGGTCCCGCCCGTAACGTTGAGCACCAATGCCCCGTCCTCCCCGGCCTCCTGGATCACCCGCTCGCACACATCGAGCACGGCTTGGAAGTCGTACGGATCGATCTCCTCCTGCCGGCAGGCCACGGCCCGCGGCTCGAGCACCTTGGCCAGCCGCTCGGCCTGGGGCCGTTTCTGGCGCGAGACCAGGAACACGGCGCGGTCCGGCCGTTCGAGCAGGATGGGAACGAGATTGGGAATCGGTTGATCGGAGACGAGACAGACATGGGTGGTGGTCATGACAGGAACTCCAAGCAATGGGCAGGGCGTTTTCTTCGGACCGCGAATCTGGTAGCTTTCTCCAACGACCGACGATCACCCGCCGCCCTGCAAGGCTACAACTTCGGGGCCCGAATGCCCCCGTGACCAGTCACCCCGAAGGAGGGATACATGCGCTACCGGCGTTTCGGCAAGACCGGCCTCCAGATGCCGCAGTTAAGCCTGGGGCTCATGCGCTCCATGCACAGTTGGCAGGACATGCCCCTGGCCGAGATCCCGGCGGCCAGCGACCAACGGCTGGCGGCCATCGTGGAGCGGGCACTCGGCCTGGGGATCACCCATCTGGAGACCGCCCGCGGCTACGGCTGTTCGGAACACCAGCTCGGCCGGATTCTGGCCGATTACCGCCGGGACAGGTATCTGCTCCAGACCAAGATCGCGCCGCACGCCGACCCCGAACGGTTCACCGCCGAGTTCCACGATTCCCTGGCCCGGCTCGGGGCCGCATACGTCGACCTGCTGGCCATCCACGGGATCAACGATCACCGTTCCTGGTGGGAGGCATGCCGGCCCGGCGGCTGTCTGGCCGCGGCCCGCCGGCTGCAAGCCGCGGGCAAGGCGCGCTGCATCGGCTTTTCGGGCCACGGCGACACCGACGTGCTGCTGGCCGCGGTGCGCCATCGCGGGGACGGCGGTTTCGACTACATCAACCTCCACTGGTACTACATCTTCCAGCAGCACCGGCCGGTGCTCGAGGCCGCGGCAGAGGCGGAGATGGGCGTGTTCGTGATCAGCCCGTCGGACAAGGGCGGCATGCTCCAGCAGCCGCCGGACCGCCTGCGCGAGCTGTGCCGGCCCCTGCATCCCATGCAGTTCAACGACCTCTTCTGCCTCGGCCGGCCGGAGATCCACACGATCAGCGTCGGCGCGGCCCGGCCCGAGGACTTCGATCTCCACCTCCAGGCCCTGGCCATGCCGGAGGCAGAGGCCGCGGCCACCGTGGCCACGATCGACCGGCGGCTCGGCGAGGCGATGCGCGCCGCCACCGGCCACCGACGGCCCGACGCCCTGTGGGACCGGCTACCGCCCTGGGACCGCGTGCCGGGCCACGTCAACCTGCGGCTCATCCTCTGGCTCGCCAACCTCGCCCGCGGCTGGGACCTGCTCGCCTATGCCCGCGGCCGCTACCGGAAGATCGGCATCGAGGTCCCGTGGGTGCCCGGCGCGCCGGCCGACCGGATCGACGATGCCGCCCTGGGCCGCTGCCTGGAGAAGCACGGCCTCGATCCTGCCGCGATCCTGCCCCGGCTGCGGGAGGCGCACCGGCTCCTGGGGTGAGCGCGGGCCGGGCGGGGCCGTCTTCCGGACGAAGCAACGGCACGGGCACCGGCCGCGCGACCGGGATGTCAAGCGGTCCGCAGGGCCACGCGGATTTCTCCTTTGCAGATGAAAAAAAGCGGTTCCTTTTCATGCCATGCCCGGCAACGGTTGGCACGAGGACCCTCCTGCGGTCACCCCAACTCCCCGGCCTGCAAAGCCGCGGCTCCGGCATACGTGAGGGATGCCCCATGATCAGTTCCACTCCTCGTACAGCTCCCAGGCCCGCGCCACCCGGGCCCGGGCCTCGGCGTGGCGGAGAAAGGCGGGATCGAGATCCCCGAGCCGCACCCGGTCGAGGCCGTCGGCGTCCTTGAACAACCGTAACACATCGAGCAGTTCGCAGCCGCCGGCCCGGAGCCGGGCCGCCTCCTCGCCGGTCCGGTCGGGCAGGGAATGATAGGTCACCGCGAAGAGGGCCGCCTCGCGCACCCGCTCGTCAAGACCCGTATGCAGGCCCAGGCCGATGACCCGGCCCGCGCTCCGGCTCCCGTGCAGGGGATCGATCCCGTCGTCCACCCGGCCGATATCGTGCCACAGGGCCGCCTGGTGCAGGGCCTGCCGCTGCCATTCGGGCCGGCCGAGCTCCCGGGCCAACACCTGGCCGTGGAGCCAGACCCGCACCGTGTGGCCGACG
>WFOD01000213.1 GCA_015488275.1 Deltaproteobacteria bacterium
CCCCTGCAGTGGTCGGGCCTCCCCGCGGGCACGCAAAGCCTGGTCCTCATCGTCGACGATCCGGATGCCCCCGATCCGGCCGCTCCGAAGATGGTCTGGGACCACTGGCTGCTCTACAACCTGCCGTCCGACAGCACCGGCCTCCCCGAAGCCGTCTCCCCCGCCGACCTGCCGCCCGGCACCCGCGAAGGTCTCAACAGCTGGAACCGCACCGGCTACGGCGGCCCCTGTCCGCCCGTCGGCCGCCACCGCTATTTCTTCAAGCTCTACGCCCTCGACACGGTCCTGCCCGACCTCGGCACCCCCACCAAGGCCGAGCTGCTCGAGGCCATGGCCGGCCACGTGCTCGACGAAGCGGTGCTGATGGGAACCTATCAACGGCCGTAACGCTCATCGGTAACAGGTTGTATGGCGAAGGTCGGATTGCCAGCGGCAACCGGCCGGCGTAGTGTGCGATGAACCCTGACAGACCCGCTACGGCCTGCCGTCGTTTCCCTTTCGGACGCGCACGCACCCATGGTTGCCCAGCACAAAACCGGAAAACGATCCGCGGCCGTTCTCCCGGCCACCATGGCCGCCCTGCGGCTGATGGCCATCACGGCCCTGCTAATCCTGCCGGGGGCGTGCAACAGCGGGCATGCCAGCAACCCGAACTCACAGGCTGCCATGCATCCTCCACCCCTGGACACCCTGACTCAGCGGAAATTCTTCTTCCAACACCAGTCCGTCGGGAACAACATCATCAGCGGCATCGAGATGCTGGCCAGGGATGCCCGCGTCACGGTCCCGATCATGCCTCTCGACGCCGATGCCGCCCAACTGGCCATTCCCCGGAACGGCCTGGCCCACTCCCGCGGCGGCAAGAACCGCTTTCCGCTGAGCAAAATCGACAGTTTCGTCCGCCAGTTGCAGCGCTTCGAACCGACCGCCAGACCCGATGTGGCGTTCATGAAATTCTGCTACATCGACTTCAACGCCGAGACCGATGTGGATGGGCTGTTCCAGCGCTATGCCGCGGCGCTGGATCAACTGGAAAAACAGTATCCGGGCATCCGCTTCATCCACGTCACCACGCCTCTAACCACCCGGCCGGCCTCCTGGAAGGTGCTGACCAAACGCCTGCTGGGGCGCAACGTGGTTGCCGATGGCAACAACCTTCAACGGGAACGGTTCAACCGCCTGCTGCGCCAGCGGTATCCTTCCGATCGGATCTTCGATCTGGCCCGCTACGAATCGACTTGGCCCAACGGCGATCGCGAAGCCTTCGGTGAAGCCGACAACGCCTATCTGGCCCTGGTGCCGGACTACACCGAAGACGGCGGGCACCTGAACGAAGCCGGCCGGCGCTACATTGCCGCCAGGTTCGTCGAGTTCTTGGCCAGGCAACCCTGACAAGCCACTGGAAAGCTGGTCCGAAATCTGACTCACTTTGTTGGTTGCGCATGTACTTCCGGGTCGCTCTCATGGGCGGAACAGCATGAGACCGGGGTAATCCCCTTCACCACAGCCGGTATCGAGCAAGGTAAACACCTCCTCACGATGAGCGGACAGCCTTTCGCTCGCGGCTGCCCTTCTGGTGAGCCAGCAACAGGTTGACATAGCCTTCGCGGACCATGTCAAAACTGTATCCGCACGCGCACCGCCAGGTTCGCGAATGAAGTGACAGCGGCCGGTGGCAAACGGAACATGACCAAATGAAATGCATTTGACTATTCTACGCGCACTACGCGCAACCCTGGGTCGTCCCAAAATCGACTGGATAACTGTTCCAAATTCCCGAACAGTTAGGTTGGTTCTGTGCTAACCATCAGGCCCGCCGCAACGGCCACCTTGCCACCACCACCTGCGCCGACATCGCCGCGGCCGCCGACGTCAGGCTCGTGGTGCCGATTCACTTTTCACGACGCTATCAACACGAAGTGGCCGAGGTGTTCGACAAACCGCAGACCGCCTTTCCCCGCCTCAACAGACCGCCATCAACCGCCTCGGAATCGTAACGCGAATCTGATGCAGATACCCCCTGTAGGCGCGGCGCAAGCCGCGACCCATGCAGGCATGCAGGGACGAGTGGCGAGGGCCGAGGAAAAACGGGGTAATCGGCTTCGACAACCTCGCCACTCGCCCTCCTCCCTCGGCCCTGTCTGGATTCACTGTTCAGATAAAAGAAAAACAAACTCCCTCCTCGACAATGCCCCAACGTCCGGCCTGGAAGCGGGTTTTCCGCTGCGCTTTGATCAGGACCAAGTCTACCTTTGACCAAGATCAAGGTTCGCTCCCGAACCGCTGACCTATACAGGAAGTCGACGCCGCCAGAGGGATCGGTGCGGCTCCAAGCATCAGCAACTCGGAATATAAAAATATTTGCACG
>WFOD01000214.1 GCA_015488275.1 Deltaproteobacteria bacterium
TCCTTACGCTTTTGCGAAGGCTGTTGTTGTTTTGCGGCCAGGACGGCACCACCGTTCTGGCCATAGGCCTTTGATGATAATGGCAAAGGGCCATGCTGCGCAAGATCTTCTTGCGCGGTGGCGGGTTACGCGCTGCCTCCCTGTTTTTCCTTGGTTTTCTTCTGGAAATTTCAGGACCGTTTTGTATGATAGATCGTTTCAGCGCTGCGTCGGGATGCGGGCGCGGCGGCAGGGCCGGCAAGGACTTTTGGGCAGTGGAGCGCGCATGACGGACCGGCGGCAAGAAATCCATCAATTGCGGCGTCGGCTCGACGAGGCCGAAGAACGGCGTCTTGCGCCCTTTGCCACGCCTTCCCGCGCCGGGGTGCGCCGCCGGGCAGAAAACCTGCCGGGCGAGTACCGGCAGGCCTTTGCCCAGGACGCTGACCGCATCCTCCATTCGCGCAGCTACACCCGCTACATCGATAAGACGCAAGTCTTCTATCTGGTGGAGAACGATCATATCACCCACCGGGTGCTCCACGTGCAACTGGTCAGCAAGATCGCCCGCACCATTGGCCGGTTCCTTGGCCTGAACGAAGATCTCATCGAGGCGATCGCCCTGGGGCACGATATCGGCCACCCGCCCTTTGGCCATGAAGGGGAGCGGGTGTTGCACGAGCTTTGCCAGGAACACGGCCTGCCGGGCTTCTTGCATAACGTTCAGAGCGTGCGTTTTCTCGAGGAGATCGAGCGGCGCGGCCGAGGGTGGAACCTTACCCTTCAGACCCTGGACGGCATCCTGTGCCACGATGGCGAGGTGCACGACGCGCGGCTTGCGCCCGACCGCGCCAAGGATTTTTCTGTTTTCGATCGCGAGAAGGAGGCCAAGCTCGCCGATCCCGGCCTGCCGCTGCGGCCCATGACCCTGGAGGGGTGTTTGGTCCGCTTTGCGGACACGGTGAGCTATATCGGCCGCGATATCGAGGACGCCATCGAGTTGGGCCTCATCCAACGGTCAGACCTGCCGCCGGAATGTGTCCGTGTTCTCGGCGACACCAACGGCACCATTGTTTACCGGCTGGTTTCCGACCTCATCGTCAACGGCGCCCAGGGCGACGCCATTGCCTTTAGCCCAGAGATCTCAGAAAGCCTCCGCCGGCTCAAGGCGTTCAACTACGAACGGATCTATTTGAACCCGGCGATCAAGCGCGACCTGGACCGGATCGAGGCGTGTTACCGCGCCCTGTTTGCCGACTTTCTCGACGCCGTGCGCCGCGACCGGCGCCAGTCGCTCATTTTCCGCGATTTTCTCGAGGGGATGGACGACAGCTATCGGGAAGGGACCCCGACCACCGCCATCGTACGGGATTTCATCGCCGGCATGACCGATGACTATTTTCTGCGCGCCGCCGCCGCCCTCGGCTGCGCCCTGCCGAGGAAGGCGGCATGACCACCGACCGGGTCAAGGTGCTGTTGCCAGGCGAGAGCGCCCGCACCGTGCTCATCGCCGCGTTCATCGGTCTCATGGCCGGCGTGGCCAACATCTGTTTCCGCGAGACCGAGGGGCTCGTGCACCACTGGATCTTCGAGCAGGGCTACGAGTTCCTCGCCATTGCCGAAGGGGGATGGCGCAGGCTCCTGCTTCCCCTCATCCCAGCCTTTGGCATGGTGCTCCTCATTCCGCTCTCCTTGGCCTTTCCCGGCGAGGTGAACGGCTATGGCTTCACCAAGTTCTTGCGCAGCGTGAACCTGGAGGGCGGCCGCATCCGGCTGCGGACCATTTTTCTCAAGATCATTTCCACCTCGCTCACCATATCCACTGGCGGCTCGGCCGGCGTGGAAGGGCCCATCGCCCAGGTGGGCGGCGCGGTGGGATCGCTCGTGGGCCAGTTCTTTCGGGTGTCGGGCAGCCGGATGAAGGTGTTCATCGCCGCTGGCGCGGCCGGAGGGGTGAGCGCCATTTTCAACGCGCCCATCGCCGGCATCTTCTTTGCCGCAGAGATCGTGCTCCTTGGCACCTACGAGATGACCTCGTTCGTCGCCCTGGTGATCTCCTCTTCGATGGCCACCGTGGTTTCTCGCGCGTGGTACGGCGAAAGCCCCGCCTTTCCGATTCCAGATTATCATCTCATCAATCCTCTGGTCGAGATCCCCCTCTACACCTTGATGGGGATCATCGTGGGGCTGATCGCCGTGCTCCATATCCGCACCTTTTACGCGGTGCGCGACCGGTGGGCCGCCCTCGCCCTGCATCCGCAGCTCAAGCCCATTGCCGGCGCCCTCATCGTTGGCAGTATTGGCATCTTTTTCCCCCAGGTGATGGGAGACGGCTATCCGTACATTGAGACCGTGCTGCGCGGCGAAGGAGTGGTGGGGCTCATGTTGGTGCTCATCTTTTTGAAGATCTTTGCCACGGCCACCACCCTGGGCAGCGGCGGCGCGGGCGGCGTGTTCGCGCCGGCCCTGTTCATCGGCGCCATGATTGGCGGCGCCTTCGGCGGCGTGGTCCATTCGCTCATGCCCGGCCTGACCGCCACGCCGGGCGCCTACGCCGCCGTGGGCATCGGCGCTTTTCTCGCCGCGTCCACCCATGCGCCGCTCACCGCCATCTTTCTGCTTTTTGAGATGACCGGCAACTACATGATCATCATTCCCATTATGATCACTTCGGTGATCGGCACCGTGGTGGCGAGCAAGGTGTACCACGACTCCATCGACACCGTGGACTTCAGCCGCGAAGGTATCGACATCCACGAGGGCATGGAGACCGCGATCATGAAGTCGATCAAGGTGGGCAAGGTGATGACCGAGGACGTGGACTTTATCAGCGAAAAGGCCAACGCCGACCAGCTCCTCGAGATCTTCAGCATGGCCAAGGAGAGTTTTTACTTTCCGGTGATCGACGAAACCGGCCGGATGACGGGCATCGTTTCGCTGCAAGACGTGAAGAAGATTCTGCATGACGAGGAGTTGCGCAAATCGGCCACCGTGGGCAGCGTCTGCACCCGCAAGATCATCTGCCTGACTCCAGACGACAACCTCTTCACCGCCATGCAGCTTTTCGATCTTAAAGGAATCGAAGAGATTCCCGTCGTCGAGTCA
Source organism: Deltaproteobacteria bacterium (assembly GCA_015488275.1). Classification (GTDB taxonomy): domain Bacteria; phylum Desulfobacterota; class Desulfobulbia; order Desulfobulbales; family S012-135; genus S012-135. Next base: position 3,085 of record WFOD01000214.1, read on the forward strand.
ATGGATGACAAGTGGGTGGTGGGGATGCTGAAACGGCGCGACGTGATCAACGCCTACAACCGGGAGCTGGTGCGGCGCGGTATCAGCGAGGCGCCCAAACCTGTCACCGTGGCGGCGGGGAGCGGCGCGGCATGAAGCCCGACTTCGCTTGTCTGGAGCCGATCGCCAGCTTGACCGACCTGCGCGATCTGGTGCGTGAATTCAACCGGCGGCGACAGTGGGAGCCGTACCATACTCCCAAGAACCTGGCCATGTCGGTATGTATCGAGGCTGCCGAACTGGCCGAGCACTTTCAGTGGCTTACACCTGAGGAGAGCAGGGCGTGCGATGTGGCGAAACGCCGGGCCGTGGCTGAAGAGCTGGCCGATGTGCTCATCTATCTCGTCACCCTGGCGGACGCTTTGGACATCGATCTGCTTGAAGCGGCGCGCGACAAGCTGATGCAGAACCACCGCCGGTATCCCGAACCAGAGACCGGCTGACGCCTTCTTTTGCCGCCCCGTTCTCCTTGGTTTGTTCCCATGCGCTTTCTTCCCCCTTGCCATCTCGGCGGGTTGGCGGTCGATCCGCCGCTCATCCTCGCGCCGCTCGCCGATTTTACCCATGCCGCCTTTCGCGAGCTGGTGGCCGAACTGGGTGGCTGCGGCCTGTTCGTCACCGAAATGCTCAACTCGCGTATCGTGGCCACCCAGCCGCTGGAATACGATCCCTACCTGGCCGTCGGCCCCAGAGGCCGGCCCCTGATTGGGCAACTGGTGGGCGGCGATCCAGAGGTCATGGCCCGGGCGGCCGCCCGCCTTATCGAGTGGGGCGCTGATGGCATTGATATCAATATGGGCTGCGGCCGGCGGCGGATCGTGCGGTTAGGCTGGGGGCTCGGCCTCATGGCCGACGAGGCGCGGGCCCTGGCAGTGGTGGCGGCGGTACGGCGGGCCGTGCCGCCAGACAGGCCGCTCACCGTTAAGCTGCGCTCGTTTTCCGGTCATGATCAAGAGCGGTTGCTCGCCTTCTGCCGCCGATTGGTGGAGGCTGGCGTGGACGGAATCTGCTTGCATCCGCGCAGCGGCGCAGACGGTTTTAAACGGCCGGCCCAGTGGCAAGAGATCGGCCTGCTCGCCGCTAGGCTGCCGGTGCCGGTCATCGGCAATGGAGATGTGTTCAGCGCAGATGACGCCCACCGTCTTGTCGAGCAGACTGGCTGCGCCGCAGTGATGCTCGGCCGCGGCGCGCTCATCCGGCCCTGGCTTTTTGCGGAAATCGTCCACGGCCGGCCGTGGCAAGGGCCGCCGGTCACCCTTTTACGCCGGTACGCCGAACTCCTGGAGCGCTACTTGCCGCCAGAGCTCCAGACAAAACGGTTCGATCAGTTCTGTAACTGGTTCTTCCGTAATTGGCTCTTCCACCGGCGGCTCTTTGCCGATATCCGCCGCCAGCCGGACCTGGTCGGCCGTCTCACCCTTTTTCAAGAGTATCTCGCCCGTCACGGAGACACCCGAGTGCGTCGGCCCTTTGCCGGCCGCTTATGATCTGTTGCCCAGCCGTCCATTTTTTAGACAGCATATCAGCAGCGCTCCTGATATCTGTCTCATTCCAAGACACCGTGGCCGGAACCGCCCTCGCGTCCACCGGGATACGAAGTTTTTTTCTCTAGATATTTCAGTAAAATAGACAAAAAAATACCTCCTGGCCAACGGGCGGCACACTCTCTGCTCTTTCAGGGAGGCAAACAACGCGAACCACACGCTCACGCATCACTTCACCGCTCTACCAAGGAGGTACGACCATGAAAGGAACCAAGACTCTCGTCACCACCCTCGCCATCGGCGCCGCCCTGTTCGCCGCTGCCAGCGGCTACGCCTGGATGGGCCGTCCCGGCCCCGGACCGGGCTACGGCATGATGATGGGCATGGGCTGCGACGGCCCGATGATGGGCAGCTACGCCGCTGGGCTGGCGGCCAGCCAGCTCACCGCCGAGCAGCAGGCCCAGGTGGCCGCGATCCAAAAGAAGTACGCCGACGAGTTCAACGCCAAGCGGCAGGCGATTTTTGACAAACAGGCCGAGCTCCAAAAGGCCCTGACCAACGACACGGCCACGGTGGCCGAGATCAACCAACTGCGGACCGAGCTTTTCACCTTGCAGCAGGACCTGTGGACCTTGGGCCGCAAGGTAAACGCCGAGATCGCCGAGACCGTGGGCGTCCCCACCGGCGCCTTCATGGGCCCGGGCTACTGTTGGAACTGGGGCGCCACGACCGCAGCCGCCGCAGGCCCCAACCCCTACTGTATGCACGGTCCAGGTTATGGTCCCAGGCACATGATGATGGGCTCCTGGTAATCCGGCTGGCATAACGGTCCTTGACGGACCATTCTCCTCCCTCCCCCTCCCC
>WFOD01000215.1 GCA_015488275.1 Deltaproteobacteria bacterium
GTGCCGGCGGAGAAGGGGAGGGAGGCGTGGGGGGCGGGGACTTCTGCTGCTGCGGCGCGGCCGGTTCCACGGCGCTGAACAGGCGAACCGTCTGCACGGTGAGTCGCCGATGAGAGGGCTTGACCAGGGGCGCGGCGATAAAAAAGATGATAACCGCCAGGTGAAGGGCGAGGCTCCACAGCAGGGGAAGGCGCATCAAACCATGCGTTTCCCGCCGGCCGCCGGCCCCTTCGCCGCTGTCATTGGGGGAAAGGAGGGAATGAGCGGTGCTGGCGTGCATCGTCGCCTCGCCAAAGAGCTTGGTTGGGAGCGTCCTACCGGCGTTGCCCACGGTCTGCCGGCTGGGTGACCATGCCGAGCTCGTCGAACCCAGCCTCCTTGACCGCGGCCATCACCTGGGCCACCACGCCGTAGGCCACCTTTTTGTCCGCCTTGAGAAACACCGGCCGGCGGGAACCGCCGCCTTCGGCCAGCCGGGCCAGTTCCTGGGCCAATAACCGGAGGTCCACGCTCACCCGGTCCACTTGGATTGCGCCACTGGCCGCAATGGAGATGACGATGGGCTCCTCCTTTTGCGGCAGGGCCTTGCCCGTGGTCTCCGGCAGCTCCACGTCGAGCCCCTGGGTCATCATCGGCGCGGTGACCATGAAGATGATCAACAAGACCAGCATCACGTCCACCAGCGGCGTGACGTTGATGTCGGCCACCAGCGGCCGGCGTCCCCGGCCCTGTCGTTGCCCGCCCATCGCCATTTATTTCTCCCGCCGTAACCGGTGAAGGAAATCCCGCTCCACCAGGTTGAGGAAGTCGTCGCCAAAGTTGGTCATCCCATCCTCGACGAGCACCAGTTGACTGGCGAAGTAGTTGTAGAACACCACCGCTGGGATGGCCACCGCCAGACCGGCCGCCGTGGCCACCAGGGCCTCGGAGATGCCGGGCGCGACAACGGCCAGCGAGGCGGAGCCCTTGACGCCGATGTCCTGGAACGAGGCCATGATCCCCCATACCGTGCCAAACAGGCCGATAAAAGGGGTGGCGTTGCCTGTGGTGGCGAGAAACGGCAGCCAGGCTCCGAGCAAGGCGAGTTGTTCGCTGGTCGTCCGGCGCAGGGTCCGTTGCAGGTTCTCCATGCAGGCGGCGCGAAAGGTGGCCGGGTCTGGCTCGCTTTCCCGCCGGCCCACCTTGAGCCGCTGCAGCTCCTCGTAACCGGCAAGAAAGAGCGCCGCCTCGGGACAGACATCCATCTCTTCCGCCGCCTGGTTGGCTTCGGCCAGGGTACGGCACTGCCAAAACCGTTCGATGAAGCGGGCCGACTCCCGCTTGGCGGCCCGGAACATGACGATTTTCCGAAAGATAATCGTCCACGAGGCGATGGAAAAGCCGAGCAGCACGGCCATCACCAGTTTGGCCACCGGCCCGGCGTGCAGTATCATGGAAAGGATGTCGAGCTGTTGCATGTTCCTCCTCGGTTATCAGTCCGTCGAAAAAGCCATCCCTTTCCAACGGGCCGTTACAGAAAGGAAGGCGGGGATAGCCTCCTGTAAGGGTCTGGTCCTGGGGCGGTTCTGGCCGCGCCAGCCCGGAAGGTAAAGGTTTTGCGGCATGATGTCAATCGCGACGCCGGGCATTCTGTATTTGACAGGGGGGCGGGAACACGGTAGAAACACACCATTTCCAGCCAAGAGCGATCACGGTCCGGTCTGCGAGGTTGCGGCTTCGGCAGGCGAAGGAGCCCCCCGCGCGGCCGTACCGATCACGACGCAGCCATTGCAAGGAATTGCAACAGGAGACGAACCCATGCAGGACATCAACGTGGGCCTCATCGGATTCGGCACCGTGGGCAGCGGTCTCGCCACCGTGCTCCACGACCAGGCCGAACGACTGCAACGCAAGACCGGTCTCAACCTCCGCCTCGTGCGGGTGGCCGATTTGCGAACGACGCGCTTGCCCGACTTTCTCTCCGGCACGGAGTTGGGACAGGACGCGGGAGCGATCATCAACGATCCGGAAATCCAGATCGTCGTGGAGCTGATCGGTGGCATCGAGCCAGCCCGGACCTTTATCCTGCAGGCCATTGAGCAGGGAAAGCACGTGGTGACGGCCAACAAGGCGCTCATCTCCCAGCACGGGGCGGAGATTTTCCGCGCCGCAGCGGCCAAGGGCGTGGAGGTGGGGTTCGAGGCCTCGGTGGGCGGCGGCATTCCAGTGATCAAGGCCCTGAAAGAGGGCCTGGTGGCCAATAGGATCGACGCCCTGATGGGCATCCTCAACGGCACGGCCAATTACATCCTCACCCGGATGAGCGAAGAGGGCATCCCCTTTGATGCCGTGCTCGCAGAAGCGCAGGCAAAGGGTTACGCCGAAGCCGACCCCACCTATGATATCGAAGGGATCGACACGGCCCACAAGCTGGCCATTCTTATGAGCATGGCCTACGGCGCCAATGTGCCGTTCGAGGCGATCAGCGTGGAGGGGATCTCCCATATCACGCCGCTCGACATCCACTTCGCCCGCGAGTTCGGTTACCGGATCAAACTGCTGGCCGTCAGCATCAACCACGGCGATCATGTAGAGGCGCGGGTACACCCAACCTTGGTGCCCGAACACCATATGCTGGCGTCGATCAACGGCGCGTTCAACGGCGTATGGTTCACCGGCGACGAGGTGGGCGATGTGATGCTCTACGGCTACGGCGCCGGCAAACTGCCCACGGGATCGGCCGTGGCCGCCGACGTGGTGGACATTGCCCGCAACATCCACCACCGTTGCGTGGGGCGGGTGCCCGCGCTCTCCTATCTCCCCCAACATCTGGGCGAGGTGCGGATCACTCCCCTTGAGGCCATCCGTTGCCCCTACTACTTTCGCTTCACCACCCGGGATGTTCCCGGCGTCTTGTCGGCCATTTCCGGCATTTTGGGCGAAAACGGCATCAGCATCGAGTCGGTGGTTCAGAAAAAGCGGCACGAGGACAACGCGGTGCCCATCGTTATGCTCACCTATGAAGCCGATGAGGCGGCGGTGACCAATGCCCTGGCGGCCATTGACGAACTTTCGACCACAGTGGCGCCCACGGTCAAGTTACGCATCCTTTCCGACGGGCGGGCGTGATGAAGTACGTGGTGTTGGTGGGAGACGGCATGGGCGACCTGCCCCTGGCCGAGCTGGACGGCCGCACGCCGCTCGAGGCGGCGGCGACCCCGGCTATGGACGATATCGCCAGGCTGGGCGAACTCTATACGGTCAAGACCATTCCCGACGGCATGGAGGCGGGCAGCGACGTGGCCAACCTGTCGCTCCTCGGTTACCGGCCGCAGGAATTCTATTCCGGCCGCGCGCCACTTGAGGCGGCGGCGATGGGGGTGACCCTGGGGCCGGAAGAGGTCGCCTTCCGCTGCAACCTGGTGACCCTGGCGGAAAACAACGACGGCCGGCTGACGATGGAGGACTATTCGGCCGGCCATATCCCGAGCGACGAGGCGGCCGAGCTGATCACGGCGTTACGCGCCGGACTGGGCGATAACGGCGTGCGGTTCTTCGCCGGGGTGAGCTACCGGCACCTGCTGGTCATGCCCTGTGCGCAAGAAGCGCCCGCCACCGTGCCCCCCCACGACCATACGGGCAAGGACGTTTCGGCGTACTACCGCAGGTATCTCGTCTCTCCTGCGCTCGCCCGCCTCATGGACGGCGCCCGCCGGATCCTGGCCGGGCATCCTGTCAATCAGCGGCGGCTCCAGCGGGGGCAGCGGCCGGCCAACGCCATCTGGCTGTGGGGAGAGGGGCGGACGCCGGCCATGCCCGCTTTTCAAGACCTGCACGGCATTTCCGGCGCCTTGGTCTCCGCCGTGGACCTGCTGAAAGGGATCGCTGTTTGCGCGGGCCTGGAAGTGCTGGATGTGCCCGGCGCCACCGGCTATCTCGACACCGACTGCGAGGGCAAGGTGGCGGCGGCCCTGGCCGCCCTTGACCGGCACGATTTTGTCTTTGTCCACGTGGAGGCGCCCGACGAGGCCGGTCATCATGGCCGGATCGATGAAAAGCTGGCCGCCATCGAGATGTTCGACGGACGGATCGTAGCGCCCATTGTCGAGGCGCTGAGGCGCCGAAAGGATCCCTTCCGCGTCCTGCTGGCTATGGATCACTATACCCCGGTGTCCCTTTTGACCCACGACCGCCGGCCTGTGCCCGTGGCCCTGTTCGACTCCCGCCGGCCTGCGGCCTGCGGCGCGGAAGCGTACCACGAGCGGGCCGCCGCCGCGTCGGGCCGCTATCTCGACGATGGCGAGGCCCTGTACCGCTGTTTTCTCGCCAGAAGGTCTGCGGAGCCCTGATCCCGCCGTCATGCGCCAACGCCCCCACAACGATCTGCTTGCTGACATCGAGGCGTGTTTTGCCCCTGCGGCAGAGCCGCACATCTGTCACTACCGGGTGCTGTACGGCGACACCGATGCGGGCGGTGTGGTGTACTACGCCAACTACCTGCGCTTTTTCGAGCTGGGCCGCACCGAGTTCATGCGGGCGCGGGTTCTCTCCTATCACGAGGTGGAGGAGCAGGGCCTCATCTTGCCGGTGGTGGAGTGCGTCTGCCGTTACCGCAAGTCGGCGCGGTACGACGATCTGTTACGGATCGAAAGCGTGCTCGCCGAGGCCGGCCGGGCCTCCTGCCGTTTTCTCCACCGGATCTTCCGCCAGGAGGACGGCGCGCTTCTGGCCTTTGGCGGCACCCGGCATGCGCCGGTGGACGGCAAGGGACGGGTGCGCCGTTTTCCCCCGGACCTGCTGGCCGCTTTGCAACGGGCGGTCGCGCGGTAAGCGCAGGCACACGCTACAGGCCTTTTGTTTGCAAAAAAGGAATCCAAGGCGAAAATGGGCCGCTACCCTTGACAGCCGGGAAAAAGGGAGTATAGTAACGCCAACGTGACGCGGGGTGGAGCAGTCCGGTAGCTCGTTGGGCTCATAACCCAAAGGTCGGAGGTTCAAATCCTCCCCCCGCTACCAAGAACGAATAAAGGGTTGCGGATAGCGCAACCCTTTTTTTCTTTCTGCCGCGCCTTTCCGGCAAGAAGCACGGGAACGGCCTTGACCTGTGCGGCAACAGATGCATACACTTTGGCGCATGGACACCGTTTACCAACTCATCGACCTCTTTGGCCGTCCGGTCGCTATCCTGCTTTCCTTTCTTCTCTTTGTCTTTTTCGTCGTCCGTCCTGGCATGGAGCTGCTGGTCAACATGCTGGCGGCCCGCAAGCGCCAACGTCTCGAGGAGGAACGCCGCGCCGAGCAGGCGGCCAAAGAGGAGGAGCTGCTCGACCTCTTGCGCCAGGCCGGGCCAGACCTCGCCAACCGCGAGCAGATCGAGCAGGTGGCGAAAAAGGATATCGACCGGGCGATCACCATGCTCCGCACCTGGCTTAGGCAGCACGAGACCTCTGCCTGAGGCCGGTCGCCGCTATCTCTGGCCTCTGCCCCCCTCCTTGGGCCGGAACGCCTGGCAGTCCATACCGCTCGACTCCCGCACCGCCTGGCAGGGCATCCTGCTGGAGACAAATCCCATTGCCCGGCAGCCGTACGGCTTTCCCGGCCGGTGGGTGATGTAGAACCAGTGGCAATCGCGGCACCACGGCCGCCGGGCCTCGGAACAGGGGCGGTGGACGTTCATCGGCTGACAGCGATCTGTTTGAGTCCTTCCAGCAACACGAACCGGCCCAGGGGGATCACCTCGCAGGGCAGGCAGCCGACAAAGAGGGGATTGTCGCACAGGCCGCCGGAGAGGTACAGCCGGTCGGGCGCGCCGGCGAAACGGTGGGCGTTGAGGGCTATCCCCTTGACAAAGCGGGCCACGGCCGTCTCAATTGACTGGCCGGCGATCACCGCGTCGAAGATATGGCTCATGCCCAAGACGCCGCAGGTCACGTTGAAGGTTCGGTCCGGCACCGGAATGGCGCGGTAGTCGAGGTCGTAATAGGTGGCCAACAGCTCGATGGTAAAGCCCATCGACGCACCGCATTCGGCGTTCCATCCCATATCGGTCACCCGTCCCCCTTCATAGCGGATATACTTGATGTCCCGGCTGCCGCAGTCGAGAAGCAGATAGCTCGACTCGGAAATGAGCGCCTCGCCGCCGCGGGCCAGGGCGATCAACTCGTTGACGTAGCGGCGGGCGAACCGCTGCCCGTTGTGGCCGGTGGCCAAATCCACCTTCAGTTCGGCGGGCAGGTCCCTGGCCGGGATCACGGCGGGCGCGCCAGCGCGGCTGGTGTCGTACAGTTTGCAGTACGAGGTGCCGAAGTCGGCGAGCATCATCGGTAGGCCCCCGAGAGTTCGAGAAACGCCTGGATCTTGGCCCGGGTGGAGCTGGAAGGCGTGACGTCCACATCAAGATAGAGCGCCTGTGGGTGGCGCCGGGCGAGATGTTGGGCCAGGGCGGTCTTGGCGCAGAAAGACTGGGCGAAAAACACGGTGGGCACACCGAGGTTGCAGTGGCGCTCAAGCTCGATATCGGCCGGGGTCTTGTTCTCCATGCACCGGGTCCAGCCGTAAACGTGGGTCGTGGGCGGGAAGAGATCGAGAATGGCGAAATCCCGTGGCGGCACGCCCCAAAAACCAGCGGTGGGCCGGCAGGGGGGCAGGTCGGCTGCCGGCGGATCGGCCATCTTGACCCCTTCGGTAATGCGGAGCAGTTTTTCCTTCAGCCCCATTTTCGCCCGGCAAACGGGATGGCCTACGCCCTCTTTATCCTGGTTGTGCGTCTGGAATACGGGCACGCGGAGCGTATCGGCCAGGATGTGGGCCACGTGCGCGGCGCCGTCACACTTGCCCGGACCAATGTCAACGACGATGGCGTCGGTCTCAAGCTCCAGGGCGTTCTGCACTACGGTGCGAAGAATGGCGCAGTACACCTTGGGGAGGTAGGCGGCCGTTCCCTCGAGATCAGTCTTGACGAGCATGGCGTCGAGATCAACGATCTCGGCCTTGGCCCGGTTACAGGCCCGCACGATCCTCCTGGGCGGCACGCCGACGATACCGATGCGCGCTTGTCGTCCTGCAGGCGGAGACCGCAAAAGCTCGGCCAAAAGGGCGGGCACTGGCTCACCCGTTGTTTCCGTGTAACTGGTCACGGGGTGACTCCTTCGTCTGCCGAAGCCGTGGCCTTGCAATCAGATACGTTTCCGTCATTGTCGCAGCCAGGGATTCTCTGGTACACTGGAAAAGGCGCCAAACGGGCGTTACGATTAACAGCCCGTTGAAAAACGGGCTGTGTGCGGCACATGGATGTGCCGCCGAATTCCGCCGGCTCTTTTTGGGTTTTCCCCAGCCGGCTGCCGTGCCAAAGGCTCCAAGGGCGCGGACCGAACCGGGCCGTGCCCAGGGAATATCCAATAAAGGAGCCAAGGAATTCGTGAGGTTGGCCGAAGCTTTGCTTTGGCCAACCGTGGCCGAAAAAGCCAGGGACGGCTTTTTCGACGGACTGTTAAGGGGTACAAGGCAAGTCAAGGACGGCAAGGTCCTGCAAGCTATTTACCTCTTTTTGCCAACAAGGGCAACGAGCCAGCGGCGAGGGCCGGCGCGCGTTGCCACAC
>WFOD01000216.1 GCA_015488275.1 Deltaproteobacteria bacterium
GGCCTTCCCTTTCCCGAAGGGGAACATGTGCCTTAGAGTATACTGGCAAAAAACCTCTTCGCCTATATGGCAAATTGTCGCAGCACGCCCAGGCAAAGACCAGGAGCGGGCAAAGCCGACGCTATCAGCCCGTTTTGCAACGGGCTGCTATGCCCTGGCCCTGGAACGGGCCTTTGGCGGTTCCAGCAAAGATGCGTCCGCCCCCCGGCACCAGCGGGAGGCGAGAAACACCTCGACCACTGCCGGATCAAAATGCCGGCCCGCCTGCTTGGCGATATGGGCGCACGCCTTGTCCGGCGGCCAGGCGTCGTGGTAGCGGCGCTGGTTGACCAAGGCGTCGTAGGTGTCCACCACCGCGAAGATGCGGGCGGGCAAGGGGATCTGCTCTCCTTTGAGCCCGCGGGGATACCCGCTGCCGTCCCAACGCTCGTGGTGGCAGTAAGGGATGTCGATGGCCGGCTGCAAGTAGGGAATGGGCGAAAGCATTTCAAAGGCGTATACCGGATGGCGCTCCATGACCGCCCGCTCTTCCGGCGTCAAGGGGCCTTCTTTCATCAGCACCGCGTCTGGGATCGCCATCTTGCCGATATCGTGCAGCAGGGCCCCGCGCGTGACGTGCACGAGCCGCTCCCCCTCAATGCCGAACTGCTGCGCCAACTCCCTGGTCATGGTGGCCACCCGCTCGGTGTGGCCCGATGTCTCCTTGTCGCGGAGCTCGAGCGCCCGGCCCCAACCCTCAATGGTGGTGTCGTAGGCGATCACCAGTTCGGCGTGCGCCCGCTGGAGCTGGTTGAAGAGGGCGGCGTTTTCAATGGCCACCGCCGCCCTGCCGGCCAGTGATTCCAAGTACTCGCTCCATTCTGGATCGGGATGAAAGGGCTTGCGGTGATAGATCTCGAGCACGCCCCGCACCTCTCCCTTGGCTATCAAAGGCTGAACACAGTAGCCGACGAACCCCTCTTGCTCAAGCAAGTCTGGTTGCGGCCAGCAAGGTTGCGCCTCCTCCAGAGCCGACGAATGGATCATCCGGCGCTCCAGGGCGGCGCGGCCGGCGCACCCGACGCCGAGTCGCAGACGGCGGCCCGCGACGCCAGTGGTGCGAAACCCCTTGCCCGCGGCATATTCCAACACATGACCCGCCCGGTCGAAAAGCAGAACCGCGGCGGCATCCACATCGAGATGGGAGACGATCTGCTCGAGAAAGACGTTCAAGGTGACCTGCAAGTCAAGACTTGCCGAGATGAGCATGTCGATGGAGTGGAGGCTGGAGAGATAGTGCAGCCGGGCGGCGGCCCGTTGCTCTGCTGCGCTACGCCGCTCGATCTCGGTGGCGAGTTGGCGGTTGCGCTCTTCGAGGATCTGCTGCTGTTCGTGAAGCTGGCGCAGGGCGGCAAAGGAGACGCTGGTGAGGAGCCAAACGAACAGGGAGCCGCCAAAAAAGATGCCGCCAACGAGAAGCTCCAAGGGAAAGGCGCTCTCGGCCCACTGGAGGCTGACGAACACCAGATAGCCAAAAAGAAAAAAGGCCATGAGGCCGCCGACCACGAACCAACTGGCGCGGAGGCGATGGGGAATATGGTGCCGGTGCCGGAAGCTGCGGGCGATGGCCCCCAACAGAAAGGCGATACCGCAACCCACCAGGATGGTGACGATCACACGGGGGAGCAAGGAAGCCATGCCCTTTCTCTAGCACAAACCAGGGAGAAAAAAAAGCGGCGCGCCGGTAAGAAGCAGGGCTCAGTCACGGGCCGCCACCCGGGCCAAGGTCAGAACGAATACCCGCTCCGCGCCAGCCTGGCGGAGCGTCCGCGCACATTCGTCCACTGTACTGCCTGTGGTCAACACATCGTCCACCAGCAAAACGGTCTTGCTGCGCACGCGCTCCGGCCTTTTGACAGCGAACGCCCGGCGCAGGGCGCGCCGCCGCTCCAGGGCCGAACTGCCCACCTGCGGCGGAGTCGGCCGGCGGCGGCGCAGCACGAACGGGTCAAGAGGCAGGCGGGGAAAGGCCCGTTGGGCCAGAAGCAGGGCCTGGTTGTAGGATCGCTCCCTGAGGCGCAGAGGATGCAAAGGTACCGGAACGACCAGATCCACTTCCTCCTGCCAATGGCGGGGCGCGGCCTTGCGCAACAGGCTGGCAAAGAGGGGCAACACCGTGAAGTCCCGGCGGTACTTGAACCGGTGCACCAGGGCCGGCACTGCGCCGCGATAGCAAAGGGCGCTCACCGCCTGGTCAAAAGAGAACCGCTGGCGGAGGCAATCCTCGCAGCGATGATCCGGCCCGCTCCCAGGGGCAAAAGGCAGACCGCAGATGGGACAACGGGGGGACGGCACGGCCGGCAGCTGCGGCCGGCAAGCGGCACACGGGGTCTTTACGCCAATACGGCCGCAGACCGGGCAACAGGGGGGCAGAAAAGTATCGAGCAAAAACGCAAGCGCGCTCCGCGCCAAACCCGGTTCCATGTGCCTATCTCGTGCTGGGTAACGGCTCAGCCGCCGGACCGGTCCGCAAGGCCAGCGGCGATCTCCTGCTTGATCTGCCGGACCACGGCCAGGGGATCGGCCGCCGTGCGGATCGGTCGGCCCACCACCACGTGGTCCGCGCCACGGGCAACGGCCTGGCGGGCCGTGGCGATGCGCTTTTGGTCATCGGCCGCGGCCTCGTGCCTGCCGCCCGGCCGGATGCCTGGGGTGACGACCAAAAAACGGTGGCCAAAGGCCGAGCGCAGGCGTTGCGCCTCCAAGGCAGAGCAGACCACGCCGTCGCAACCAAGATCAAGGGCCTTTTTGGCGCGCGCGAACACCAGGTCCTCGATGCTGCCAGTCAAGCCCATCGCCCGTAAATCGGTCTCGTCAAAACTGGTGAGCACGGTGACCGCCAGGACCTTGACCGGCCCGCGGGCAGCCACTGCCGCCTGGATAATGGGCTCGTTGCCGTGGATGGTGGCGTAGGCCACTCCGCGGCCCGCGACCTGCTCCATTGCCCGGGCCACGGTCGCCGGAATATCAAAAAACTTCAAGTCCAGCATCACCTGATTGCCCCGCTCGAGAATGGCGTCCACCAGGGGCCAGCCGCCGGCGAGAAAGAGCTGCAGGCCAACCTTGAAAAAAGACAACTCCTGGTCGAGGCGCTCGACCCAGCCGAGGGCTTCGGCCGGGTCGGCGAAGTCAAGAGCAAAGATGAGCCGTTGATCAGGCGAAATATTCGTGTTCGCTGCTGGCATGGCGATCCTCGAGGGTGTAAGGCCAAGAGACAAGAGATCAGCGGTCCGCGGGACCGCGACTTCGGCATACGAAAGAGCAACCCCGTGACCCGTTACGATCAGCGCACCGGGATGCCCCGCTGGCGCAGGTGCTCCTTCACCGCGGCGATGGGCACCTCCCGCCGGTGGAAAATGCCGGCGGCCAGGGCGGCGTCAGCACCGGTGCGCTCAAACACTTCGGAAAAGTGCTCCACCCGTCCCGCGCCTGACGAGGCGATCACGGGAATGGACACCGCTTCTTTGACCTGGGCGATGAGCTCCAGGTCAAAACCGCTGTTCGTGCCATCGCGGTCGATGCAGTTGAGCAATATCTCGCCCGCCCCCAATGCCTCGCAGGCACGAGCAAGCTCCACCGCATCCACGTCCCGCCCCTCGCGGCCGCCCCTGACCGTACACTGGTACCAGCAGTACCGTTCGCCGTCAGGGCCGGGAATCGCGCTCTCGATCACCTGGTGGCGGGTGGCGTTGGGCGAGGATACGTACACCCGGCGGGGATCGATGGAGATGACCACCGCCTGATTGCCATAAACGCGAGAGATCTGCTCGATGGAGCTCTCTCCAGTGGGCCGGCCAGTGCGGAGGTACTCTTCCACCACAGCCACCGCGTCGCTGCCAATGGAAACCTTGTCCGCGCCAGAGCGGAAGTATTCGGCCGCCACGTCAAGGGCGGTGGAAAACCGTCCCCTCTTGTCGGTAAAGGAGCGAATGCCGCCGCCAATGGTGAGCGGCACGAAAACGTTTTCTGAAGTGCGGCGCAAGACCTCAAGCATGGGCTGGTCCTGTAGAGGGAAGTCGCGGAAGCCCGTGATGTTGAGAAAGGAGATCTCGTCCGCTCCTTCTTCGTAATACCGCCGGGCAAGATCCACCGGCTTGCCAAGATTGCGGACCTCTCCCTTTTCCCGCACATCGTACTGATCGCCCTTGGTCACCACCAGGTCGCCGGCATCGTTGGCCCGCACGTCCAGGCAGGCGATGATCCGCTTGGCAAGGGTGGTGCGCACCGGCGCATCGCCGCGCACCGAAAGCGCCCCTTCCGCCTGCCGTCGGGCGAGAAAATTGGCCAGCAACCGCAGGCCCGCCTTGCCGCTCTTTTCCGGATGGAATTGGCAGGCGGCCACGTTGCCGCGCTCCACCACGCTGATAAACGGCTCGCCGTACAGGGTCTCGGCCAGAATCCACGGCCGGTTCGCCTCTGTTCCCACGGCGCGAAAAGAGTGCACAAAGTACAGTTTCTCTCCCTGGTAACCAGCAAGCAGGCCAGAAGGCTTGCGGGGCACGATGTCGTTCCAGCCGATCTGGGGCACGGCGAGGCGACGGTCGTCAAACCGCCGGATGACCCCGGGAATCAATCCCAGCCCCGCCACGCCCGGCGATTCCTCGCTCCCCTCGAATAGGGTCTGCAACCCTAGACAAATACCGAGAAACGGCCTGTCTTCATGTAGATAGCGCAACAACGGCTCAGCGTAGCCTTCCTGGCGCAGACGGGTCATGGCCGCACCAAAGCTGCCCACGCCGGGGAAAACCAAGATATCGGCATGGGCGATATCTTCCGGCTGCTGGACATCGGTCACAGAAAAACCAAGGCTGGCAATAGCGTTGCGCACGCTGCGGACATTGCCCGCGCCGTAATCGAGCAGGGTGACCTGCATGTGACGAACCCTCCTATCAGTCCGTGGAAAACGGTCTTGCAAAAGTGGTAATAATCGGAGATCCAGCGGATTTTCTCAAGGTTTTTTTCTCCTCTTCCCCTGGGACGCTTGTGGTCACAAGGATTTTTTTGGTAGGCTGATGATGACTCTGCACGAAAATCGCATACAACAGAGACGGGTCGTCAACCTCGTAAGGAGGGAGTCATGGCAGGCAAGCAGCGTCTCGGAGATTTACTGGTAGCAAAGGGCCTCGTGGACCGGCAGGCGGTGGACGAAGCCCTCCGGGTCCAGTTCGGCGGCAAACGGCGGCTGGGCGACATCCTCATCCGCTTGGGACACTTGTCGGAAGAGGCCTTGCTGGAGGTGCTCTCCGAACAGCTCGAGACCCCCATCATCGATGTGGAGCGCGAAATCCAAAAAGATGTGTGCAACCTCTTGCCCCGCTACTTATGCCGGAAATATGGAATCATTCCGCTTTCCCGGAAAGAAGGGCGGAATCTGCTGCGCCTCGGCATGATGAACCCGATGGACGACGACGCCATCGAGGCGGTGCGGGGCTATACCGGCATGGAGGTCCAGCCAGAACTGGCCCGGCGTTCGGCGATTGAGGAGGCGATCGACAAGTATGTGCCGTTCAGCCGGGCCGATCTCGTCAACGTCCTTTCTCTTTCTCCTCGACAGGTGGCGGCCATCAGCCTGGTGTTGGCCTTGATCGTGGCCGCGGTCGCGGGCTCCTCCTGGTACCGCGCCCGGTACGGCGAGGTGAACCGGCTGGCAGACCGGGTGATCTACAAAAATTTCGACCTGACCATTGAGGTGGCCAACGGCGGCAAGGAGGTCTCCCTGCGTGGGCGGGGGGCCCACTCCACGGGCATTTTCATGGTGAGCTTTCCCTCGCCCGACAACCTCCAACGGTTTGTGGCCAAAAAGGCGACCCAATTCTCTTCCCAGGAATTGGCATGGCTTGAATGGGTCTTGGAGCGGATCGGCGCCACTCCCTCGCCGGTCTTGGCAGAGGGCGGCAGCGCTCTGGCGCGATGAACGGGAGGGGACAAGCGCACCGTTAAAACTTTTTTTGTCTCCAGGGGCGACGAGAAGAAACCGGATGGCGAGCAGCGCATTTTTTTGTTTAAATTTCAAACGGCTACCTATAAAAAGTAAGGTGGCCCCGTTTTTGCTGCAAGCCAGGGTGAAGCCAGAATGTAAATCTTCTCCGAACCGCCCAGGGAGGCTCAAGGACCTTATGTTGCGACAACTGGCACATCCATACAGCCGACACGCGACGACCAGGCTGGCGTCCTGTTTCGCCCTGCTGCTCGCCTTTTTTCTTTTCCCCCTAGCCGTCCAGGCCGCGGTGGAAAAAAATCTGCACATCGAATGGCAATACGACACCACGCTCCCAGGCCTGGCGGGATACAACATCTACCAGGACGGCACGCTGGTGTTCACCGTCACCGACCCTACGCTCCTGAACACCGACTTCACCACCACCTTCACCTCTGACACGGCGGTCTTCACCATGACCGCCTTTGACGTTAACGGCGTCGAGAGCCCCCCCTCTGACCCCTATACCGTGACCCTGGACGCAACGGCCGACAACACCTCTGCGCCGCAAGACGCGCCGCCCATGCCCGATTTTGTCGCCACGCCCCGCTCGGGCGACGCGCCTTTGACCGTACAGTTCGACGGCAGCGCCTCAACGGCAAGCAGCGGTACCCTGGTTCGCTGGGACTGGGACTTTGGCGACGGCGTCACAGCCAGCGGCGCCTCCGTGACCCACACCTATACAGCGGGCGGCCTGTACACGGTGCGGCTGACGGTCACCGATGACAGCGGCCGGCAGGCCTCCACATCGGACACCATCACCGTCAATGAGACCACATCTTCTGGCAACTTAAAGCCCCTTGCCACAGTGTCGGCTGATCCGCTGGCCGGTGATGCGCCTTTGACCGTGCAGTTCGACGCCGCCGCCTCCACCGACAGCGACGGCCAGATCGTCTCGTACACGTGGAGCTTCGGTGATGGCGCCACGGCCAAGGGCGCCACGGTAACGCACACCTATCTCCAGGCGGGGATCTACACCGCCTCGGTGACCGTGGTTGATGACGAAGGGGCATCGGCCGCCGCGTCGGTGATCATCACCGTCAAGGCCGTGGACCTGGGGACCGCCGCCCCGATTCCGGTGGCAACGGCGGACGCTACCGCTGTGGCCGTGGGCCAAGGGGTCTCCTTTGATGCAAGCCAGTCAGAAGACCCAGATGGCGGCTCGATCACCGCCTATGCATGGAACTTTGGCGATGGCGATACGGCTTCTGGCTCGTTCGTGCAGCACAGCTTCGCCCTGGAAGGTACCTATACGGTGCGGCTGACGGTGACCGACGACGAAGGCGTCAGCCAGCAAACCTCGCTCCAGATCGTGGTGGTGGCGCAGGATGCGGACCTGCCGGCATCGACCAGCCAGCAGTACTCCGGCGGCATCACTGTCAACGGAGAGGTGATCGAGGGCGTGGTTCTGGAAGTGTTCGACGCGCAGGGCGTCAAAGTGGGGACCTATCCCGTGGAGCACGGCTCCTACCTGACCGCTCCCCTCCCCGGTGATCCCAGCGCCTACCGGTTCGTAGCCCGGTACGGCAGCCAGACCAAAGAGGTCACCCCGGGCCAGGTCACCGACTGGACCCTGCAGTTCCGCTCCCTTGCCGGCACGATCCGTGGCGTGCCCGCCTCGGAAACGGTGATGGTGGTGGTGATGAGCCGCCAGGCCCGCCTCCTCCAAGGCATCCGGCTAGCGGGCGGGGCTGCGGTGAGCTACCGTTTCGACCGGCTGCTGCCGGCAGCCGACTGGTTGGTCTCCGCCGTGGTGCGCAACAAACCGGTCCTTTACTACGACGGCGCCTATACCGAGGCCAGCGCCAAGCCCGTGGATCTCGCTACCGGCGACGCCTCGGCCATTGACTTTGACTTCGCCATTCCGGCTTCAGCCACGGTAAGCGGTGCAGTGACGCGGGACGGCGCGCCAATGGCCCGGGTCCCGGTCTACGCCTATAACGTGACAAGCGGCGCGCTCCAGATGAGCACGACCGACGCCAACGGCGGCTATTCCCTCGCCCTTGCCGAAGGCCAGTATCTCATCTTCGTCACTGTGGAGGGCCGCACTTACTACTATACTGATCAGGGCGTCAACCAGAACCTGAGCCGCGCCACGCCGATCACGGTCGCTGCGGGCAAAAAGATCGCGGATGTGGACTTCGCCCTGGCCACCTGCGCCTACCAGCTTTCTGGTCAGGTGACCGCAGCGGCCACGGGCGAGGGCATCGTCGGCGCGCAGATCTCTGTGCGGGGCGAGCGGCATACGGCAAACGGCTTCTCCGGCGCGGACGGCTCCTATGAGATCGCCGGCCTGTGCGAAGACACCTATACCGTCTACCTCCTGCCCACAGCGGCCGACTATCCGGTGCAGAGCAAGAGCGTTGCCTTGGGACCTGACCAGCAAACCGCTGCTGTGTCGTTCGTGGTGGGCGGCGGCTTCAGCCTCACGGGCACGGTGACCGGCGCCGACACCGGCCAGCCGCTGGCCCAGGCCCTGGTCTATCTCCGCAGTGAGCCCGACGGCCGGCTGTTTGGCTACCGCTACTTCCAGACCGATCCGCAAGGCGGCTACACGATCCGCGACATTCCCGCCGGCACCTACACGCTGTTTGTGGACCATCCAGAGTACCAAAAGACCGCGGTGACCGGGATGGTGGTGGACAAAGACACTGTCCGCGACGTGTCGCTGGAGCGCGGAGGCATCATCTTTGGCACGGTCAAAGACGGTAACGGCCAGCCTCTGGCCGACCGGCTGGTGGTGGCGCAGCCCCAGGGACGGGAGCCGCTCTTTGCCCGCAGCGACGGTACGGGCGCTTACCGGATTGGGGGTGTGCCCCTAGGCGTTTCCTCCCATGTCATGATCCAGCGGTCCGATGGAAAGGGCTATCAGGTACACGCCACGCCGGTCACGGCCACAGCAGACGGCGTACAGGTGGACTTCACCGTGAATACGGAGACGATCGGCTTTGCCCTCCAAGGCACGGTCACCACCACATGCGACGGCGCGCCAGTGGCCAATGCCCGGATAGTGCTCTCGTACGCCGGGGCAAACGGCTTCTTCTTCCGCATCGGCCGGACCGATGCGGCGGGCACGTATGCCTTCTCCGACCTGCCGACCGTTGCCGACTACCGGCTGGTGGTGGAGCCGGGGGGCGGCTTGCGGCCCGTGGTGGTGGAGCCCATCGACGGCAGCGGTGGCGGCACCGCCACCCAAGACGTTGCCGTGCCTTGCGGCGAGAGCATCGCCGGCTCGGTGACCACGGTTAACGTCGATGGCCCGATCTACGTGGTCCTGTTCGACAGCAGCCACAACTACGTTGACCACCAGGTGCTACGCGCGCCAGAGGCGGATGGCAGCTATACCTTCAGCTTCGACAACCTGGCCGATGGCGACTACAAAGTTGCGGTCTCTGCCTCTGGCCTGCAACCGCGCTGGTACGACGGGGCCAATGATTTTGCCGGCGCAACGCCAGTGCGGCCGGGAGGCTCGCCGCTGCAATTCACCCTGAGCCAGTAACGGCCCTATACAGCCAGGCAAAAGTTGGGAACAAAAACCATGACGCGCTATTGGACGATAGTGGCAGGAGTGCTTCTGGGATACACCCTCGGGCTGGCGCAAGGGGCCTTTGCCGGCCCCCTACAGGTGGAAATGCGGCCGGACGGCAAGGTCGCGGTCAAGGCCGACGAGGTGCCACTGTTACGGTTGCTCGCCGAAATGGCCCGCTATACCGAGGCAGAAATCTTTGTGGCGGAATCGCTCACCTCAGACCCGGTGTCCATCGACCTGCCTCCCTTGCCCGTGGACCGGGCCCTGCAGAAACTCTTGCGGCGTTACGATTTTCTCGCGTCCTTCCGCCGTACCGACGCAGGAGAGAGCCGCTTGCGGCTGGTCAAGGTCTATCCCCGGGGCGACCGGCGGGGCAACCTGGCCAAGGTTCACGCCCGTGGAGGAGCGGTGGTGGGCCCATCGGCCGGCGGCCAGGCCGTGCGCACCGCCATCGGCCGGCCCACGGCGGCAATGCCAGGCGCAGTGCTCGCTGGCGACCATCTCGCCCTGGTGCGTCCCCTGCGCCGAACGGACAGCGCAGAGCACCGCCCCCAAGCGGAGTCCTGGCGCCGGACAGTGGTGCGCGATATTGGCGCCGCCTGGGAACTGGCGGGTCAAGAGGCCCTGCATGAGGAATGGCGCTTGACGCGGGCGACAACCACACCGGCCGCCGACCCTGCTGAACACGCCGCCGTGACAGCCGATACAGCGATGGAACAACGGCTGCTTGGCGCGCAGCAGGAAGCCATGCTGGCCAACCTCCAGCGCCTCCTGTACTTTCAAGAAAACGACCTGGGCGACGCCTTTGCCGTCAGCCTGCCTACGCCCTGACAGCCCGCCACAACAGCCACACCTTGACCTTCCCGCCTCCCCCGCAGGGCAAAGCCAACATTTTGCCCTGCTACCCAAACCCCTTGATCCTTTCAGAGCCGGTGGAATTTGGCGGCGCATCCATCTGCCGCCCACAGCCCCGTTTTCAACGCGCTGACGACTGTATCGTGAAACCAGGCGCGGTAGCGGCGGATAAGCGCCTTGTCAGCGGCCAAGTGCACCCGGTTGGTGAGCAGGACAATACCCAAGCCCTGCTCTGGATCAAGCCAGAACGAGGTGCCGGTAAAGCCCAGATGCCCGATACTCTGGCGGGAAAGGCGCGCGCCAGCGCTTGAGATCTGGGCCGCTGGATCGGGACGATCAAATCCCAAGGCCCGGGGACCGGGATGATTGCAGAACCGCGCCACGAGCGTGGCCGGAATGTGGGCCAGGGGCGCGCCGTGCAGCCAGGCGCGCAAGAGCCCCTGGAGCAGGCCGACTACCGCGCCGACAGAGCCGAAGAGGCCGGCATGTCCCGCAACCCCGCCCAGGGCCCAGGCGTTGTCGTCGTGCACCTCGCCCCAAAGAAGTTGCTGGCCCCGCTCGCAGTTACCGGTGGCCACGTAGCGGCCGGAACGGATCTCAGGCGCTGGGCCGGTGCGGTTGAAAAAAAGCTCCACACCTAAAGGACGATAAACACGCTCGGCCACGTAGCGGTCAAGCGTTGTGCCCGAGAGCCGTTCCACCAGCAGCCCCAGGAGCAAAAACCCAAGATCGCTGTACCCCACCCTCTCTCCTGGCGCAGACTCCAGGGGTTCTGCGGCCAGCAAGCGCAGCAGCAGCGGCTTGCGCTGGGACCAGTCCGCAGCGGTGAGCTGCTGGTAGTAAGCCCGCCAGGCGGGCAGGCCAGCGGTATGGGCAAGAAGCATGGCCACGGTGATCTGCCGCCAGGTCGCCGGCGCCTCTCTTGCGGCAAAAAAATGGGCAAGCGAATCGTCAAGATCGAGCGCCGCCTTGGCGGCAAGATCGGCGATCGCCAAGGTGGTGCACAGGGGCTTGGTCAGCGAGGCCAAGTCGAACCAGTCGCAAGGCCGCACCGCATCTCCATCCCGACTCCGCCGGCCGGCAACGGCGGTGACCATGTCGTGGGCCGTGAACACGGCCGCCGCGCCGCCGGAAAACACCTGCTGCGCGCCCCCCTGGCCAAGCAACTCGCCCAGCAGGGGAGCGAGAAAATCTAGGCGATGCATACCTTGGCGTAACGGCGCAAGTCGTCCAATACAATGGCGCTTCCCTGCACCACGGTAAGCAAGGGCTCAGCGGTCCGCTGGCAGCGAATGCCCACCTGCTTGGCTATGCGGTGGTCAAGCCCGGCGAGAAGCGCCCCTCCGCCAGCCAAGACAATACCATCCTGGCGCACGTGGTCGACCATCTGGAGCGGGGCCTGATCGATAACCTCCCGCACCGCCTCCACCACGGCGCTGACCGGCTCCTCTAGGGCCTGCCGGAGCTCGTCGGCGGCAATGGTCTTTTCCGCCGGCACGTTGGCGGCAAGATCTTTACCCGACAGCGTGACGGCCTCCGGCAGACCGGCCACGGGCCAGGCCGAGCCCGCCTCCATCTTGCATTCCTCCGCCGTGTTCTCGCCAATGGCAAAACCGTGCGCCCGCTGGAGATAGGCGATGATCGCCTCGTTCATCTCGTCTCCGGCCACCCGCACGGTTTCCCCGCACACAATGGCGCTGCGGCTGATCATCGCCACTTCTGTGGTGCCGCCGCCGATATCCACCACCAGCCGTCCACGCGCATCCTCAATCTCAAGGCCAGCGCCAATGGCAGCGGCCATTGGCTCTTCGATAAGGTGGATCTTGCCCACGCCCGCCTCTACGGCCGCCTGCACAATGGCCCGCTTTTCCACCTGGGTAATGCCGGTCGGCACACTGATCACCGCCTGCGGCCGGAAAAACGGCACCGGCCGGCAGACCTTGGCGAAAAAGGCGCGGATCATCATGCGGGTGCGGGAAAAGTCCTCGATCACCCCATCCTTTAACGGACGGGTGGCCTCAATGCCGGCCGGTGTGCGGCCAAGGTAGCCCTTGGCCTCCCGCCCCACAGCCACCATGCGCCCTGACGCCGTCTCCCACGCCACGACCGTGGGCTCGTTGATCACGATTCCCTGGCCCCGCAGGTGGATCAACGTGTTGGCCGTGCCAAGGTCCATCGCCAAATGACGGGCGAATACCGGTTTTTGCCTCATGCGCAACGACTCCAAGCTGGGAAAGGGCGAAAAAAAGCCGCCGGTAAAAAAAGACGGCCCGGAAGGGCCGGACTCTACCATCTCCTGGCGCCGGGAACAACGAAAGGGCCCGCAACCCTCTCCCTCTGTTCCGGCCGGTCCGTCAGGCCTCTGGAGCCGCGCCTCTCCCTTGGCCGCCTGCGCGGCACAGAGCCACAATGCGCTCCGCCACCTCTTGCGCCGGTTGCGCGCCGTCCACTCGCACGTGACATGCCGCCTGGTAAAGCGACCGCCGTTCGTCGAGCAGGCTGGCGATCTCGCTCAACGGGTCCTTGCCGGTGAGCGACGGACGCTGGACAGCGGTGCGTTCGTCGGCCGCAAGGCGCGCGCCGATCACCTGCTCCGGCGCATGGAGCCAGACGACGAGAAAACGCCGCTTGATCCGCGGCCACAGATCCTTGTGCAACACCGCGCCGCCGCCCGTGGCCACCACCACCCCGTCTTCGGCGGCCAATTCGGCAAGCAGATGTTGCTCCCGCTCCCGGAACAGGGACCAGCCCCCTTCCGCCACCTGGCGGTCGATGGGACCATAGCGGCCGACCAACAGTTCGTCCATATCGAGAAAGCGCAGCCCCAGCCGCTCGGCCACCATCCGGCCCACCGTGCTCTTGCCCGTGGCCCGGAAGCCCACCAGCATCACCCCGACAGGGACGGAGGGGGGTTGCTCCTGAAGGCCAGGAAGGGTATGGTTGCCGGGATCGGTCATCATCAACCTGCTTTTAAGGAGAGGACTATGGCCGCCAAGACGACGCTGGTCCTTGCCACCAACAACCGGGGCAAGGTTCGGGAATTCACAGAACTTTTGCGCGATTATCCGGTAGAGATCCTTTGCCTGGCGGACTTCGGCCCCCTGCCGCCCGTGGTGGAGGACGGCGCCACCTTTGACGACAACGCCTACAAAAAGGCCTCCCATACCGCCAAGGTGCTAGGCCTGCCCGCCATTGCCGACGATTCCGGCCTGGTGGTCAAGGCATTGAAGGGCAGACCAGGGGTCCACTCGGCCCGCTACGCTGGCGAAAACGCCACCGATGCGCAGAACATCGCCAAGCTCCTGGCCGAAATGGAGGGCGTAACCGACCGGCGGGCCGCCTTTGAGTGCGTGATCTCCATCGCTGTGCCGTCCGGGCCGGCCCTCACCTACGAAGGCCGCTGCGAAGGCGAGATCACCCTCGAACCGCGGGGCGAAGGCGGGTTCGG
This sequence comes from Deltaproteobacteria bacterium, assembly GCA_015488275.1. Lineage (GTDB taxonomy): Bacteria > Desulfobacterota > Desulfobulbia > Desulfobulbales > S012-135 > S012-135. Next base: position 13,849 of record WFOD01000216.1, read on the forward strand.
CTACGATCCGGTCTTTTTCTACCCGCCCCTAGGCAAGACCTTTGCCGAGCTTACCCTGGCGGAGAAGAACCGGGTCAGTCACCGGGGACGGGCCTTGGCCGAGATCCAGGCCGAGTTCGACAAAATCGCCACCTGGATCGAACACCGGATGCTGGAGATCAAGCCGCCCAAGCCCGACCACCGCCAGTTCGAACACAACGACTGGTCAGAGGGCAAAATGGTCTGAGAGCCTCGGCTCCTGGCGGACCAACCGCGCCGTCAGTCGTTGAAGCCCAGCCAGTTGATCAGTTTAATGATCACCTTGCGGGCCTCTTTGTCCAGATTCGCCACCTCGAAACCGGTATCGTAGAAGTCCGGGTTGATGTCATTCCCGCTCCAGACGGCCCGGCCTTCGAAGTGGATGTGCGGATCGTCGAAATACCCCTCGGGAAGGGTCATCCGCATCCGGTACACCCGGTTCACCTCAATGGGCTCTTTGCTCACCAGCTTGACGCCCTGGGTGGTGATGTCCACAAGATGACCCAGCAGCTCGCCGGTGTCGTCGTCGTGGACTTCCAGGTAATAGATGAGATGGCGCCGTTTCAGGGTGCGTCCGTCACCTTCCATGATTGCCTGTTTCCTCCACGGCTTGTTGGGGGATGGGGATGGATCGGCCCACGATCGCGAGCATGGCCTCGACGACCTGCTCGATGGACATGTGCGACGAATCGATAATCACCGCGTCCTCTGCCGGCCGCAGAGGCGCAAGCGCCCGGCTGGCGTCTTGCCTGTCCCGTTCGATGATCTGGGCGAGAATCGCGTTGTAGTCAGCCTCCTCGCCCTGCTCGGCAAGCTGGCGGGTGCGGCGGCGGGCCCGCTCCTCGGGCGAGGCGTCGAGGTAGAACTTCCAATCGGCGTTGGGAAAGACCACGGTTCCCATATCACGTCCTTCGGCCACAAAATTGCCCGACCGGGCAATGGCCCGTTGCAGCTCGGTGAGCCGCTGCCGCACAGGGGCCAAGGCGGAGACCTGGGACGCAGCCGGGCCCATTTCTGCGGTGCGGATCTCGCCTGACACGTCGTTACCGTCGAGAAAGACCCTGGCGCCACCGCCGACAGGCTCGAGGCGCAGGTCAACGGTGTTGAGCAGAGCCGCCACCGCCCCCTCGTCGTCGAGCGGCACGCCCCGCCTCTTCGCCGCCAGGGCCACGGCGCGGTACATGGCGCCGGTGTCGAGAAAGGCAAAGCCCAGGCGCTTGGCCAGCAGACGGCTGATGGTGGACTTGCCGGCCCCGGCCGGACCATCGATGGTCACAATGCGAGATCGGTCGGACATGACAGAGATAGGGAGAACGGCGCCAATGGCTCAGTACTCGGCAAGGGTCTCCTCCAGTGCGGCCAGAAAGCGGGTGTTTTCTTCGGGCAGGCCAACGGTGACGCGGATAAACTCTGGATAGCCGTAGGCGGTCATGGCCCGCACGATCACCCCCTTGCGGAGCAAGCGCTCGTACAGGTCCTTGGCGTTGCGCTTGACATCAATCAGAAAAAAGTTGGTGTGAGACGGATACGGCTCGCATCCCAACCGCCGCACGCCCTCGGCCAGCTCGGCCATGCCCCGCCGGGTGAGATCCAGGGTGCGGGCGTGATGCTCCTCGTCCTCCAGGGCGGCCAAAGCGCCTATTTGGGCCAATTGGTTGACGTTGAACGGTTGACGCACCCGGTGCACGTACTCGGCCAGGGCCACAGGCATGACGCCGTAGCCGATCCGCAGGCCAGCCAGGCCGTAAGCCTTGGAAAAGGTCCGCAAGGCGACCACCGGCCGGTCGCTGTCGAGCCACTGGCGGATATCGAGCCGCTCGGCCGGATCCACAAAGTCGATGTACGCCTCGTCCACCACCACGATGACCGACCGGGGGATCCGGTCGAGGAAGCGCTCAAAGTCGGCTGGGGAAAAGATCGTGCCGGTGGGGTTGTTGGGATTGTCCAAAAAGATGAGCCGGGTGCGATCGGTGACCGCGGCCGCCAGCCGATCGAGATCGTGGCGCATCCCCGCAAGCGGAATGACCGTGTTCTCGCCGCCGTGCGCCTGCACCATCTTCTGATAGACGAGAAAGGTGGGATGGCTAGTCAGCACGGTTTCGCCCGGCTGTAAAAAGGTGGCGATCAGCAGACCGATCACCTCGTTGGAGCCGTTGCCAAACACCAAATTGGCCGGCCGCACCCCCAGCTTGGCGGCCAGCCGCTGGGCCAGATAATAACAGGAGCCGTCAGGATAGCGATGCAGGTTGGCCAGGGCCTTGGCGATCGCCGCCACGGCCCGCGGCGACGGGCCAAGGGGGTTTTCGTTCGAAGCCAGCTTGATGGAGCCGCTGATACCGTACTCCCGTTCCAGCTCTTCGATGGGCTTGCCAGGAGGATAGGGAACCAGAGAGGCGATATGCGGCGCAACAGGTACGGTCATGGCAGCGGTGGACGTGGTGGTCATAGCGGCGGCGTCCTCCGCTCCAGGGCAAGCTCCTGCTCCACGGCGAACGCGGCCCGCAGCAAGGTCTCCTCGGCAAAGTGGTTGGCCATCAACTGGAGGCCAATGGGCAGACCGGCGGAGGAAAAACCGCAGGGCAGCGACATGCCTGGCAGGCCGGCAAGGTTGGCTGGAATCGTAAGGATATCGGAAAGATACATGGAAAGCGGATCGTGAAGCCGCTCGCCAAGCCGCCAGGCCGGCGTAGGGGTGACCGGCGCGGCGATCACGTCGCATTCGGCAAAGGCGCGGCGAAAGTCTTCGACAATCAAGGTCCGCACCTGGGAGGCCTTTTTGTAGTAGGCGTCGTAATAGCCCGAAGAAAGGGCAAAGGCGCCGATGATGATCCGCCGCTTGACCTCTGGCCCAAAGCCTTGGGCCCGGGTGCGTTGGAACATATCGATCAGCGAGTCGGCCTCCAAATCCCGCAGGCCGTAACGCACGCCATCGAAACGCGAAAGGTTGGAGGATGCCTCGGCCGGAGCGATAATGTAGTAAGCCGCCACCCCGTAGGCGCTGTGCGGCAGGGAGATATCAACGATGCGGGCGCCGGCCGCAGCCAGCGCGTCGATCCCCTGTCGCACCGCCCTTTCTACCTCAGGATCAAGGCCGTCGCCAAAATACTCACGCGGCACGCCCACCGTGAGCCCCGCCCCCCCTTGGCCGAGGGCGGCCCGGTAGTCGGGTGTCGGCCGGTCGATGGAGGTGGAGTCGCGGGGATCGAAACCGCTGATCGCCTGCAGGAGAATGGCGCAGTCGGTCACGTCGCGGGTCAGCGGTCCCACCTGATCGAGAGACGAGGCATAGGCCACGAGCCCGTAGCGCGATACCCGGCCGTAGGTGGGCTTGAGGCCGACGACGCCGCAGTAGGAGGCTGGCTGGCGGATGGAGCCGCCGGTATCCGAGCCCAAGGAGCCGGCGCACAGCCCGGCGGCCACGGCCGCTCCGCTGCCGCCGCTCGATCCGCCGCAGACGTGCTCCAGGCTCCACGGGTTGCGCGGTGTGCCAAAGGCGCAGTTTTCGTTGGACGACCCCATTGCGAACTCGTCCATGCTCACCTTGCCGAGGATCACTGCGCCAGCGGTCTTCAGCTTTTCGATCACCGTGGCGTCGTACGGGGGGATAAAGTTCTCAAGAATGCGCGAGCCGCAGGTGGTGCGCAACCCCTTGGTGCACAGCACGTCTTTGATGGCCAGGGGTATGCCGCACAACGACGGGGCGTCGCCCGCCGACCGCCGGCGGTCGGCCTCGGCCGCCTGCTCCAGAGCGCTTTCTCGTGCCAGGGTGAGATAGGCCCCCACCGTGGGATCCAGCGCGTCGATCCGCTCAAGATAACTTCGGGTAAGTTCGACCGCTGAGATCTCGCCCCTGGCCAGGAGATCTTGCAGTTCGTGGATGGTTTGATCGCAGGGATTCATAATCGTATGCCCGCGGCCGCCAGCAGCGCCGTGGCGCCGGCCGACCGGAAAATTGTCTTCTTCAGATGACCCGGGGAACGACGAACGCCTCCCCATCGGTGCGCGGCGCGTTGGCCAGCGCTATCTGCCGGTCGATGGAGGGCCGAACCTCATCCTCTCGAAAGGCGTTGACCACCTCCAACGCATGGGTGGTGGGCGGCGTGTCGGTCGTGTCGAGTTCGTTGAGCTTGTCGATGTAAGCGAGGATCTGGTCGAGTTGAGGGGTCAACGAGGCGACTTCTTCCTCGTCGAGCTCAAGGCGGGCGAGCCGGGCCGCATGCCGGACTTCTGCTGGGGAGATCTTCATCGTTATCGCTAGGTTACGGGTTAGCAGTCCGTCGAAAAAGCCTTCCCTGGCTTTTCCGGCCACGGTTGACCAAAGCGCAAGGCTTCGGCCAACCTCACGAATTCCTTGGCTCCTTTTCAGCTCTTCCTCGGGCACGGCCCGGTTCGGTCCGCCTCCCCGGAGCCTTCGGCACGGCGGCCACGAGGAAAGCACAAAAAGAGCCGCAGAATTCGGCGGCACATCCCTGTGCCGCACAGCCCGTTTTGCAACGGGCTGTTAGCCGCGCTTTTTTTCCAACACAGAAATGAATGCCTCCACGACCTCGGGGTCGAACTGGGTGCCACTGCACCGTCGCAGCTCGGCCATCGCCTCCTCGGGGCGCATATTGACCTTGTAGCTCCGTTTCGAGGTCATGGCGTCGTAGCTATCGGCAACTGTAACAATTTTTGTCAAAATGTCCAGCTCATCGCCGGTGAGTCCGTCGGGATATCCCTTGCCATCCATCCGTTCGTGGTGATGACGGACAATGTTCCCTTCACGCCGCAAAAAGCGGAGCGGCTTGATGATGTTCTCCCCCACCTCTGGATGCTTTTTCACCTGTTCCCACTCCTCCTCGGTGAGCGGTCCGGGTTTTTGGATGCAGGAGACATCGATCACCAGCTTGCCGATATCGTGGAGCTGGCAGGCGCGGCGCAACACGGTGAGCTCTTCGGTGGGCAGGTGCATGGCCGCGCCGATCTGTTGCGCATAGGCCGTGACCCTGGTGGTATGACCGGCGGTATAGGGGTCCTTTTCTTCCAGGGCCGTTTGCAGGGTGAGCATGGTGTTGACGGTGATGTTCTCAAGCTCGTGGGCATACTGCTCGAGTAGCCGGTTCTTTTCCGCCAACTCCTTGGTCTTGGCCTGAATCTCGATCTCGAGGTTCTGCCGGTACGCCCGATCCTTGAGGACGTACATCCGCTTTTCGATCGCCCGCCGGATTTTGACATCAAAAAGATCAAGGTCTTCTATAGGCTTGGTGATGAAGTCGTAGGCCCCGAGATTGATCGCCCGCACCGCATACTCCATCGAGCCGGCGCCGGTAAAGAACAGCACCGGGATCTCGAGGTTCCGCTCCTTGATCTTGCTAAAAGTCTCAAAGCCGTCGAGTCCCGGCATGTTGATATCGAGGATGATGACGTCAAACTCGTCGCTCACCACCTCGAGGGCCGCCTCGCCCGAATCCACGGCCACCACTTCGTGACCAAACATCTCAAGGATTTTGACGACAGCCTCGCGCACGAGGATATCGTCGTCGGCGATCAGGATCTTGGAAGGCGCCATACAGGAATCCTAGGTTAGAGGAGAGGGCCGCCCCCGGCCTGCAAAGCCGCGACTCCGGCACGTGAGGGGTGTCCCGTGATTCAGTGTATCACGTCACAGGGCACCCCATCTGCGGCGTCATCAGCACGCTTGCGTAGCTCCCAGTACGCGGCGCGTGCCTCTTCCTTGCATCTGGGGCGCCCTGCAACCAGATACCCGGTCCGCGAGATCGCGACTTCGGCATACGAAGGAGCAACTCCGTGACCAGTTACGATTCGGTTACGGCCAAAGCCGCGGCGGCCGCAGGGACAGACCATGACGGGACCAGCGCAATCCGCTGAGGCGGAATTCATCTTCACAAACTGCCCTCCAAAATTTTACAGGTTCCAGCGGCCGTTGGCAACCGTGCGCGCCTGGTCAAGGCAGGCGGCCGGCGCTTGGGCCTGGGCCAGCCCTCCCTGGTGGCGCGCGCCCCGCATGGCGTCGAGCACCGCCCGGATGCTCTCGGTGAGGCCGGCGAGGCTGTAGCCGCCCTCAAGGCAAAAGAGCACCCGCCCGTGGCCGAGCGCCTGCGCGGCATCGAGGATCACCTGGGCGAGATAGCCGAAACCATGACCAGAAAGGCGCATGTGGCCAAGGGGATCGCGCTCGTGGCCGTCAAAGCCGGCTGAGACGAGGATCAGCTCCGGCGCGTACTGCTCCAGAATGGGCCGGAGGATCTGATTGAAGATGCCGGCATACTCGCCATCTCCCTGGCCGCCGGCCAGGGGCACGTTCACCGTATACCCAGCCCCCTCTCCCTCGCCGGTCTCAGGCCAGGCGCCCGTGCCCGGATAATGGGGATACTGGTGGACGGAAAAGTACAGCACCCGCGGATCGGCGTAGAAACTGTGCTGGGTGCCGTTGCCGTGGTGCAGATCCCAGTCGATGACCGCCACCCGCGACAGGCCGTGCGCCGCCACAGCGTGGCGGGCGCCGATGGCCACGTTGTTGAACAGGCAAAACCCCATTGCCCGGTCCACTTCGGCATGGTGTCCCGGCGGCCGCACCAGGGCAAAACCGTTGTCGATCTCGCCGGCCATGAGGAGATCCACGCCCCGCACCACAGCGCCCACGGCCAGCACCGCGGCGTCCCATGAACGGGGGGAGGTGCGGGTGTCTGGGTCGAGCATGTCGAACGTGCGGCCGGCCGTGGCCCGGATGCGCTCTACATGGCGGCCGGTATGGTTGAGGAGCAAATACTTTTCTTCGGCTGGCGTGAACTCGGGATAGACAAAGGCGTCCCTGGTGGCGTCCACCGCCTGATCGGCGGCCTGGAGCCGTTCGGGCCGCTCACAGTGGTCGGCGCCTGGATCGTGTTCCAGAAACAGCGGATGACGGAAGATGGCCGTGGTGGGCATAGGGCTCCTCCTCGTGCTGAGGTCAGGGAACGATGGAATCGCCAGGGCGGCGCCTGGCGGACTTTCTTGCAAGACCGTCAGGCACGGCAGCGGATGATCCGGTCCTCGGTGACCAGAAGGTCGATACGCTGGTCGTGGGGCAGGAGCGGCACGCGCTCCACCACCTGCAGCTCAAAGGCGATGCCGATCCGCACGGCCTGGGGGGCGTCCTGGGCGAGAAACTTGTCGTAGTAGCCGCCGCCATACCCTAACCGGCCGCCGGCCGGATCGAAGACCGAACCCGGCACGATCACCGTAGCAATTTTTTGCGGGTCCATGCCAGTGGTTTTTTCCCGCACCGGCTCGAGGATGTTGCAAAAGCCCGGCGCGAGCTGCTCTTCGGGATCGGTGAGCACCCGGGGCTCGATGTGCGAGCCAGGCGTGGTGCGCGGCACGGCCACGGTCTTGCCTTGGCGTAGCCAGCGGTGGATGGAGGGCAGGGTGGCTGGTTCGGAACGGAAGGCGACAAAGGCGAAGATCACGCCAGCGCCGGCCACCTCGGGAAGAGACTCAAGGGCCGCGGCAATGGCCGCCGACCGGGCGGCACGCTCGGCGGCAGGCAGGCGGTCCCGCTGGGCAAGGATACGGCGGCGCAGTTCGTTGCGGTCGGTCATGCGGTTTGAGACCTGCGGGCAGACGGCCCTTTTCTAACAGTCCGTTGCAAAACGGGCTGTATGCGGCACATGGACATCCCGCCGGATTCCTTGGCTCTTTCGGCCAAGAAAAAAGGCCCGCCCGTAGCGGGGGCAGGCCTTGGCGTTTCTGGTGGGCCGTCAGGGTCTCGAACCCCGAACCTACTGATTAAGAGTCAGTTGCTCTGCCAATTGAGCTAACGGCCCGCGGACGCTGCAAGGTAGCACGCGGAGCCAATGGCGTCAAGGGGGAAAATCGGCCACGCCATCTACCCTTTGGCCGCGGTTCCTGGTACAGTCTGGGGCAACCGCCTTGCGGCGGCAGGCGCATCCAGATTTGCAAACCAGCCAGGAGGTGATTGTATGGCGACAGTGCTCATCATCGGCGCTGGCGGCGTTGGTTCGGTGGTGGTCCACAAGTGTCTCCAGGTTCCCGAAGTGTTCGGCAACGTGATCCTGGCCAGCCGAACGCTGGCCAAATGCGAGCGCATCCAGGCCCAGGTGAAGGGCCGGATCACCATCGACCAGGTGGACGCCGACCAGGTGGAGCAGACCGTGGCCCTCATCGGCAAACACCGCCCGGACCTGGTGGTCAACGTGGCCCTGCCCTATCAGGATCTGCCGATCATGGACGCCTGCCTCGCCACGGGCGTCGATTACCTGGACACGGCCAACTACGAGCCGCCGGACGAGGCCCGTTTCTGTTACAAATGGCAGTGGGACTACCGCCAGCGTTTCGAGGAGCGGGGCATCATGGCGCTCTTGGGCAGCGGCTTTGATCCTGGAGTGACCAACGTGTTTTGCGCCTATGCCCAGAAGCACCTGTTCGACGAGATCCTTTACATCGACATCCTCGACGCCAACGCCGGCGATCACGGCCAGCCATTCGCCACCAACTTCAACCCGGAAATCAACATCCGGGAGGTCACCGCGCCGGGCCGCTACTGGGAGGAGGGCGAGTGGAAAACGACCGAGCCCCTGGCCGTTTGCCAGGAGTACGACTTTCCAGAAATCGGCCGCAAAAAGGCCTATCTCATGTACCACGAGGAGCTGGAGTCGCTGGTGGAGCACATTCCAGGCCTGAAGCGCATCCGCTTTTGGATGACCTTTTCCGATCAATACCTCACCCACCTGCGGGTGCTGGAGAACGTGGGCATGACCCGCATCGATCCCATCGACTTCGAGGGACGCAAGATCGTGCCCCTCAAGTTTCTCAAGGCCGTGCTGCCCGAGCCGGCCAGCCTCGGCCCGCACACCAAGGGCAAGACCTGTATCGGTTGCCAGATCGAGGGGATCAAAGAGGGCCGGCCGCGCAAGGTGTTTATCTACAACGTCTGCGACCACCAGGCGTGCTACCGCGAGGTGGGCTCCCAGGCCATCTCCTACACCACCGGCGTGCCGGCGATGATCGGCGCCAAGCTCATGCTCACCCGTGTCTGGCGCCGGCCCGGCGTGTGGAACATGGAGCAGTTCGATCCCGATCCGTTCATGGAGGATCTCAACCGTTACGGCCTCCCGTGGCGGATCCTGGAACTGCATCCACGCTGAGACCATGCCGCTCCAAGCCGCAGAAACCTACGCCTGGGTCGCCGGCCTGCCCGTGGCCGAACTCCCTACGCCCTGTTACGTCGTCGAGCGCCAGGCCCTAGCCCGCAACCTGGAGGTCCTCGCCCGGGTGCGCGACCGGGCCGGCTGCCGCATTCTCATGGCCCTCAAGGGGTTCGCCATGTTCCGGGTGTTCGGCCAGATCCTCGACGCTCTCGACGGCCTGGCCGCCAGCTCGCTGGACGAATGCCGCCTCGCTCTTGAGCAAGGAGGCCGCGGCGAACTGCACCTGTACGCCCCCGCCTACCGGCCCGAAGAGTTCGCCGAGCTCGTCCGTATGGCCGACCACATCGTGTTCAACTCCTTTTCCCAGTGGCAGCGGTACCGGCAGGCGGCGGCCCAGGCCGCCAGGCCGCCATCCTGCGGCATCCGCATCAATCCCGAACACCGGGAGGTGGCCACCGCCATCTACGATCCATGCGCCCCCCATTCCCGCCTCGGCGTAACCAGAGCGGAGTTCCGACCCGACCTGCTCGACGGGATCCAAGGGCTCCATTTCCATACCCTGTGCGAGCTCAACGCCGACGCCTTGGCCCGCACCCTGGCCGCAGTGGAACACAAGTTTGGAGAATGGCTCGGGCAGATGAAATGGATCAACTTTGGCGGCGGCCATCACATCACCCGGCCCGATTACGACCGCGAACTGCTGATCGAATGCATCCGCCGCTTCCAGGACCAGTACGGCGTGGAGGTGTATCTTGAGCCAGGAGAAGCCATCGCCCTCCACACTGGCGTGCTCGTGGCCCGGGTGCTGGATATCGTGCGCAACGGCATGCAGATCGCCATCCTCGACACCTCGGCCGCGGCCCACATGCCCGACGTACTCGAAATGCCCTACCGCCCGGAAATCGCTGGTGCCGGCCAGCCGGGCGACTCCCCCCACACCTACCGCCTTGGCGGCCTCACCTGCCTGGCCGGTGATGTGATCGGCGACTATTCCTTTGCCTCCCCCCTTGCCGTGGGCCAGCCCCTTGTCTTTTACGACATGGCCCACTACACAATGGTGAAAAACAATACCTTCAACGGCGTGCGCTTACCTGCCATCGTGCTCTACGATGCCGCCACAGAAGAGGTGGAGATCGTGCGGCGGTTCGGTTACGAGGACTACCGCAACCGGCTCTCCTGAGCCCTGCGTGAGAGATCACGGGCAAGGCTTTCCGGGGCATTACCGCCGGCGCCCCTGCGACCAGATACAGCAAGAACTCAGTCGGCAAACGACTCCTGGGCGAGGCTCTCGTAATCCATCAGCCGACCGCCGTGCTTGGCCGCGAACTTTTCGGCCTCCTGACGGGAGGCAAAAGCGACGACCTCATGGCCGGCCGGCGAGACAATATCAGAGCCAACCACAAAGACCGCCTCGGTAATGGGAACCGGCGAGGCAGTGGCGTAGTCGCGGACTTTGCTTCCTCCCCACGGTCGGTCACCCTACCGCAGTTGCGCTTCGCTTCACTCACCGTGACCAGCTCGTGGCGGGACTTTCACCCGCAGGCGTGCGCCCATGCTGGGCGCACCACAAGGTCCCTCTCGGTGATACCGGGAGGGGTTTTTGTCGTGGCGTAATAAAGTGGGGACAGAGTGGGGACAGAAAGCGGTCAAGAAAAAAGCCCCTAGCGACGGTTAAGCGCTAAGGGCCTGATTTTACTGGCGCGCCCGGCAGGATTCGAACCTGCGACCTACGGATTCGTAGTCCGGCACTCTATCCAGCTGAGCTACGGGCCCAAGTACCGAGTTGGGATGAACCGAAACAGGTGGAGAGGTGGAGACACTGGCGGAGAGGGAGGGATTCGAACCCTCGATGGAGTGTTACCCCCATACTCCCTTAGCAGGGGAGCGCCTTCAGCC
>WFOD01000217.1 GCA_015488275.1 Deltaproteobacteria bacterium
ATCGTACGCCCAGTAGATCATCCGGTCGTGGGCCACGGTGGTCGGCTCGCCAAAGCGGTCCATGAGGCTGGAGACCGTGCGGCGCAACGCGCTGCGATCGGCGTCTTCCCGCCGCTGATAGATGGCGAGCACCCGGTGGGGCGGAGCGTCCTCGGCCACCACGACCAACTCTCCATCGCCGGCAGGAAACCGCACCGTGCCCGGATAGGATGTGGCGAAAAGCTTCTGTTGCGCGCTGTCCCATTGCTCTGGGGTCAATGGGACACCGAGCACATACCTCCCAAATCCCAGCCCCAGGGCCGCCACCCGGTCGGCCACTGCTCCCGCCGCATCGGTAGCGGCGAAAAGAGCGGCACCCGGAGACGCGCTGGCGGCCAAGAAGCAGAAAACAGCGACGGCCGCCACGAGCCACGGCCGCCAATCCGCCGATCCGCGGCCGCAAGAGGGCGGAAGCCCCCTGCCACGAAACTTGTTCTCAGGTCGTCGTATCGTCGTCATCCTCACCTCCATGCCAGCCGTGCAAAAGGGGCTGGGGCGGCAGCGGCCGCCAAAAGAAATTTCCGGGCCGGACGCGGGAAGCGCGCGCGTCCGGCCCGGTCGCCCTCATCATAATTGCGAGAGGAGAGAAGAAAGGGAGATGGGGGCGGAAAGGCACAGCACGTCCTTACTGTTTGTACCGCTCGGCCTGCTCTTCCTTGATCGCCTTCAGCACATCAGAAGCAAAGCCCTTTTGATACCACTGATGCTCGGGCCGCGACAGGATCTCGTCCACCGCCTTCTTGTACTTGTCCGCCATCCCGTGCTCCTTGGCCAGGCGCATCAACTCAGGGATGAACTTGAAGTAGAAGACTTCGGCCACGTCGTACATGCCGTGCCAATGGGTGTAGTCAGGACCACCCATCGCCGCGCCATGCCGCGCCCGCCGGCCCTGATGGTGCCACAGCTCCCACCAGTACCAGCCAAGATCGGTATGAAAGGTGGAGCCATACACCAGCCCATCCTTCTTCGCCATGCCGTAAAGCTTTTTCGCCGGCTTGGCGAACTTTTCGTTATAGGTCACCACCAGGGCGTCGAACTGCTTGTAGAAGTTCTCCACCTTTTGCTTGCCGTGACACTGCTTGCAGACCTGCATCATGTTGTTGCGCCGATCCTCCCAGGTGACGACCTCCACCGCCATCTTCTCTGCCGGCACCTTCTTCCACTTGCCGTTGACCAGCTTGAACTCCTTGTACTTGATGGTCTGACCCGGCTGAGGCGGGATCTCACCCGGAATATCGGTCACCGTGCCGTCGGCAAAGATCACCCGGTTCAGCTTGACCGATACCTTTGGCCGCAAGGTCCAGGAAATACGGTCGCCGACGTTGTGGGTGTTGGGCGCCACGGAACCGTCCGACTTGACGTAGGATCCCATATGGCAGGTGGAACAGGTGGGAGCGGTGTAGTAGTCCTTGCCCAGCACCCAGGTGCCGCTCTTGAAGATGTTCATCGCGTTCATACCCGGCGTGCGGGCGGCGGAGTAGTAGGCAATACCGTGCTTGGACTCCTGGTACACCTCGATCTGCGGGTGATCGGGCCCAAGATGGCACTTGCCGCAGTTCTCCGGCTGGCGGGCCACCGAGGCGCGGAAGGAATGTTTTGAATGGCAGGCGTTGCACGAGCCCTTCGTGCCGTCCGGATTGAGCCGGCCGATGCCGGAGTTGGGATAGGTCATGGGATCGAACATCACCGCCTTGGCCTCGTTCTTGAGCGGCTTGCCATTCTTGTCCTTCAGCACCTTCACGATGGAGCCGTGGCACTGCCAGCAGCCGTTGGCCGCGTCGGCCTTGTCCTCCATCGAACAGATCACCTCTCCCAGCACGTTGTCCAGCGACGCCATGATCTGACCGGCGGTGGCATGGTGGGAGTTCTGCATCTCCTTGGTCTCCCGCTCGTGGCAGTAGCCACAGTCACGGGGAGACTGGATCGTCTTGATGAAGGCCCCCTCGTGCTCGTAGCCCATAGGATCTCCTTTAAGGGCCGCATGGCAGTTGTAGCATCCCACCTGGCCATCCCGGGCCGCGGCGTGCGGCGAATGCTTCCACTGCTGCACCAGCGAGTTGTTCTCCTTCAGGTGGCAGTTGATGCATTTGACGTTGATCTCCTTGATCTTTGGATCCTGGGTGTTCATCGACTGTTTGGTGGTGGCGTACGCCGACGTTGCGGCCAGACCGGCCACGGCCGACAGGAGCACTACCGTTTTCCATTGCTTGCGCATGATGACCTCCTTGTTTCCCAAGTGATGAGTGTAGAGATGACGACTCTCCCTCCCAGCCAGAGCCCTTGGCTGCGCTATCCCCTTTTCTCTTCGGCCGGCAACCAGAACGGAAAGATCTTGCCGAGGACATAGAGAATGACCAGCGGCAGGACCATGATCACGATGGCCGGCACAATGCCCTCTTTCTCGAACCATTCAGGGTGAAAAAAGACCGCGCCCCGCTCGCTCTTGGACATCAACTGGCCGCCGATGACCACATTCCAGCGCATGAGCAACACCTGGATGAGGATCATGAGCGACACCAGGGGAGCGAGGAACCTCACCATCCCGTCATCGAGGCGGACCAAGCTCAGGACGCCGAGGAGAAAAAAGGGCACCACGGAAAAAATCAGCACCTGGCCCACCCAGTAGGAGTTGAAGAGCGGCCCCCAAAGCAGGGTGTGCAAGGTCTCCCAGTGATGGGTGGCCATGTAGGCGTGCGAAAAGACCTCGAGCATCTCGAACACGAAGTCGAGGATGAAAAAGCCCCACAGGTACTTCAGGCAGGTGCGGATACAGGTCATGTCCACCTCGCCGCGCTTGATCACCATATAGGCGAGGATGATGCCGGCGATGCCGGAGACGCAGGCCGAGAGAAGGAAGATCACCGGCATGAGCGGCGTGGCCCACAGGGGATTGGCCTTGACGCCGCCAAAGATGAATCCCACATAGCCGTGGAGCACGCAGGCCATAGGGATGCCGATGCCGGCGAGAAAGGCGATGATCTTGCGGTCGAGGGCCAGGGCCTCGTCGGAAAGATTGTCGCTGCCGAGCGACAACACCCCGTAGAGGCTGCGCCGCCAGCCCGTGCTGGTTTGCGCCAAACGCACCAAGGTCGGCCGGTAAATGAACAGGATCTCCAGGAGCAGGACCACGGCGTAGGCCGAGTAGATGTAGCCAAAACCGGCCATTGCCGAAGAGGGGCTCGGGGTGAGCATCATGTTCAACGCCCGTTCCGGATGGCCGAGGTGGTTCAGCAGCGGCAGGGTGGCACAGGCCAGGAAGGCGAGGGCGAAGAGGAGGGAGAACCGGGCGATGGGCCGCAGGGCCTTGACGTGGAACACATGGTACAAGGACGAGACGATAAAGGCGCCGGCAACGATGCCGGTGATATACGGATAGAGAACGATCATCAGGCTCCAGTGCACGTGCAGATCGTTGGGAAAGACGTATCCCACCGCGCCGGAGGCCGTTTCCGCCAGGCCATGCATCAGACCACCTCCCTTCTGAGACCGAGGTAATGGAGCGAGGGCTTGTTGCCCATGTCCGGCTTGAGCACCGAGATGACGTGCGGCTCGTGCAGCAGCTTGTACACTTCCGAGTTCTTGTCAGCCAAATCGCCGAACTTGCGGGCCTGCACCGGACAGACGTTGACACAGGCGGGCAAGAGCCCCCGCCGCACCCGGTGGTAGCACCAGGTGCACTTGTCAGCCGTCTTGGTCTTTGGGTTGAGAAAGCGCACCGAGTACGGGCAAGCCTGAATGCAGTAGGCGCAGCCAACACAACGCTTGTAGTCGATGAGCACGAACCCGTCCCGTGTCTGAAAAGTGGCCCCGACGGGACAGACCTGCACACACGAGGGGTGTTCACACATGTTGCAGAGTTTGGGGACGAAGAAGGTATCACGGACCTTGCCTTTGATATCAGTGCGCGGTTTCTGGTACCCGTCGAGGCCGCCGTTGGGGGAGTCGACATACACGTTGTCGAGGTCGTCGATGATGTACCGCTCCACCCAGGTGCGGTAGTACCCATCCGGAACCTGGTATTCGTTCTTGTCCGCCACGCAGCAGGAGCCACAGCCAATGCAGCGGGTGATGTCCACCACGAAGGCGTACTTGTGACCAGTGATGAAGTCTCCCTTCTGGCCGCGCAGACCGGGCAGTTGCTCCGGCACCTCCAGGGCACCGGCCGGAATGACCAGCAGGAGCGAGCCGGCCAGGGCGCCGCCCAGCACCTTTTTGATAAAGGCCCGCCGGTCGCGGCGGATCTCCTCCTCGATCTCCCGCCTCAGTCGCGCATCCATGAGACTCCTCCTTCCGCCGCGGTTTGCGGACGCTCCGGCAGGCCCATCGCTGCCCTGGCCTCGCGGATCCACTTGAGCGGCGCATGTACGTGATGGCACTGGTTACAGAGGTGGTCGGTGCGAACTCCCTTCTGCTCCAGATGGTCCGGCATGGCGATCATCTTGATCGACTCCTTGGGCCGGGCGCGGATGATCCGGTTATGGCAACGCAGACAGAGGGTGCGGATCTCCTCGCCCCGGCGCACCGGCATCTTGGCGACCACCTTGCCCTCGGCAATATGGTCGGCATAGGCGCTGTGACACACTTCGCACGACACGGTGCGATGAACGCCGGCCAGATGGATCTTTTTGATGTTGGGATGGCAGGCGAGACAGGACTCGTTGGTCATGTTGCGCAACGGGCGGCGCATCTCCTCCCGGACCGCATCGGCCCGGTAATGGCCGTACTTGCCGAAGGACGACGGCAAAAGCAGGGCGCGGGCCAGACCACCGGCCACGCCAAGAACGACGAGTACGATGAGCACCCGCAGGACGTGGGTGTTGTGTTTTGCGCGAAATCCTGATGGTTGCACAGCGCTTCCTCCCTGGGCAAGGTTACCGAACGCCCTCCTCGCGGTCCGTCGAAAAGGCCGTCCCTGGCCTTTCCCCCCACGGCTGGGCAAAAGCAGGGCCTCACCCAACCTCACGATTGATTGCCTGTCGCAAAGGCGGCGGAATTCGACGGCGCATCCCTGTGCCGCGCACGGCCCGCATTCAACAAGCTGAGAAGAGCAAGCGCTGTTCCACCTCTGATTTTTCAATTATATCAACTAGTTCTCAAGAGACCACACCCAGTATCGTTACCCGGCGGAAACGTCCATACGGCGCAAAGGTTACCAAGAGGTAGCACAGGCGAGCCAGGTCTCAGCCAAGGCTGGCGGCGCTGGCCTCGCCGACGACTCGCCTGGGTGCCAACAGCTGCCGAAAAAATCAGGGATGATTTTTTCGACGGACTGCTAAAAAAAACCCTGGCCCTCAGGGCCAGGGTTGGCGTGTACGCATGAAGTCGTGCGGCAGCCCTTGAAAAAGGCCTGGGACGGACTTTTTCAAGGGCTGCGAGACAAGGACGGTCAGCGTTCGAGCGTGCTGTAGGTCTCAGAGCTCGGCACGTCGCGGCCGTGGCAATCCATGCAGTTGTTCTGCGAGG
>WFOD01000218.1 GCA_015488275.1 Deltaproteobacteria bacterium
AGCTTGTCCAGGGTGATGATGGAGAACACCACCAGGATGCCACCGACCACGCCGACCAGGGTGGAGGCTTCGGGCGAGGGCGCCAGCGGCTCGGCCGTGATGGCCACGAGGCCCGCCAGGGCGCCGTTGAGGGCCATGGTCAGATCCGCCTTGCCGAACAGCATGCGGGCGGTGATCAGCGCGGCAACCACGCCACCGGCGGCGGCCATGTTGGTGTTGACGAACACCTTGGCCACGGCGTTGGCCTCACCCACGTTGGAGAGAATCAGCTCGGAACCGCCGTTGAAGCCGAACCAGCCCAGCCACAGGATGAAGGTCCCGATGGTGGCCAGGGGCAGGTTGGCGCCGGGGATCGGCTTGATCTCGCCGTTGGGGCCGTACTTGCCCTTGCGCGGACCCAGCAGCAGCACGCCGGCCAGGGCAGCCGCGGCGCCACACAGGTGCACCACGCCGGAACCGGCGAAGTCGTTGAAGCCGGCGGCATCGAGGAAACCGCCGCCCCACTTCCAGTAGCCTTGCACGGGATAGATGAAGCCGGTCATGACGATGGCGAACAGCAGGAACGCCCACAGCTTCATGCGCTCGGCCACGGCACCCGAGACGATGGACATGGCGGTGGCCACGAACACCATCTGGAAGAAGAAGTCGGCCATCACCGAGTAGTAGTCCCCGTCGTACCAGCCGTCGGTGTCCTGCTGCAGCACGGCGGCGGGATCATTGTCCCCGCCCAGGAAGAAGCTCAGGCCGGGGATGTAGGGGCTGACCCCGTCGCCATACATGATGTTATAGCCCACCACCATGTACATGATGCAGGCAATGGCGAACAGGACGATGTTCTTGGTCAGGATCTCGGCCGTGTTCTTGGCCCGCACCAGACCGGCTTCGAGCATGGCGAAGCCGGCGGCCATCCACATGACCAAAGCCCCGGTGATGAGAAAGTAGAATGTATCGAGTGCGTAACTAAGGTTCTTGACGCCTTCTATCGCTTCCACGTTGTTTTCCTCCGCTATGGGCCCGTCGTTACAGGGCGTCTTCGCCGGTTTCGCCGGTACGGATGCGTACCGCCTGCTCGACGTTGAACACGAAAATCTTGCCGTCACCGATCTTGCCGGTGTTGGCCGCCTTGCTGATCGCCTCGATGACCTGCTCGGACAGTTCATCGCCGACGACGGCTTCGATTTTCACCTTGGGCAGAAAGTCCACGACGTACTCCGCGCCGCGATACAGCTCGGTATGGCCCTTCTGCCGGCCAAAACCCTTGACCTCGGTGACGGTGATCCCCTGCACGCCGATCTCCGACAGGGCTTCACGCACGTCATCGAGCTTGAAGGGCTTGATGATTGCCATGACCATTTTCATGGTTGGTCCTCCTGAGTGGTTGGAAAAGGCCCGCCCCCGGGCGGGCCGTCTCTGCGGCCGCAAGGCCGATGCGTCTTACAGATCGAACGACTTGCTCCAGGAAACGGTGAAGCGCAGGTCGTCCTCGCCGTTGCCGGTATCGGTCAGGTCGTTCTTGTCCAGCGCGAAGGTGAAGTCGTCCTTGCTCAGGGCCACCTGGAAGTGCATGTAGTCCTCGGTGTTCGGATCATCGTAGTTGTAGCTGCCGATGGTGCCGCTGAGTCCCAGGCCGTTGACTTCGGTCTCCGCGGTGACAAAGAGATACACGTCGTTCTTGTTGGCCGGGTTGCCTTCCTTGGTCACCGTGTAGTTGATGCCGGCAGAGAGCCACTGCCAGCTGGCGTTCAGGTACACCTCGCCGTAGTCGTACTGGCCGGGGCCCACCGGGTAGGTGAAGAGGATGTAGCCCACATCCAGGCCCACGGGACCGGCCTCGAAGCCATAACCGGCATACCAGTCCTGCTCGTAGTTGCCCTGGGCGCCGTAGAGCGCACCGCTGCCCGAGCCCACGTTGGAGACCCAGGTGCCGGCATAGAAGCCCGACTCGTGCTCGTAATCGAGGCCGCCGGAGACGGCTGCCTGGTCCTGCGTCTGGGTGATGCCGCGGAAGATGTAGTTGCTGGCCACGCCGACGTTGGCGCTGAGCGAGCCGGCCATGGCGGTGCCGGCGAGAGTGGATGCAGCCAGAACAACCCCCCCGATGATTATCTTTGCTTTCATGGTTATCCCCGTTGATTCAGTGATGAAATGATTTCAGCCCGCATATTGACACTCATCACGTTGCATAGGGCGTGCCAGAAAATATATTGATTTACAATCAACAAGATAGTCTGCACAGGCGGGGGCATGCACTGTTCCGATGCACCATATTAGGGCCTTACGCACCAAGTTAGAGCACCTCAACAAAAAACCCGCCGCAAAGGCGGGTTTTTCCTCGCCCCATTCCGGTCGGTCTTACATCAACTCGAAGTCCATCGTGTAATCGACCCAGAAACGGTAGTCGCCGGCATTCCCGTCGAGGGTGTTCTTGGCGAAACGGAAGGCGAACCGCTCCTTGCGCAGAAACAGCTCCAGATAACTGTAGTTGTCGAAACCGTTGCGTCCCCGGCTGTGATTGCCGAGGGTGCCGCCCAGATCCACGCCGTTGACGTTCCAGGTCCCGCCGATATAGAGGAACACGTCGCCGCTGTCGGCCCGGTTGCCCGGGTCGTTGTCCGCATTCAGGGTCAGGGCAATGCCGCCATTGAGCATGCGCCAGGTCAGGTTGGCGTAGAGTTCGCCAAAATTGCGGCCGCTTTGCACCGGATAGGTGTAGAGAATGTAACCCACGTCCCACACCACCTCGTCGGTGCGAAAACCATAGCCGCCGTACCAGTCCTGCTCATACCCGTCGCCGGCCGCATTGGAGAGCCAGGTGCCGAGATAGACCCCGTTGTTCAGCTGATAGTCCAGCCCGCCCTGAATGGCGGCCTGATCCGAAGAGAGCGTGATCCCGCGCCAGACATAGTTGGACGCGAGGCCCAGGTTGGCGGTCAGCTCTCCCTCCTTTTCCGCCCCCGAGGCGAGCGGGCCGAACAGCAGGCCCGCGAGCATCAGGATTGCTGCAAATCCGGATTTTTCTTGCATGATTCTCCCCTTGTCGTGGTTGAACGTCAGGCCCGGGCAAGCCGGCCCCTTCCAGGCCGGCTTGCCCGGCGATACCATTTTATATGAACGTCCGCCAGGCACGGGTGAAGCCGCCGCACATTTCGGCACATCCAAACCCGGTCCATCTGCCCGGAAGCTGGCCCCAGGGTGGCTTCCCACGGTATCATCCCGGCATGGACAACCCGCGCCCTCCGAACCTCGACGAGCTGGTCTCCCGCGTCCTCGCCGGTCTGCCCGAGGGCCTTTCGGCACTGAAGGGC
>WFOD01000219.1 GCA_015488275.1 Deltaproteobacteria bacterium
AGGGGCGAGACAGGAACGGGGCTCACGCAGCTGCGGCACCGGCCTTCTTGCGCCGCCAGCCTGCAAGGCCAGCGAGCCCGCTTCCTAAGAGCAGGATGGTCGAGGGCTCGGGCACGGGCGTCGATGCGTCGGTGATCGGGGTCATGGTAAAAGAGACGCTCCCCGTATCGACGAACGACAGGCCGGTGACAAAGGCCGCCGGATCGTTGGGGTCGAGCTGGGCGGCAGGGGCGATCCCCAGGATACGGAACCGGTCCACGCCGTTGGCTGCAAAGCTGTAGGCGACGCCGCCCGTGAGATCGATGCCCGAGTCATAGGGCGTCCCGTTGGTGAAATACCAGAGGTCGTAGGTGTTGTCCGCGCCAGAGACGAGGCTGGTCTCGTCCGGCAAGGTTACGGAGGCGAAGTTGGGGCCCGAGGTGATCGCATAATCGTAGCCAATGGCATAGACCGGGTCGAACCACAGCGTCTGACCGGTCGGGACATCAAGGGGGCCGAAGGAAAATCCGCTGCCCGCATTGCCGCCACCAGGGAGTATAGGATTGCTGGGGTCACTGCCGGGGTCGCCGCCACCGCTGACCAGGAGGCTGCTAAAATCGTCGGCGCTGAAACCGGGATCAAAAAAACCGGGGGGAGGCTGCATGCCACCTGTCAAGAAGGAGGCATGCGCCGTGGCGCCCCACCCGAGGGTCGCGGCCGCAGTCAGGGCCAGGGTCAGTGCAAAAGCGTTCCTGCCGAGCGAAATGAGTGCCAATGTCCGTTTCATGGGTGTGTCCTCCTTACCGTGATAGACGTTGCCAACAATATTTAGCATCAACAACCACGCATTTAACTTTTTTGCATACGCTGTGCCAGCCGCCTTGTTGGCCGGAAAGGCTTTAACCTCTTGATTTTACGTAGTGAAAGGGCGAAGCTGTACAGGCGTCGCTAATCCGGGATACCGGAAGCTTGGTGTTTGGCGGTTCGGAAAATCGGAAGCTGTGCGGGAAGCCGAATAAATCGTCGGCAGCGCTGGCGAGGAATTCCTTCTTCCGGGGGAACTGGACGGTCGTGGCAACCGTTGCAAGCCTTCTTCCGGGAGGTTGGCTTCAGTCGTGGAGGTACATACCGCCTGCCGGATCAGGCTCGTTTATGGCTTCGATGAACTTGGTGAGATCCTTGCTCGTGACGTACGGCTCCGGGCCGGGGCCGTGCAGGCCGGGTCGCGGGCCAGGCGCCAGTCACGGCCACTGGTGGCGGTCACGGCTAGACAGCCGCCGCATACGTGCCGGAGGCGGCAGCCGCGGCAGGCGGCCGGCCCCTGGCGGTACCGCTTGGCCGCCGGGCCGTGGTAGATCGCGGCCAGGGACTGGTCTGGGATTCGGCCCACCGGCGAGGGAAACTTGCGGCAGGCGTGGACCTCGCCGTCGGGCAAGAGGGCGAGGAAATTGAAGGCCGCGCCGCAACCGTGGCCGGCGCAGCCGCCAAGGAGCGGCCGCCCCTCGCGCCAGCGCAGAAGGTTGAACAGGTTGTCCTTGCAGGACAGGATCGGGTTCGCGGCCGCAGCCCGGTTGTAGGCGGTGAGGAGGTGGTGGAACGGTTCTGGCGCGGCCATGGCCAGGTGCGCGCCCTCACCGGTGGCGGCCAGGCGGTTGAAGGTGAAGAGATCGGCGCGGTCCCGCAGGTGTTCGGCCAGGGGTAGGACATCGTTGACGTTGGCCGCGGTGAGGGTGAGCATGACCATGGCATAGATCCCCCGCCGTCGCAGCCGGGGCAAGAAGTCCATGACCCGTTGGAAATGGCCTGGGCCCCGGATCGCGTCGTTGTGCGCGGCCAGACCCTCGAGGCTCACCTGGTAAAACTCCGGCACCGCGACCTCGCAGATGGCGTCGAGCCAGGCATCGTCGCACGGGTTGCCGAGGATCGCGACCCGCAGCCCCCGTTCGGCGGCGCTGCGGTAGAGGTCCAGGAACCGAGGGTGCAGGAGCGGGTTCCCGCCGGAAAAGGAGACCTGGCCCCGGACGTGGTGCTGGTCGCAGAACCGCTCCAAATCGTCGAGCACCCGCAGGCTGGTGGTGTAGTTGAGCGCCTGCCGGCGGCTCCGGTCGTAGCAGTGGTGGCAGTGGAGGTCGCATGCCTGGGTGATGTGCCACTGGAGGGTGAAGACGCGCGCGCTGCCGAACCGGCGGCGTTCCGCGGCCGGTAGGCCGGGGGCCAGGATTTCCGGGTCACGCGCCAGGCGTGAGGGGGGGCGTAGCACGAGCTGGCGTTCTGCGGCCCGGTCCAGGAGGTCGAGGATCTGGCGGATCGAAGTTCGGGCCTTGGCCGCGGCCTGCGGTGGCGGGATCGCCTCGGCTATGATCTTCAACCCGGCGAGATCAGGATCCTCTGCCTCAGCGAGATGACGACCGCCTTCTGTGTCGCGCCAGCAGAGGATGATGGCGCGACCGGGTCGGGTCGGGACCGTTTCTGCGGGCGCGCGCACCAGGTCGGCCAGCCCGCGCCAGCCGGTCTCAATGGC
>WFOD01000220.1 GCA_015488275.1 Deltaproteobacteria bacterium
GCCGTGGAGCGCCTGGCCGCGGCCGGCCTCGACGCCATGCGGGTGAGTCTGAACAGCGCCCGGCCGGACAAGCACCGCCGCTACTACCGGCCCAAGGACTTTAGCCTGGCCGATGTCCGCCACTCCATCGAAGTGATGAAAAAGGCGGGCCGGTTCGTGTCGCTCAACTACTTCATCCTTCCGGGATTCACCGACGATCCGGCCGAGGCCGAGGCGTTTTTCGAGCTCGTGGCGAACTGCCGGCCCGACCTCATCCAGCTTCGCAACCTCAACATGGACCCGGACTGGTATCTCGACACCGTGGGCCACGAACCGAGCGGCCAGCCAATCGGCATCCGCGCCTGGCGGGATCGCCTCGCCCGGGAATTCCCGTGGCTCCGATTCGGCTACTTCAACCCTCCACTGCGATAAACGGTATTCATGCGCGAACAACTCGCCACATTCCTCGCCATCCTCGCCCCCCTCACCCAACACCTGCTGGCCCGCCGGCTCGCCGTGTTCTTCGCTTGGCTGCTGGCCGCCAAGCTCGCCGACCTGGCCATTGACCGGATCTTTGTCCGGCTGGCGCGCCGCAGCCGGATCACCTTCGACGACCAGGTCGTCAGCCTCCTCCACCGGCCGGCGTGCTGGACCCTGGCCGGCATCGGCCTGCTCCACGCCGCCTCCCTCCAGCCCCCGTGGCCCGAACCGGTAAGCGATGCGGCGCGCTCGGCCCTCGTGCTTCTGTGGGCCGTGACCGGCTACCGGCTGCTCGATCTCGGGGCCGGCCGGCTCCGTGGCGTCCTCATGGAGCGCGGCGCCGTGGGCCGCGACATCTTTCACCTGCTGCACAACGTCATGCGGGTGGTGCTGCTCGGCGCGCTCGGCTTTTGGCTGCTCGCCATCTGGGACGTTGACCTGACGCCGCTCTTCGCCTCGGCCGGCATCGCCGGCATCGCCGTGGCCCTGGCGGCCAAGGATACGCTGGCCAACTTTTTCGGCGGCATCAGCATTTTCGTGGACCGGGTGTTCGCCGTGGGAGACTACATCATCATCGACGACACCGACCGGGGCGAGGTGGTGGATATCGGCATCCGCTCGACGAGGATCAAGACCCGCGACGACGTGCTGATCACCATTCCCAACTCGATCCTGGCCAACGCCAAGATCGTCAACGAGTCCGCGCCCCAGCCCAGGTTCCGCATCCGGATCCCGGTGGGCGTGGCCTATGGCAGCGATCTCGACCAGGTGGAGCGGGTGCTGCTCGCAGTGGCGGCGGCCAATCCGGCCGTGGTGGAGGAGCCGGCGCCGCGGGTGCGGCTGCGCCGATTCGGCGACTCGTCGGTGGATTTTGAGCTGTTGTGCTGGATCAACGATCCCGCCTTCAAAGGGCTCGAGACCCACAACCTGCTGCGGGCCGTGTACACGGCGTTCGAGCGTGAGGGGATCACCATTCCCTTTCCGCAGCGGGACGTGCATCTCATACCCGGCAGCAGTGGTCCGGCGTAGCGGGTCACGGGAACGCCCCTTCGAACGCCGAAGCCGCGGTCCCGCAGACCAGGTATCTGGTCATCGTCCGCCGCGGGCGAGCTGCGGCGCCACCACCCCGCGCCGCTCCACCGCCTCCTTGAGCCAGCACACCCCCTTTTTATCGCGCACATCGAAAATCGCGTGCCGCATCAGGGTAACGGGCGCGCCACCTTTGAGGGCGAGGGAAAGCTCGTAGCGATGGATGGCGGTGACCAACCCTTGGAGCACGTCGCCGGCGAGCGTGGTGAAGCGGAGCACGGTGCGGCTCTGCATGAAAGGAAACAGGGTTTTGTTCTTCACGTGGCGCCGCTGGCGCACCCGTTCGATGGGCCCGAGGCCACGGGCCGCAACCTTGGCGTCGCGCCGCAACCGGCGGGCGACCTCTTCGGCCACATGGGCGTGATAGAGGAAGAGGACTTCGATCTTACGCACGATCTCTTCTTCACCCGTATCGGACGCGAACACGAAGTCGTAACGGCCCGCCCGCCGGATACGCCCCAGCAGCCGCCGGCCGCCGTGCAGGTGGATGACATACCTTTCCTCATCCGCGCCGGCCGTAGCAAACACCGACCGCTCGTAGTGCTCGGCAAGGTGCCGCCGCAATCCGGCCCAGGGCTGATTGCCGTCCATAACCGTTCTTCTCCCTCCTCGGTTGTCACGTCCACACTGGGAACCGCCAGGCGGCGGCCATATTCTTTTCCCAGTGGGCAGACAATACCCGGTCCAGCCACCACGTCAACCCCGGCCGCGCGCTCCGCACGAGTTGACGAGACCTATTTTTCGGTTGCAGGAGACGAGGGAACCGTTGCGGCCGGCCGCGGCGCGGGATATGGTAGCGGTCAGCAGCGGCGCGCCTCCTTAGCAGTCCGTCGAAAAAGTCATCCCTGACTTTTTCGACCACGGTTGGCCAAAACAAAGTTTCGGCCAACCTCGCGAATTCCTTGGCTCTTTCAGAGCCGGCGGAATTCGGCGACAC
>WFOD01000221.1 GCA_015488275.1 Deltaproteobacteria bacterium
AGGGAGGAGAGCCGGTCAAGGAAAACGCCTCCCTGGAGCACCTTATCCGCGATTCGGCCGACTTCATCCTCCGGGGCAGCAACATCGCTTGCCACTACACCTTTGCCCCAGACCTCTGGCCAGCCGAGGTAGACACCGGCCAGATGAGCCAGGTGATCCAGAACCTGGTGCTCAACGCCCGCCAGGCCATGCCATCGGGCGGAGTGATCGCCGTGCGGGGCGAAAACGTTTCCCTGGACCCCGGAGAAGGCGGACCGGCCCTGCCACCTGGCGATTACGTCAAAATCGTGGTCCAGGATAAGGGCGGCGGCATCCCGGCTGAACATCTCGACCGGATCTTCGATCCTTACTTTTCCACCAAGAAAGACGGCAGCGGCCTGGGGCTGGCGGTCTGCCACTCCATCGTCCGCAAGCACAACGGCGCTATTCAGGTGGAGTCCACGGCCGGCCAGGGGACCGCCTTCACCATCTTTCTCCCCGCCAACCGGCGTGGCGCGGCCGCCTCTCCAACCCAAGAAGAGGTCACGCCGGGCAGCGGCACGGTCATGATCATGGACGACGAGGAAATGATACGGGAGGCCTGCCGCCAGATGCTCGCCCACCTGGGCTACTCCACGATCTGCGCCGCGGACGGCAAGGAGGCCATCGAACTCTATCGGCAGCATCTCGCCAGCGGTCAGAGAATCGACGCGGTGATCATGGACCTCACCATCCCCGGCGGCATGGGGGGCTTGGAGGCGGCGGCCGCGATCCTCGCCCTCGACGCCAAGGCCCGGCTCATCGTGGCCAGTGGCTACTCCAACGACCCGGTCATCGCCCGTTTCCGGGAGTACGGCTTTGTCGGGTCAATGATCAAACCGTTTAGCCTGTCGATCCTCAGCGACACCCTGCACCGCGTGCTCCGCAAACGCGACTGACGGGCGGCCGGCCAGCGCCTTGCCTCACTCCGCCTGCCGGGCCGCGGCCAGCGCCCGGGCGAATCCCTCGGCAGAGCGCTCGATCACTGCCTCGTCCACGCAAAAGGCGAGGCGAAAGTATCCCGGCATGCCAAAGCCGCGGCCCGGCACGGCGAGGATGCGCTCCTTTTGCAGCAGCCCGACAAAGGCGGCGTCGTCGGCAAGCGGCGACTGGGGAAAGATGTAGAAGGCGCCGGCCGGCGGGGTGAACGCATAGCCGGCCTGTTGGAGAATATGGCAAAAGAGCTGGCGGCGGCGGGTATAGGCGTCGATATCCACGGTGGCGCCCTGCAAGCGGGCCACCACCCGCTGCATGAGGGCCGGCGCGTTGACAAACCCAAGGATGCGGTTCGCCAGGGTCATGGCGTCGAGCAGGGCGGCCTTATCGTCGATATGGGGATGGACGGCCGCATAGCCGATACGCTCGCCGGGCAGGGAGAGATCCTTGGAGTACGACGACACCACCACAGCGCTGTCCACCGCCCGCATGACGCTGGGCACCACATGACCGTCGTAGACGATCTTGCGGTACGGCTCATCGGCGATGCAGTAAATGGTCTGCCCCTTTTCCCGCTTGATGCGGCGCAGCAGCTCGCCCAACTCGGCCAGCATGGCGGCCGGATAGATCTGCCCCGTCGGGTTGTTGGGACTGTTGATGATAAGCGCCTTGGTCCGCTCGGTGATCGCCGCCTCGATCTTGCCAAGATCAAGGAGAAAGTCCTTTCCCGGCTCGACCACCACGGCCCGCCCGCCGTGGTTGTCGATGTAAAACCCGTACTCCACAAAGTACGGAGCCATGATGAGCACCTCATCGCCGGGATCGAGGATCGCCTTCAACACCACGTTGAGCGCGCCGGCCGCGCCGCAGGTCATGAGCACGTCGCCCGCGGCCACCGGCACCTCCTGCTCCTTGGCGAGTTGGGCGGCCACGGCCTCGCGCACCTGGGGATAGCCGGGATTGGGCATGTACCCGTGGATGCCCGGCCGTTCGTCGGCCACCACCTCGGTCAGCGCCACGTGGAACCGGGCGGGCGGGGGCAGATCCGGGTTGCCGAGACTAAAATCACACACGTTCTCCGCGCCGAACTCCTTTTTCAGCCGCGCCCCCTCCTCGAACATCTTACGGATCCATGAGGCCCGGCGGGAAAACTCCATCATTTTCTTGGAAACGCTCATGACAACTCCCTCATCAAGTTCTTAACCGCCCGTTGAAAAACGGACTTACTGGCCGTACTTCTTTTTCAGATACTGGTACGCTTCGTTGATCTCTTTCATCTTTTCTTCGGCCACTTTCTTGAACTCATCACCGAGATGGGCGACCTTATCGGGGTGGTACTGCATGGACAGCTTGCGGTACGCCTGTTTGACCGCCGCAAAGTCCGCCCCTGGCTCCAGGCCCAGCACAGCGTAGTAGCGGGCCTCGTCCACGGCCGCGGCCGCCGGGCCGCCGGCGCCGGCGGTCCGGGCCCGGAAACGGGCGAAGAGCACCTGCTGGTCGTAATAGGAAATATCGAGATAGTTGGCGATGCGCCGGGCCAGCTCCAGTTCGGCTGGCGGCGGCTCCGGCTTGGTGGCCGCGATGCGCAGCACCAACTCCAGGAGAATGAGGCGCGGCTCATAGGCAAAGGTGTTCTTGAACTCGTGGAGCAGATCGTCGAGCGGCGCGCTGGAGTCCATCGCCTGCTTGATCACCTCTTTCACCCAGTAGATCCGCTGCTGGTCATAGCCAAGATGCTGGCGGAAAAAATCGGTGATGATCCTGGTCTCGGCCCGGCTGACCGTGCCGTCGGTACGGGCGACGTGCACGAGAATATGGATGAGCAGGGTGACGAAGCGCTGGTGGACCTCGGTCTGCGAACGCTCGTAGGCGGCGATCTGCCGACGGACGTAGTAGCCAAAGGCGTAAAAGGCCACCACCAGAAAAAGCAGGCCCACGAGAAAAAACGAGACCAGGAAGCCAAGAAACTGAAAGACAAAAGGCAGGCCGCCGGTGGCCAGCATGACCAGCAGCAGGACGAACAGGCAGCCGGAACAGCCAGGGCCGCCGTTGGAGCGGTAACGGTAAGAGTAGACCGGCATGGAGTGGGACCTCTGGTCAGCCGCGCTCGCCCGTGGCGAACAGGGCGTCGATAAACTCCTGGGGAGCAAAGTCGCGCAGATCCTCCATCTGTTCGCCAATCCCGATAAAGCGGATGGGGATCTTGCACTCGCGGCAGATGTTGATCACAATGCCACCCTTGGCCGTGCCGTCGAGCTTGGTCAGGGTCAGGCCGGTGATCTCCACCGCCTCGTTGAACAGCCGGGCCTGGGAGATGCCGTTCTGGCCCGTGGTGGCGTCCACCACCAACATGGTCTCATGCGGCGCGCCCGGAATCTTCTTGCCGATCACCCGGCGGATCTTCTGCAGCTCGGCCATCAGGTTCACTTTGGTGTGCAGCCGGCCGGCGGTATCGATGATCACCACGTCGAAGTCGCGCGGCCGGGCGTAGTCCAGGGCGTCGAAGACCACGGACGAAGGATCGGCGCCCTGCTGCTGGGCCACGATGTCCACCCCCACCCGCTCGGCCCATACCTTGAGCTGATCAATGGCCGCGGCGCGGAAAGTATCGGCCGCCACGAGCAGGACCTTTTGCCCCGCCTGCTTGAACTTCCAGGCCAGCTTGCCGATGGTGGTGGTCTTGCCCACGCCGTTGACACCCAGGACCATGATGACGAACGGCCCCTCGTCGGGCATGACCAACTCGGCCGGCCGGTCCACCTCCTCAAGGTATTCGAGGAGGATGGTCTTGAGCACCTCCTTCAGGGCCGCTGGATCGCTGAGCTTGTCCCGCTTGACCCGCCGCCGGGCCTCGTCGAGCACGGCCAGGGTGGTGCGCACGCCGAGATCAGCGGTGACCAGGACCTCCTCCAACTCGTCGAACAGTTCGGCGTCAATGGTCTTGCGGCCCAAGAACACCGCGTCCAGACGGCTGACCAGATTGGCGCGGGTCTTGGAGAGCCGCTCGGCCAGACGGCGGAAGAGGCCGGGCCGCCGCTGCTTGCCTTCCGGCTCTTCCCGCGGCGCTTGCGCCGACTGACCGGCCGAAGGCTCTGGCGGCGTATCTTGCGGACCATCCTCCCGCGCATCTTCCTCCGCCTCTGCGGCCGGTGGGGGGGGAGCTGGCGGAGCGGGCGGCGCCGTTTCTTCCTGCGGTTCAGGGGCGGCGTCTTCTGTTTCCGCAGCCGCGGCGGCCGCCTTTTCCGCCGGCGCGCCGGACTCCGGCGCCGGACGATCGGCCTCCTGTCTCTTTCCGAGTTTTTTCTTAAACCAACCAAGCATGCTTTTCTTTCCCGTACGTTGTCAGACTCTCTTCCCAGCGGCGGCCGGCCGGGAGAAACGGTGGCCTGGCGACTGGCAAGCGGATCAGGAACCGAGCCAGGCCAACAGGGCCATGAGGGCAAAGACCCCCTCGAGGAACAACTCGAACCGCGGCCCTGGAGGCAGCTTCTTGCGCTCGTAAAGCCGGGCCAGGAGATCCATCATCAACACGGCCGGCGCAAGCCACCAGGCAAGGGAGGGCAACCAGCCGGCAAACGGCAAAACCACAAAGAGCAAAAGGACAACGGCCAACACCTTGTGCACCAGGGCCAAGGTCTTGACCTCGCCAAGGAGCACGGGCAAGGTCTCGCGGCCCACCAGCCGGTCGCCGTGGATATCGAGCACGTCAAACAGAGCGCAGCGGACAAAGACCAAAACAAAGACCAAGGCCAGGGTCCAACCTATGTGAGAGGACAGAAGGGGCTCATGGCTGCCGAGCACGGGCAAGAGCACGGCGACCACGGCCCAGGCCAGGGCAATGGCCGCGGTCTTGGAGCCGGGAATCTCCTTGAACCGGCCAATAAACGGAATATCGGGCGCCTTTTCCATGCCATACATCATGCCCAAGGCGCTGATGGCCAGCACGGTGAGCAGGGGAAGCACGCCCAACGAGGCGGCCAGGAGCACAGCGCCGGCCAGAGCGGCGAACGACAGGCCGAGCAGGACCTTGCGGTGCCGTTGGACAAAATAGGCCTTCACCGGATCGCTGATCTGCTTGGCCCGGATCTGCTGGAACCGGTTGAGGTTGTGCATGGCCAGGATGTAGCCTGCGGCGAGGAGCGGATACCGGGGATCGCCGGCCACGCCAAGCAGGCGGCTGGCGGCCACGGTGAGCAGGCCGGCGGCCAGGCTGACCGCCATGTTGGAGGCGAGTAAGAACCAGAAAAACCGCATGAGCGCCGGTTTGAGCCGTCCCTCGTCGGCAGAGGGCAAAGACTCGAGAACCTGCACCACCAGGTTGATCATCCACGTGGGCGTGGACGCGCCAGCGGTCACGCCGATGACCGAATACTGCGACAGGGCATCGAGATCCAGGTCCTCTTCCGACTCCACCATGTACACCGCGCACCCCATCTCGCGGGCGATCTCGCCCAAACGCGCGGTATTGGCGCTCGTCTTGCCGCCCACCACCACCATCGCGTCCACCCGGCGGGCGAGTTGCCGCACCTCCTCCTGCCGCTTGTGGGTGGAGTCACAGATGGTGTTGAACACCTTGCCGCCTGGAAAGCGTTCGAGAATGGCCCGGCTCATGGCCTCGAACGCCTCTTCGTTCTGCGTGGTCTGGGAAACGATGATATAGGGCCCTGCAAGATCGAGCTCCTCGATCTCTTCCGGCCGGCTCACTACCCGCACGTCCGGCCCGGCGTATCCCATGAGACCGACCACCTCGGCATGGTCCCGGTCGCCAATGATCACCGTCTGGTAACCCTTTTTCCGGTGCTTTTCGATGATCACCTGCACCTTGACCACCCGGGGGCAGGTGGCGTCCCGCACCTGGGCGCCGGCCGATGTCAGGGCGGCCTTCTGGTCGGGCGGCACGCCGTGCGCCCGGATGATCACCGTGCCGTCAAAGGCTTCCGGCACCCGGTCCAGGGCCGCCACCCCGCGGTCGGCGAGCAGTTGCATGACCTGGGGATTGTGGATCAGGGGGCCAAAGGTGGCAAGCGGCCCCTGGGTCTCGTCCAAGGTGGCCAGGGTGGTGTCCACCGCCCGGCGCACCCCCATGCAAAAGCCGGCGTTCTGGGCAAGAAGCACCTTCATGGCCCATCGCCCTCCCCCGCTCTCTCCGGCCCGCCACCGCCCTTCTCCATGACCAGCGCAAGGGCGGAGGCGATGTCGTGCACGTAGTGAAAGACCACGGCGTCGCGCACCTCGGCCGGGATCTCCACCACGTCCTTTTCGTTCAAGGCGGGCAAGACCACCTCCTGGACGCCGGCCCGCACCGCGGCCAAGACCTTTTCCTTGATGCCGCCCACGGGCAGCACATCGCCGCGCAGGGTGATCTCGCCGGTCATGGCCACCTCTTGCCGCACCGGAATATCGCGCAAAAGCGAACACAGGGCGGCAACCATAGCCACACCGGCCGACGGGCCGTCCTTGGGGGTGGCGCCCTCGGGCACGTGGATATGGATATCGGTGGTGGCGAACAGGTCTTCGTCGATGCCAAGCTCTGCGGCATGGGCGCGGATATAGGTGAGCGCCGCCGAGGCCGATTCCTTCATCACCTCGCCAAGCTTGCCGGTGAGGGCGAGCCCTCCCTGCCCCTTCATCCGGGCCGCCTCGATGAACAACAGCACGCCGCCCACCGGCGTCCAGGCAAGGCCCGTGGCCAGGCCAGGCCCCCAGCTCCGGGCCTGGATCTCTGGAAAGTAGCGGATCGGCCCCAGGATCTCCTGCACCCGTTCAGCGGTGATCAGGCTCTGGCCCTGTTTGCCCAAGGCGATGTCCTTGGCCACGGACCGGCAGACCGCGGCGATCTCCCGCTCCAGGTTGCGCACGCCAGCCTCCCGGGTGTAAGACCGGATGATCGTTCGGATGGCCTCTTGCTCAAACACGATATCGTCTTCGGTCAGGGCGTGCGCCTCCACCTGTTTGGGCACCAGGTGACGGACCGCGATCTGCACCTTTTCCTCCTCGGTGTAGGAAGAGAGCTCGATCACCTCCATGCGGTCGCGCAGCGGCCCGGGAATGCGGTCGATTTCGTTGGCCGTGGTGATGAACATCACGTTGGAAAGGTCGAAGGGGATCTCCAGATAGTGATCGGAAAAGGTGTCGTTCTGCTCTGGGTCCAAGACCTCCAGCAACGCGGACGAGGGATCGCCGCGGAAGTCCATGCCCAGCTTGTCGATCTCGTCGAGCATGAACAAGGGGTTGTTGGAGCCCGCCTTTTTCAGGCTCTGGATGATACGGCCCGGCAGGGCGCCGATATAGGTCCGGCGGTGGCCGCGGATCTCGGCCTCGTCCCGCACGCCGCCAAGCGAGATGCGGACAAACTTGCGGTCGAGCGCCCGGGCGATGGAGCGGCCCAACGAGGTCTTGCCCACGCCCGGCGGCCCCACGAAGCAGAGAATCGGACCGTGCATGTCCTGCTTCAGCTTGCGCACGGCCAAGAATTCGATGATCCTTTTCTTGATCTTGTCGAGGCCGTAGTGGTCTTCGTCCAGGATGCGGCGGGCCCGCTCGAGGTCAAGGTTGTCGGTGGTGGAGACGCGCCACGGAAGGTCGAGGATCCATTCGAGATAGGTGCGGGCCACGGTGTACTCAGGCGAACTGGGCGAGATGCGCTCCAGGCGCGCCAACTCCTTTTCAGCCGTCTTTTTCGCCTCCTCGGGCAGATCGGCCTTGGCCAGGCGGCCTTTGAGCTCCTCGATGTCGATGTTTTCCTGATCCTCGCCAAGTTCCTTTTTGATCGCCTTGAGCTGCTGGCGTAAAAAGAACTCCCGCTGCCGCTCGTCCATCTCCTCCTTGATCGACTTCTGGATGGCGTTGCTCATCTCCACGGTCTCGAGCCGGTTGTTGAGCTCCACGGCGGCGCGCTGCAACAGATCCTTGACCGGCTCGATCTCGAGAAACCGCTGCTCGGCCTCGAGATCGAGGTTGAGCTGCGAGACCACGAGATAGGAGATGTGAAAGGGATTGGAGAGGGAGTTGACGGTCAGCAGCAGTTCGTTGGGAAGGCTGGCCGCCTCGACCAGCTTCTTGAACTGGGTGCGCAGGGTGAGGATCATGGCCTCCTCCTCCTTGTCCCCAGCCTCCTGCATGGGCACCACCGCCACCCGCGCCTTGTAGTAGGGCTCGGTCTGCACGTACTCCACGGCGGCGAGCTTTTTCACCGCGCTCATCAGCACCTGATAGACGCCCTCCTGGTTCTTGACCAGTTTGTGGATATAGCCGAGCACCCCCACCCGGTAGAGGGCTTCCGGCCCTTCGGGCAACTTCTCTCCCTCTTTCGCCTGGCGGTGGGTGGCCACCATGACCAGCCGGTCGGCCAGGATGGCCTCGTCGATGAGCCGTTTCGACGGCTCATGGGTGATCTGCAGGGGAAATCCCATGCCAGGGAAGAAGACAAACCCGTGGATGGGCAATACGGGCAACACCTCGGGCACCGGCATGGTGAGCGGGTTGACCGGCCCCTTGGTGGATTCGGCCGGCGGCTTCCCTCCCCCGGACTCATCTTGCCCGGTCGCCTCTTGCCCTCCTCCGGACTCCTCCTGCATGGCGCCATCGGCGTCCGCCGCGGCCCGCGGCGCAAGGGCGGCCTCTTTCCCGCGCCCCGCCTCTTCGGCCGCCGGCCGCTCCTCCGGCGCCTGCTGGCGCAGTTCCTGCTCCTTGTCGTTTCGCTCCACTGTCATCTCACGTCACCTCGATCAAGACCTTGCCGCGGGGCCGCCGCTTGGGCAGCCGCACCACGAGCAGGCCGTTCTTGCAAGAAGAAGAAGCCCCTTCCGGGTCCACGGCCACCGGCAGGTGCAGGGTCCGCTGGAAGGGACCGTACTCGATCTCCAGTTGGTGCACGCACGAAACCTCACTCTCGGGAAACCGCCGCTCGCCGCTCACGGTCAACCGGTCGCCATCCACCGTGATGGCGAGCGCCTTGGGATCCACGCCCGCCGCATCCATGTACACCAGCACCGCGTCGCTGGTCTCGAACATGTCCACCGCGGGCTCCCAGCCGGTTCCCACACCAGAGAAACCGACCATGCCTGAGACCGACATGCTCCTGATCACTCTACCGAGACGTCGCTCCATGGTTTGTGCTCCTTTACTCCCCGTCTTGCGCATCCAGGGCGTCGTGCAGGCAATCGTGCCGCACCATCACGTGCCGGGCGATACCGTCGCCCAGGGCCATCCGGCTGCCGGCTATGCTGACCACCACAGGACCGGCGTTGCTGATCACCTCGAGACAGACGCCAGCACGCACCCCCATGCCCCGCAGCCGCTCCCGCACCGGCCGGTCGCCGGTCAGCTCCACCACCCGCACCCGTTCGCCGGGCGAGGTCATGACGAGCGGCAGAACCGGTTCGCGGCGCTGCATACAGGCGCTGCACAGGCCGTAGATCTCCATCTTGTGCTGGAGGGGATGAAAGCCGGCCTCCCGGGCGATGCGCAACTGTAGCGCCTCCATCTCCGGACTGACGAACTCCTCAATGGCGCCGCATTTGGTGCAGATGAGATGATCGTGATGCGCCCCAAGATGACGATGCTCCCATACCGTCGCGCGGCTGTCGAACGACCGCACCTGGGCAAACCCGAACTGGCGGAACATCTCCATCGTCTCGCGCAAAAAGGCCTGGTCGCGCAGATCGGGCCTTTTTGCGGCCACCAACTCCTCGAGACGCTCGAGGGTCACGTGTTCGTCCGTGGAGAGAAAGCAATCGAGCACCGCCAGCCGGTCGTCGATGCGCGCGGCGTCCACAGCCGCAAGCACGGCGGCGAACTGGCTGCGCTCATCGTGATGGATCTCCTCTTCCGACCGGCCGGCCGGCCGCCGCCGGAAAAAAGGCAGGTTGATCATGCCGTCTCCTCGCCCTCCTCGCCAGCGCCGCTCACCGTTCCTGGCGGCGCCAACCGCCGGCCCCCAGCAGGTAATGGGGCCGGAATTTGGCCTTGTAAGCCATAGCCGATACCCCTTCAATCACAAACCCCAGGTACAGATGCTCAATGCCCCGGTCCCGGCACAGATCGATGAGCTGCAAGATGTTGTTGGTGCCAAGGCTGCGGCGGCTCAGCTCAGGGTCGAAGTAATGGTACACCGCGTTGAGCCAGTCGTCGCCCACGTCGATGATCCCCACGCCCACCAGCCGCTCCCCCAGCCGGTAGCACACCTCCAGGGTGGTGGTCATGGTGTTCAAAAAGAATCCGGCGTAGTAATCCCGGCCCGAGGCGCGGTGCGCAGGATAACGGGCGCGCAGAAACCGGTCGCACAGGGCGATCTTTTCTTCATCCACGGTCAACGGCGCGATGGCCACCGACAGATCCTGGTTGGCCCGGCGTGCCCGGCGCTGGTTCCGGTTGGGCCGGAACTCTCCTGGCCGCAGCCTGATAGAGACGCAACGGTCGCACCGCGGGCAGGCCATGCGGTAAAGCCAGTTGCCGTTACGGCGATAACCGTGCGCCAGGAACTTCCCGTACAGACCGGGCGGCAACGGGCCGAGCATGGCCTGGCGGTACACAGCGGTGACCGGAAAACCGTAGGGGCAGTCGACGGCGGCGTCGAAAAAAAACGGCCGCAGCTCCTGCTCGATGAGGCAAAAGTCTTGATCCTGCCACCGCATCACGTCTCCGGCGCGCATTGTCTGAATAACAGTCCGTGGAAAAAGTCATCCCTGACTTTTTCGACCACGGTTGGCCAAAACAAAGTTTCGACCAACCCTTTCGTCATGCCGTGTGGACGCCCGCCAACACC
>WFOD01000222.1 GCA_015488275.1 Deltaproteobacteria bacterium
AGATATCGCGGTACAGGATCGCGCCATCCCCCACGAGGATCGTTGGTTCGCGGATGCCCGCCGCCACCGTCTCTGGCCGGGCGGCCCGGTCCTCTTCCCGCCGCACGATCCCTCCTTGGCCGTCTGGCAGAAAAAGGGCGGTGAACACTTCTTCTTTGCGCGCATCTTGCACCACCCGGATCGGCAGCGGTTGGCTGGCGAGTTGCAAGGCCAGGGCCCTGAGGGTGGGGACGCCGACAAGGGGCTTGGCCGCCGCCAGGGCCAGCGCCTTGGCCGTGGCCAGGCCGATGCGCAGGCCGGTAAAGGAGCCGGGCCCCAGGCTGACGGCAATGGCGTCTACTGCGGCAAGTTCGGTGCCGCTATCGTGCAACAGCCGGTCGATGGCGGCGAGCAGGCGGCGGGAGTGGGTCTTGCGCGAGGCGAGGGTGGCCTCGGCCAGGCAGAGGCCAGGGCAGACCAGGGCGACACT
This sequence comes from Deltaproteobacteria bacterium, assembly GCA_015488275.1. Taxonomy (GTDB): domain Bacteria; phylum Desulfobacterota; class Desulfobulbia; order Desulfobulbales; family S012-135; genus S012-135. The sequence continues at coordinate 470 of WFOD01000222.1, forward strand.
GCCGGTGAGCGAGGTGTTTTCGATGGCCAGCAAAAGGGGCTGGCGGATGACGATACGGCCGTGACGCGCCATCTGTTCTCCATTACTGCCGCAGGAAGAGGCGGGCCAGGTCGTTGTAGAAGACAAAGAGCATGAGGCTTGCGAGAATGGCCACCCCCACCCGTTGCAAGGCCTGTTGGGTCCGCAGGTCCAGTGGGCGCCGCCGGATCGCCTCCACGGTGAAGAAAAAGAGATGGCCGCCGTCGAGTACAGGGATGGGAAGCAGGTTCAAAATGGCCAGGTTGACGCTCACCAGGGCCATGAAAAAGATGAAGTCCACCACACCGGACTGCATCTGCTTGCCGGCCAGTTGCGCGATGAGAATCGGCCCCCCAAGCTCTGAGGCCGGCACCACCTGCTGCACCATCTTGACGATGCCCATGACCGTGAGATAAACGTATCCCCACGTCTGGGACACGGCCGCGCTCAGGGCGCGGCCCAGGGAGGCCGGCTCGTAGATCACGGCCTCGGAGCGGGCGATGCCAAGCATGTAGCGCTTGCCGGTCACCTCGCCAAAGATGTTGGTCACCTCCTGTTCGGTGGGCGTGCCCGCCAACTCCAGCACCTGACCGTTGCGCTCCACAGTGAGCCGCACCGGCCGGCCGCCCGAGTCGCGGATCTTGGCCGACAACTCCCCCCAGGTATCGATCTGTTCGCCGTTCACGGCGAGGATGCGGTCGCCGGGTAGCAGGCCGGCCGCCTCGGCGGGCGATCCTGGGGAGACGGCGCCGATTTCCGTTCCCGGCACCGGCGTGGGCAGGCCGATGGTGGCGAACAGGGCGAAAAAGAGCAGCACGGCGAAAAAGAGATTCCACAATGGGCCGGCGAAAACGATACAGAACCGCTGCCATACCGGGCGGTGGGAAAAGGCGCGTTGTTTTTCCGCCTCGGCGATCTCGTCTTCCGGGCTTTCGCCCAGCATCCGCACATAGCCGCCCAGAGGCAGGGCTGAGAGCAGGTATTCGGTTTCTCCCCGGCGGAATCCGGCGATCCGGGGGCCAAAACCGAGGGAGAACTGGAGCACCTTGACGCCAAAGAGCTTGGCGACGAGAAAGTGGCCGAACTCGTGGACAAAGATAAGGGCGCCGAGAACGATGGCAAAGGATAACAGGGTGTGCATACACTCGTCCACTGACAGGTTGGTGGCGTGGGGCTGCCAGGCGCTGGAAAAGGGCCGCTCTGCCAACGCCCTGGGCAGGAGCGCAACGTTCTCCCACACCGGGAATCAGGACCCAATACTTAGGAATGGCGTTTCAGCATAGCTCCTTGGCCTTGGCCATGAAGGCCAGGACTTCCTGGGAGGGTTCGGGATAGGGGGCCTCTGCCCCTTGCTTCTGGCGGGCGGCGATCTCCAGGGCCTCGATCACCGATTCTGCCTGGAGGCGCGCCGCCATGTCGGCCTCGAGCACGGCGGCGAGATCGGTGGCCGGCCGGGGTTCGGTGCGGCTCACCGTTTCGGCCACAGCGTAGATGATTTCGGGGAAGCGGATCCTGCCGTCAAGAAAGGCGGTCACTGCCACCTCGTTCGCCGCATTCAGGGCGGCTGGCAGGACCCCGCCCCGGCGGCAGGCCAGGTAAGCGAGGCGCAGGGCGGGAAACTTTTCGTAATCGGGCCGAAGGAACTCAAGGCAGCGGCAGCGGGCCAGGTTGAGCGAGGGCAGGTCCAAGGCAAGCCGCTCAGGGTGGGAGAGGGCGTAGGCGATGGGGATGCGCATGTCCGCGATGCCCATCTGGGCGATGACCGAGCCGTCGGTGTACTCCACCATCGAATGGACCACGCTTTGTGGGTGGATCAGCACCTCGATCCGCTCCACTGGCATATCGAAGAGCCACTTGGCCTCGATGATTTCCAACCCTTTGTTCATCAGGGTGGCGGAGTCGATGGAGATCTTCTTGCCCATCTCCCAGTTGGGATGGGCCAGGGCCTGGTCCGGCGTGGCCCGCCAGAGTTCCTCGCGGGGGGTATCCCGAAACGGGCCGCCGGAGGCGGTGAGAATGATCTTGCGCACGTCCTTTTTGTTGCCAGCCGCCAGGGCCTGGAAGATGGCGTTGTGCTCGCTGTCCACTGGCAGGATGACGC
>WFOD01000223.1 GCA_015488275.1 Deltaproteobacteria bacterium
CGCGGCGCTAAAACTCGCAAACTCGGGCTATACCCTCAAACAAGCGAGTTTTTTAACGCGCCCCGCCGCAAACCGCTTTCTCCCGGAAATCACCGGATGCGCCTCCACGAGGACTTTTTGCGATACCATCAGGATTGTAACACGGAAACTGTTCGGGTGGAGCGGGACGCCAGGAGAGGACTCAGGGGCCCCGGACGCAATGGTTACCGGAAGCCCGCACACAGCCCGTTGAAAAACGGGCTGTGTGCGGCACATGGACGTGCCGCCGGATTCCGCGCCAAGGAATTCGTGAGGTTGGCCGAAACTTCGTTTTGGTCAACCGATGGCCGAAAAAGCCAAGGATGGCTTTTTCGACGGACTGATAAGACGGAACAGAAAAGCAATACCTACGGCGTGTCCCGGCAGGCGGCGAGCACGGCACCGGCAATGCCATCGAGCGGCAAGACCCGGTCCACAGCCCCGCGCTTGATCGCCTCCTGGGGCATGCCGAAGACCACGCTGGTCGCCTCGTCCTGGGCGATGGTCAACAGAGCGCCGGCAGCCTTCATTTCGGCCAGGCCGCGGGCTCCGTCGTCGCCCATGCCGGTCATGATCACGCCAATGGCGTTGGGGCCGGCGGCCCGGGCCACGGAACGGAAGAGCACGTCCACCGACGGCCGGTGGCGGCAGACCAGGGGACCGTCGCGCAGTTCGACGAAGTAGCGCGCCCCGCTCCGCTTGAGCAGGAGATGCCGGTTGCCCGGCGCGATAAGCACGTGGCCGCGCAGGACCGGATCGTTATTTTTGGCCTCGGCCACGCTCACCTGCGCGGTCGCATCAAGCCGCTTGGCAAAGGCGGCGGTGAACCCTTCTGGCATGTGCTGCACCACCACCATGCCTGGCGCGGTGCGCGGCAGGGCCTCGATCAGGATCCGCAGCGCCTCGGTGCCGCCGGTGGACGCTCCCACAGCCACCACCTTGTCCGTGGTCTCGAGCACCGGCTGGGGCGAGCCGGCCGGCAGCACCGCGTCCGCAGTGAGCTTGGGTGCCACCTTGGGGGGGCGGACCGCGACCAGCCGGCCGCGCGGCACCCGGGCCGCAGCCTTGACCGCGTCGCAGATCCGGATCCGCGATTCCTCGAGAAACGCCTTGGTGCCGACCCGCGGCTTGGCGACCACCTCCACCGCCCCCAGTTCCAGGGCGCGCAGGGCTGCGGTCGATCCCTCTCCGGCGAGCGACGAGCAGATCACCACCGGCAAGGGATGCTGGCGCATAAGGTGCTCGAGAAAGGTGAGCCCGTCCATGCGTGGCATCTCGATGTCGAGGGTGATCACGTCGGGGGCCCGCAACCGCATCTTCTTGGCCGCCACGTACGGGTCGGCCGCGGTATCGATCACCTCGATCTCTGGATCGCTGGTCAGGATCTCGGCCAAGGTCTTGCGCACCAAGGCCGAATCATCGACGATGAGCACACCGATCCTGTTGTTGCTCATAGGAATTTCAGATAGGCTGGAAGAAGACGGGAGGCATTGTTCAGGTCACAGCCGTGGTCATCCCTGGCAAGAACTCGACCCGGGTCGTGCCGCTCGCGGCGTCGAAGAGGATACGGCAGCCGCAGTCGGCGCCCAGACGGTCTTCCCGCACCCGAAGGCCCTTGGCCTTGAAGAACGCACGCGCCGCCGCACTGTTGCGGCGGCCGACGTCGAGCTGCCCTCCCCGTCCCCTGCCGAGGATGGCGATCACCGTGGCCCCGCCGTAGAGTCCGATCTCCAAATCCCGAGCCCGGATCCCTTGCGCGGCCAAGCGGTCAAGCATGTACGGCAGGACGCACTCCACGTAGCGGTAGAGTTCCTGACAGCCACCAGGACCGGGGCATCGGTGGGCGTGCGGGCAACACGGCAGGACCGCGTGGCAGAGCATGGCCGTGCGGCTGGGGCGATGGTAGAGCACCGCGCTGACGCAGGAGCCGAGTACGGTGCGGACCAGGGCCTGGTGGCGCACCGTGGCGATCTGCGCCGGTCCGAGAAAGGCGTCAGGGGCCGGCCGTGCCCTGCGGCCACGCACTTCCACGCTGCGGCCGATCGCAGCAGTATGCGCACGTTTCAGTTTCACCGCCACTCTTCGAATTCTCCCTCCTCAGAAACGGGAGACACGCCTTTGTCGTCCGTCGGTGGTGCAAGCTCGATTGCAACTCCCTTGTTTGCCGGCGTCGCCGTGGCCGAAGCCTGGCGTGCTGTCCTTGTCCGGCCCGCGCTTTCGCTTCCGCCCGCCTGAGATTTTGCGGGCAGTCGGGGCTGGGAAGCGGCCGTTGGCACGGCCGAGGCCGTGGTCCCGGCCACGGTGAAAAAGGCCGTTGCCGCCTGCAGTTGCTCGGCCTGGGCCGAGAGTTCCTCGGCCGTGGAGGCCATCTCCTCGCTGGCCGAGGCGTTCTGCTGGATCACCTGGTCGAGCTGGCGCAGGGCTGTGTTGATCTGTTCGGCGCCAGCGCTTTGCTCGGCGCTGGCGGCGCTGATCTCTTGCACCAGTTCGGCGGTGTGCTGGATGTCCGGCACCAGCTTGGAAAGCATCTGACCGGCCTCTTCTGCGATCTCGACACTAGTTCCCGACAGGGTGGAGATCTCGGCCGCCGCCTTCTGACTCCGCTCCGCAAGTTTGCGCACCTCAGCGGCGACCACGGCGAATCCCTTGCCATGCTCGCCAGCCCGGGCCGCCTCAATGGCCGCATTCAGGGCCAACAGATCGGTCTGGCGCGCAATCTCCTCGATGATCGCGATCTTTTCTGCGATCTGGCGCATGGCCTCCACGGTCTTACTCACCGCCTCACCGCCCTTCTTGGCGTCCTCGGCCGACTGGACCGCGATTTTCTCGGTCTGGCGGGCGTTATCCGCATTCTGGGCGATATTGGCGCTCATCTCCTCCATAGCGCTCGACGCCTCCTCGGCGGAGGAGGCCTGCTCGGTGGCACCCTGGCTCAACTCCTCGCTGCTCGAGGCGAGTTGCTGCGAGCCCGAGGCCACGTTGGTCGCCGCACCCTGGACCTCGCGCACCACGCCCTTGAGCCGCTCGACCATGGTGGCAAGCGCCTGCCCCAAGGTGTCCTTATCCGACTGAACCGGCACCCTGACCGTGAGGTCGCCGCCGGAGATCCGCTCGGCCACGGCCACGGTCTCTTTGAGATTGCCCACCATCCGCTCCAGGGCCTTGCCCAGCACGTCTTTATCCGACAGGATTTCGACCTTGACCCCAAGGTCGCCGACCGCGATCCGTTCGGCCATGGCCGCAGTGGTGCGCAGGGTCTGGATCATGCGTTGCATGGCGGCGGCGAGCCGGCCGACCTCGTCCTTCTGGTCGATATCCACGTCCTGGCTGAGGTCGCCGCGGGCGATGGCCTCGGCCAGGCCGACCATAGCGCCGATTCCGCGCTCAAGGCCACGGGTGAGAAAGAGGCCGAAGAAGACGCCGACACCGAGCGAGAGGAGGGTGACCATGATCATGGCCGTGGTCGAGGTTTTCCGCGCCCGGGCCCCGGCCATCTTGGCGTTCGTCATCTGGGCGCCAACGAGATCCTCGACCTTGGCCAACAGGTCCAGGGCCTGGTCGCCGGCCGCGTCCAGGGAGCTCATGGCCTCTTCGGCCTCGATAGTTTCGGCGAGCAGCGCCTCTTGGGCCTGGAGCAGGGCGTGGCCAGCCGCAGTGAACCGCTCGTGGGCCGCGTCCACGGTGTCGAGTAGGCCAAGGAGCTGGCGGCTCTCCAGGCGCGAAACATCAACATCGCCGACCCGGCCGCCGCGGCGCAGGGCCTCGGTCACGGCGTCGAAGCGCTCGGTGCTGGCACCGAACTCCCGCGCCTTTGCCGCCAGGCCGTCGGAATCGATCTCCTGCGCCGCTTCCTCGATCACGACCCGGCTTTCGAGGATCCTGGACTCCAGGGTCTCGACGGTCGTGACCAGGGCCAAGAGGTCAGGGGCCGCGTCCTGGGCGATATCGGATGCCTGGGCACGGTCGGCGTGTTCCTGCACGGCCTGGCGCAACTGTCGGGCCAAGCCGAGGATCTTCTCGGTCGCCCGCTCCATGGCCGTCATGGCCGCGTCCCGCTCTTGGCGCTTGGCCTGCAACGCCTTGCCCAGGGCCATCATCCGTTCGGCCGCGGCCTGAAGGCCGCTGTTGTGGAGATCTTGGGTCTGGCGCACGATCTCCACCAGTTCGGGATTGTCGGTCTTGACGACCGTGACCCCGTCCACCACACCGCCGTTGACGATGGCGTCGCTGAAACGGTCGAACTCCTCAACGAATTGCCGGTAGCGTTTGGCAATCTCGTCGAGCTCCCTGGCGCGATCCATAGCGACCACGGTCATGGCGCCCTTGTACTCCTCAAGGGAGTTGCGGGTCGCCCACAAGGCGGTCTTCATTTCGTTGGCCATGTCCTCCAGCGGCGCTTCCTCGTCGCCCACCGCGGTCAGGGACCGGGACAGGGTGGCAATGCCGAGATAGCCGGCGATCCCGGTGACCACGAGCAGGGCCAGGATGGCACCAAAGCCCACGGTCAGCTTGCTGCGTATCGTCATGTCGTTCCAGCGCATGGTCATCCTCCTCCGGTCCGCGTTGCCGTTATCCTTCTTCATCCCCGCCCCCGACGGCCGTTGCCGTGGAGGAAGAGGCGCATCCCTGCTCCGCTGGACCGCCCATCGCGGTCAGCTCCTCCACCGTGAAGAGCGTGGCGGCGTCGAGGATGAGCACGAACTCACCGTTGTGCTTGCCGATGCCCGAGACGAACCTGCTCCGCCAGCCGCTACTGATCCTGGGCGGTGGCTCAATGGTGCTGTTGTCGAGCTCCACCACCTCGTGCACCATGTCGGCCAAGGCCCCGAGCACTGTGGGCTCGCCCTCGAGATCGCACTCCAGGACGATGATCCGGGTATGCACGGTCTGCCCGGTGGGCGTCATGCCGAACTTGACCCGCAGGTCGACCACCGGCACCACGGCGCCGCGGACATTGACAATACCGCGCATGAACGGCGGAGCGCCCGGCACCGCAGTGACGGCGCTCATTTCCAGGACCTCGCGAACCTGGCCCACGTCCAGGGCGAAGAGCTCCTCGCCCAGGCGGAAGGTCAGGTAGAGGCCGGTCGTGGCTTGCTGTTCCATGATGCGGCTTCTCCTTTACCGTTGTTTGCGTCGCTCCCCAGCCATACCCCCACCAGATACCCGGTCCGCGGGGTTGGGCGGCATGCGCCAGGCCCCCGTGACCAGTTACAGACCATTGACGTCCAGGATCAGGGCCACGGTCCCGTCGCCGAGGATGGTGGCCCCAGCCAGGCCCGGCAGGTCGCGGTAGACCTTGGTGAGCCCCTTGATCACGGTCTGATGCTGGCCGACCACCCGGTCAACGCCAATGCCGGCCCTGCCCTCCCCGTGGTGGACCATGACCACCTGTTCGATCTCCGGCGCGGAGCCGGGGATCCCGAACCGCTCCCGGAGGGCGAGATAGGGGTGCAGCACGCCGCGGAACTCGATTGCCCCCCGCTCGCGGCAGCGGGCCGCCTCGGCGGCCGGAATCTCGAGACATTCGTCTACCGCGGCCAGGGGTACGACGTAGAATCCCGTCTCCACCTGCACGAGCAGGCCGTCGATGATCGCCAGGGTCAGCGGCAGCACCAGGCTCACGGTGGTCGAGCGGCCCGGTACGCTCGTCACCTGGATCGAGCCGCCCAGGGCCTCGATCGAGCGCCGAACCACGTCCATGCCCACGCCCCGGCCCGAGACGTCCGAGACCTCAGCCGCGGTGGAGAAGCCAGGGGCGAAGATGAGCTGAAAACATTCCTGGTCCGAGAGCTCGGCATCCGGCGCGACAATGCCCTTTTCCACCGCCTTGGCCTTGAGGCGGGCCGGGTCGAGCCCCGCGCCGTCGTCCTCCACCCGGATGAGGACGTTGGCGCCTGCGTGCTCGGCCACGAGCCGCAATCGGCCGGCGGCGGGCTTGCCGGCCGCGCTCCGGGCCGCCGGCGGCTCGATCCCGTGGTCCATGCTGTTGCGCACCAGGTGCACCAGGGGATCGTTGAGCCGGTCGATCACCGTCTTGTCGAGCTCGGTCTCCGCGCCCTCGATCACGAGCTCGACCTCCTTGTCGAGATCGCGGGCAAGATCCCGGACCAGGCGGCGGAACTTGCCGAAGAGCGAGCCTACCGGCACCATGCGGATGCTCATCGCCGTGTCGCGCAGCTCCTCGGTGAGCCGCTCCACCTCCTCGGCGATCTGGAGCAGTTCCGGGTCCCGGGCCGCGGCGGTTTTCTGTGTGAGCCGGGCCTGGACCGTGACCAGCTCGCCGACCAGGTCCACCAGCCGGTCGAGCCGCTCACTGGCCACCCGGATCGAGCCCGGCCCCTGCTGGCCCTGGCGTTTCTTGCGCACGGCGCGCACGTGCTGCTGCTCGGCCAAGGCGGCCTCGATCCCCTCGGGCGGCACGTTGGCCTTTTCGATGAGGATCTCACCGAGCCGTTTCTGGCCCCGCAGGGCACGCATGAGGTCCTCGTTCGAGATGTCGCCCCGCTCGACCAGGATCTCGCCGAGCCGCTTGTACTCCGCGTCCTCGGTGAGCCCGGCCTCGTCGATCACCTCGATGGCGAGCGTGCTGTCGTCGGCCACGAAGATGAACACGTCCTCGATCGCCTGGCGGCCGCGATCCGTGGTCAAAACGATATCCCATCCCACGTAGCAGGCCTCGGGATCGTAGCCGTCCAGGATGGGGATACGCTCGTTACGGGCCACGATCGTGGCCGTGCCCATCTCGCGCAGTTCGTCCAGGAGCAGGATCGGGTTGGTGCCGCTGGCGAAAAGGTCCCTGGGCGGCCGGAACCGGATCCGGTAGGTGAGCTGGACGTCGGCGGCCGCCCCTGCATCGGCCGCACCGGTCTCGGGCCGCGCGTCCGCGGTCTCGGCCGCCGCGCCCCTCGCTTCGGCCGGGAGCAGGGCCTTGAGCCGGCCGAGGATGTCGTCGTCGTCCGCCGGTATCGGCTCGCCCGCGGCCTCAGCGTCGAGGATGGCGCGGATCTGGTCCCGGGCCGCGAGCACAAGCGAGACCAGATCCCCGCTCACCGGGATCTCCCCCTCCCGCACCCGGTCGAGCACGGTCTCGACCTCGTGGGTGAAGCCGGCCACGTGGTCGAAGCCGTACATGGCGCCCGAGCCCTTGATCGTGTGCATGGCCCGGAACACCCGGTCCACCAGGTCCCGGTCGCCCGGATTCTCTTCGAGCTCGAGCAGCGCGGTCTCGAGCTCGGCCAGAAGCTCGGCCGCCTCCTCCAGATAGGCCGTGGGATCGAAGGACATCAGCCCACCACTTTCTTGACCACCTTGAGGAGCTGCTCCGGCTTGAACGGCTTGACGATCCAACCCGTGGCCCCGGCCGCTTTGCCCTCCTGCTTCTTGGCCGCCTGGCTTTCGGTAGTCAGGAGGACGATGGGCACAAATTTGTAACTGGCGCTGGCGCGCAGGGCCCGGGTCAGCTCGATGCCGTTCATGTTCGGCATGTTGAGATCGGTGAGGACCATGTCCACGGCCCTGCCCCGGAGCTTGGCGAGCGCGTCCTTGCCGTCCGCCGCCTCCATGACCTCATAACCCGCCTGGCGCAGGGTGAAGCCCACCATCTGGCGGACACTCGCCGAATCATCGACCGTCATGATCACCTTTGCCATGTCCCATCCTCCTTCGCGGTATGTGTCATCCTCGCGGCCCTCTGTCACACCCGGCCAGCCCCACCGTCTCACTGGCCGACCGGGATCGAAAACAGCCGCCCGGTTATCGACGGCCTACCCGACAAGCCAAAGGCAATCGTTTCCAGGATTCAGGATGCAGCTCTGGCGGCGCAGAAACCCGGCCGCCTGCGCCGTTGCCGTCAGCTTGGCGGCCCGGCCCTCTTCGAAAAAGAGCCGTTTCTTGGTCGCCACCGCGGTGCGGTGGGCCGAACACATGAGCTGGAGAAAGGCGAGATCGATCCGCTCCACCCGTTCCTCGTCGAGGCGAACCGCCACCGTATCCGCCTCGTCCAGGGCCTGACGGAGCGCCTGCAAGAGCTCTGCGGCCTTGGCCACCGAGAGGTCGCCAGCTAGAATCAGGCGGGCGGTCCTGCTTGCGGAGTCGATGTTCAGGTCCATCGTTCACCATCCTGAAAGGTCTTTCTGAAGCGGCCCCTGTTGCTTTGGCAGGGCAGGATCAAAAGAGCTCCACGTTGTCGTCCAGATCCTCACTGCCCGTTTCCGGCTCCGCCGCCGGCCGCGTCCCTAGCGGTTCGACGGCCGTCCCCGCAGTCGGCGCCGTCGATCCTGAGACCAAGCGCTGGCGGTGCACCGAGCGTTCTTGTTCCATGGTGTAACGCTGGATCAATCCCTCACTGTGGTCGCCGAGGAGTTCGCCGCCCCTGCCCTGCCAAGGAGCGAGACGCTCCCGGAGACGGGTCAACCGCTCGAGCCGTTCGGCCAGCGTGTCGGCGAACTCCGGAAGAAAACCGGTCGCCGTGGCCGCGGCCTCGATGTCTCCTGCCAGGGCCTGGGCTAGGCCGCGGAGTCGGCCAGCCTCAGCCTCGAATGCCTGATACCGTTCTTCGGTACGGTGCAACGAGGCCGCAAGTCGGGCGCTGTCCACCGTATCTCCGGTCTCGACGGCGAGATCGCGGCCTAGCTGGTCGATGGTCTCGATGATCTCGGCCACTGCGGCCACGAACCGGTCGGAGCGTTGGGCGAGCACGGTGAGTTCGTTGGCCAGCACCTCGAAGACGCTTCCTTCCGCTCCCAGATGGGCGGCGTTGACGATGGCGTTCAGGGCAATGAGCCGGGTCTCGAAACTGATCGCCTCGACCTGGACGGTGTGCTCCTGCAATCGCCTAGCCGCGACCGCGGCCTTCTGGGCCGTGCCACTGATCCCGGCCAGGATCCGGTCGCCACGGTCGAGAATCATACCAAGGTTGGCGAGCGCCGCCTTCAGCCCATGGAACGCCCCCTTTTCTTCGTTCGTTGCCCCCGACACCCCTCCCGGATCCTGCTCAGGGCTGGCGAGGCGCTCGAGCCCTGTGCCCAGATCCTGCACCGCCGCCCCGATATCGCGAAAGGCGGTGATGGTGTCGTGATGCGCCTGGCGAAGTTCGTGGACGATCTGGTCGAGTTGCGCCGCCTGGAGGTCGAGGACGGCGTGCATCGCCCCGCAGCGCTCCTTGGGGTCCCCGGCGCCTGCGGCCAAGCGGTTGACGGCCTCCTCCATGGCCGCTCCGATGTGGCCGATGCGCTGGGAGATGCTGTCGTGGAGTTGGAGCGCGATCACGACCTCGGCCACCCGGTCGCTCACCATGCGACTCTGCTCCCCGGCCTGGCCCAGGGTCTCGCCGGCCAGAGCCAACAAGGCGTCGATCCGGTCGAAGGCCTCGGTCACCAATTGTTGGGCCTCGTCGGCAAGGGTTTGCATGGCACCAAGATCGTGGCGCACGGCATCCAAAGCGCCGAGGCCGCTGGCGACGATCCTCTCGGTATCCTCCTGCACCCGCCCTACGATCTCGGTGATTTTCATGCTGAAGTTACGGCTCTCGCGCGCGATCACCGCAAAGGTGGCCTCGAACCGCTCGCTGCGCGCGCTATGGATCCGGATATTGAACCCGACCACAGTGAGATAGAAGGCGATGTCGCTGGCCTCTTCACAGAGTCGACGCAAGGCCTCGACCCGCTCGGCGATTCGGGCCAGACCATCGATCTTGGCCACGGCCCGCTGACGCGCCGTAGCCAGGGCGACGAGCGCATCCTGAATCAAGGCGCGTAGTTCGTCCAGGAGACCGCCGTCGTCGCTGTCCAGGATCCGGACCGCCTGCACGATGCGATTGCTCAGGGCAAGGGTATCGGCATGCAGGCGCTGCAACCGGTCGCCGAGATCGAGGAACCGGCTCTCGACCGCGGCACAGCTCTGGCGCAGATCACTGCTCAGGCGGGGCAAGAAGCCGCCGACCTCCTCGGCGGGCGCATGGGGGCCGCGGGACCGGCCCAGGAATCTCTGCCAATGCCGCAGACCGGCGGCGCCACCAGGAACACGTTGGCCAAGCAATGGCAAGGAAGAGATCTGTAACATCAAAGAATACTCCGTGCACACTCTAGCACATACTGGAGCACTACAGCCACGACATCATTGCTGCCTTTGGCGCGTCAACGACATCCCACGACCCCCCCTTATTACTACAACAGTATCCCACGGAGAGCCAATGACAGTCAATCTGATTTTTCATCATCCTGTATTTTACCACCAGTTATCACCAGGGCAGCAGCATGGCCGTGCAATAACTAAGCGCTTAGACATTACCCTTCCTGCTTCTTCTCATAAACGCATACACTTATGGGCTACACGCTCAGCCTTCCGCACCCATCGACTAAACGTCTAAGCACAAGCTCCCTTTCCGTGTCAGGCAAGAAAACGTTCCTTTCGCTAGCCCACGGGCTGTTTCTTTCTGTTACTTTCGAAAGCGCTGACCGAAACAAGCTTGTAAGCTCAAGGCCGGGCGACTCTAAATTTGGCGCTAACAGCGCCGTGAACGGGCCGCAGGCCGCGACGAGCGGATTTGGCTTGACAGCCCCCCCCCGCCCACGTAGATTCCAGCGAGAATCGGCTCAAACTC
>WFOD01000224.1 GCA_015488275.1 Deltaproteobacteria bacterium
AACCATGTTTGCCGTGGAGTTCCGTTTCCCGGCCGGCCGTTTTCACGCCACGCCGTGGGGCCGGCACGTGAACGAAGGGGTGCCGGAATGGCCGCCGTCGCCGTGGCGTTTCCTGCGAGCGCTGATCGCTTTGGCCCATCGAAATGGCATGGCCGAAGAGGGAGCATTCCGCCGATTCATCGAAAAGCTGGCCGCCGATCTGCCGTCCTACCGGGTGCCGCCGGCGTCGGCGGCGCATACCCGCCATTATATGCCCCTTTTCCGACCGGATGATATGCCACCAAAAGTTTTCGATACCTTCGTGGCGGTGGCGAAAGACGCGCCACTGGTCATGGCATGGTCGGCAACGATACTCGACCAGGACGAGACACGGATGGCCGCCTTTCTCCTTTCCCGTCTCTCCTACCTGGGCCGGACCGAGTCGTGGGTGGAAGCCAAAGTGATCGACGGATGGGATGGGGAATGCAACGTATACCCCGCGAACGGAGTACATGCCGACGAGGGAATGGAACGAATCCCACTGGCCTGTCCTTCGCCCGCCGGCCTGGCATCACTCGCCACCCGGCTGGAAGAGGCACCCGCCGCCAGCCGAGGCAGGCGCAAACCCCGTCTGCAAGTACCCGCAGACATCTTCGAGGCTCTGCACGCCGATACGGGAGAGATTCTGAAACAGGGCTGGAACCGGGCGCCGGGACTCGCCTGGGTAGATTATCTGCGGCCGAGCGACTGTCTCTCGGTAGTGTACCAGCCACGGCCGGGCCGTTCTGCGGACGGTGATTTTACAACAGCACGTTTCGCTCTCAGCTCCGCAGTGTTGCCTCATGTGGCCAATACTATAGGCATCGCGGAACGGGTACGGGTGGCGCTGCTCAAATGGTCGAACTCGGCCCCGGAATTTCTGGGACGGGAGGGAGATCTGCCCAGCCGGGATCCAAGACACCGCCATGCCTTCTTTCTTCCGGAAGACGCGGACGGTGATGGCTTCCTCGATCATATCGTCATCCACGCGGCTGGAGGATTCTCCAACCAGGCGATCAACGCCATGAGTCGAATCTCAAAACTGTGGGGCGCTGGCGGCCACCACATCTTCCTGGCCTTTCTCGGTGTAGGCACGGCTGAAGAATTCGGCGGCCCGTATCCCGAACAGACACCGTTGCTTCTTCAAGCCGACACATGGGAGTCGGTGACGCCGTACATCCCAGCCGGGCATCTCAAAGTGAAAAAAATGAATCGGCGCGATCCAGCCGCTCTCCTTGCAGCTCTGGAACGGGAAGTACGACGGGAGTTATCCAAGAGGGGACAGCCCCTGCCCGCACGAGTGGAATACGCACCATGGCCGCGGATTCGAGGCCGCAAGATGAGTTGGCTGACCTTCCGAACCCAAAGGAAAAAAGGCGGCGGCCAAAGGGGCGACAACGGCTGTTTCGGCCTGCGCCTCATTTTCGACCGGCCGGTTTCCGGCCCACTGGCCATCGGCTACGGTGCCCATTTCGGACTTGGCCTCTTTCGAGGCGTATACTGAACGATAACGAAGCGATCCTGCCGCAATATCGTGACAAGATGCGCCTGAAACGCAGGATCTCCCAGCACACGGTGACGAGCCACAAGCGTGGTGGCGTTGCGTTACCCCTAACCCAGGGACGGCTTTTCATGCTGCCAATCGGAAAACCATCATGCAACCAAACGATACCGGCGAGATCATCATTTGCCAGACCGCGGACGGCAAAACGTATCAGGTCGACAGGCACAACCTCGACGCCATCATCTCGGTAAGCTGCCGGGTCAACTCCAAACGCCGTACCCAGTTCCGCATCTGGGCAATCCGGGCACCGAAGGACCACCTGCTACGCGGCTATTCCCTCAACCAGTGCCGGTTGGCGGAAAAGGGCGCGGAGGAACTTCGCCAGGTCATCGGCCTGCTCACCGCCACCTTGGTTGGAAGGTCATGCCTTGGTGGACGACGAGGGGCCTGCCGTGCTCGAGATCATCAACCGTTACGCCAGGACCTGGCAACTACTCCTGGAATACGATGAAAACAGGTTGTCGAAACCAGCGGTGACCGAACGGGGCGCCAACCGTCTGGCCGTGGAGGCCCTGCCGCTCTTCCCGGTCCAGCCGACAGCAAGCGGTCTTGGCACCGTCAGCCTCACCGAACGGCCCGGCGAGGGCGTTTTCTTCACCTGGCCCATTTGGGAGCCGGCCATTGGTCTCGATCCCGTGCGTTCACTCCTGGCGCTCAAAGAACTCCAGGGAAATCCGCCGGATCGCCGGACGTTGCGGCTTCGCGGCGTGGCAGAGGTCTTTCGTTGCCGGCGTATCACAATAGGCAAGTACCGCAATTTCACCCATGCGGTCCCGGCATGAACCGGGCTACTTTTCCCCCAGCCGCTCCACCAACTCCGCAGGAGTCAGCACTGGCGCCGGCGGATCGGCGAGGGAGAGGAGATGGTCGTCCCCAGAGACGATGCACTCGGCATGG
>WFOD01000225.1 GCA_015488275.1 Deltaproteobacteria bacterium
AGATAACGGTAGGGGACGCTAAAGCCGGCCGAAGAGCCGGCCGGCTGGCAAACGGCCAGGGGATGATGGTGACCCTCGCCATGATAATCGCTCCCGCCAGTGGCGGCAAGGGAAAAGGCTGCGGCCAACCGCTTCAGCCGTTGGCGGAAGGCGGGCGGCATTCCAGGATAATGCAGTTCCACCCCGCCCAGGCCAGCGGCCGCAAGTTCGCCCACCAGGGTTTCCAGTCGGCTGGAGGAAAGCGGACAGGTATGGGGATGGGCGAGCACCGCCACCCCGCCGGCGGCCTGGATGGCGGTAATGGCGCGTTCCGCGGCAAAAGGCTCCTTGGGGACGTAGGCCGCGCCGTTGCGGCGCAGAAAGCGGCGGAACGCCTCTTCTTCGTTGGCGACCACACCCCGTTTTGTGAGAATACGGGCAAAGTGGGGACGGCCTACGAGCCCTGGCGCGGCGGCGGCGAGTTCGGCTTCGGTGATTTCGATACCCTTGGCCGCCAGCCGTTCGCAGATGCGGCGGTTGCGGCGGCGGCGGATGGCCTGGAGCTCCGCCAGGCAACGTTGCAACTCCACGTTGTTGGCCTCAATGCCATAGCCGAGAATATGCACCGGAGTCTCCCGCCAGAAGGCGCTTACCTCCACGCCTTCCACAACCTCTACACCAAGGGCGCGGCCTGCGGCCAGGGCCTCGGCCAGGCCAGCGGTGGTGTCGTGGTCGGTAAGGGCCAGGGCCGCCAAGCCGTTGGCCTTGGCGGCGGCCACCAGGTCGGCCGGCGAAAGCAGGCCGTCCGAGCAGCGGGAGTGGGTGTGGAGATCGACGCAGCGCTGATCGGGCATCAACTGAAAAGGGGGGAAAAGGTTCTCGTCCACCAGCGGGCCTGTGCTATCATAATCATAATGCGCGGACAGGCCGTCTGCGCCGGTATCGCGGCAGTGCGAGCACTGGAAAGCAGCCGAACGGAGGAGAGTATGGCACAGATTGACGCATTTTTCAAACTGATGAACGAACAAGGGGCCTCGGACCTCCACATGGTGGCGGGGCAGAAGCCGGTTTTGCGTATCCGGGGCGACATGGAGACGGTCAAATACAAGGTGCTCGACAACGACACCTTGAAGGCCATGCTGTACGAAATCATTCCAGAAGAGAAGATCAAGGTTTTTGAAGAGACCGGCGATGTGGATTTTGGCTACGAGATCCCGGGCCTGGCCCGTTACCGTGGCAACCTTTTTATGCAAAAGAACGGAGTGGGCGCGGTGTTCCGTGAGATCCCGAGCACGATCCTCACCTGCGATCAGCTCAAACTCCCGCCAGTGATCAAGAAACTCGCCAGTTTGCCCAAGGGGCTCGTACTGGTCACCGGTCCCACCGGTTCTGGTAAGTCCACCACCCTGGCGGCGATCATCGACGAGGCCAACTCCACCCGCAAAGACCATATCCTGACCATTGAAGACCCCATCGAATTCGTTCATCAGAGCAAGAAATGCATCGTCAACCACCGGGAGGTGGGCACCCATACCAAGAGTTTTTCCGCCGCACTGCGCGGCGCCCTGCGTGAGGACCCGGACATCATCCTGGTCGGTGAGATGCGCGACCTCGAAACCATTGCCCTGGCGATGGAGGCGGCCATGACCGGCCACCTGGTGTTTGGCACCTTGCACACCTTGAACGCGGCCAAGACCGTGGACCGGGTGATCGAGATCTTTCCCGCCAACCAGCAGGCCCAGGTGCGGTCCACCCTGGCCGACGCCCTCAAGGCCGTTGTTTCCCAGACCCTGTTCAAGCGGATCGACGTCAAGGGACGGTGCGCCGCGCTGGAGATCCTCATCTGTACGCCAGCGGTGCGCAACCTCATCCGCGAGGCCAAGACCTATCAGATTCCCTCGGCCATGCAGACCGGCAAGAAGTATGGAATGCAGACCCTGGACGACGCTATTCTCGACCTGCTGAAAAAGGGCTGGATCTCACCCGAAGACGCCTACACCAACTGTATCGAAAAGTCGAAGTTCGCCCAGTATCTCAGCAAGCCTCCCACCGATTTCACCGAGGTCTGACGCCGCGGGCCGTCTGGGACCGCACAGCGATGCCGTCTGACCGCCAGGTGAGGGTGAGGGCGCCGCAGCGGCTGGTGGTGTACTCGTGTGGCCGCAAGGGAAGGCGGCGGGAGGTGGAGACCACAACGAACCGCGGCGCCACGGCGGCGAGGAAGGCCGGGTTGCGCTGCCGGCCGTGATGCGAGAGCAGGAGCGCTTCGGCGCGTATCCCCCTTTGCGCCAAGCGGCGTTCGCTCGCCTGGCCGATATCGCCAGGCAGGAGCAAGCTGTGTCCCGCCGCTGTACAGGCCAGCACCAGTGAGTCCTCGTTGGCCGATCCCTTGCCCGTGCCGCCGGCCAACACCGTAAGACGCACATCATCCTTGGCGTACAGCTTTGCCCCCGGCCCAACGGTGCGCACCTCAATACCCAGGGACTGCGCTTGGCGGATGAGGGCGCGATAGGTGGGCGGCCCGGCCAGTCGGCTGACGAACAGCCGCTGGGGACGGAAGCGGGCGAGGATAAAAGGCAGGCCGTTGTAGTGATCGGCGTGCGGGTGGGTAATGACCACTGCGTCGAGACGGGAGATGCCGCGCTTCCACAATACCGGCGCGATGATACGCTGGCCGACATCGTAGGTTGGCGACCGGAAGCCGCCGCCATCGACCAGCACGTTGACGTTACGGGGCAGCTCGATGAGGACGGCAGAGCCATGTCCCACGTCGAGGACGGTTGCCCGCGGCAGTTCCCTTGCGTATCGGCCAAGGGCGCCGGCCAGGAGGGTTGCCGCGATACAGAGGGCGGAGGCGCCGGCCAGCCGCCGGCCCCAGGGAGACTGGCCATACCGGACGCCGGCGAGCAGGCCGTAGGCGGCCAAGATGGCCAATGCCGGCGGTGTGGGAAGGGAGATCTCTGCTGCTGGCAGGCTGGCGAACCAATGCGCCACGCGGCCGGTCATCAGCAGGCCCGCGCTGCCAAGATGGAGCAGAAACGCGCCGACATCGGGTGAGAGGAAAAGGAACGGCAGGCCGGCCAGACCCAGTGGCAGGGCCCAAAATCCCACCAAGGGGGCGGCCATGAGGGTGGCGGGCACGCTGTAGAGGGGAAGGCGGTTGAAGTGATAGATGAGAAGGGGAGCGGTGCCCAGGGTCGCCGCCACGGTTGCGGCGAGGGCGGGCGCGATCTGTTGGCGGAAAGGCGATCTTTTGGGCAGAGAGGGCGATAGCCGGTTGGCCAGGAGGCGGTGCCAGAGGCCAATGCCGGCAATGGCGCCGAACGAGAGCTGGAACGAGGCGCTGTGCAGGGCCGCGGGATCAACGATGGCGATCACCGTTGCCGCGCCAAGGGCGCCGTGGAGGAGCGACCAGCGTCGCTCCACGATCAGGGCGGCGGTGAGGCCGGCGGCCATGATCAGGGCGCGGAGCACGGGCGGCTGCATTCCCGCCACCAGGGCGTAGGCGGCCATGACCGGCAGGGCGGCGAGGGTGGCGGCCTTGGGCGCGTTGCACCAGATGAGGAGGTGGAAACTGCGGCGGAAAAGAAAGAGGGCGGTGGCGTAGGCAAAAAGGCCAAGCAGGCCGATATGCAGGCCTGAAATGGCGAGCAGGTGCACGAGCCCGGCCCGCTGAAAGGCTGTGCGCGTGGCTGGCGGCAAACGGCTGCGGTCGCCGAGGAGGAGGGCGCGGTAAAGCGCGGCCTGTGTGGCGGGCAGCACGGCCTCCAAGCGTTGGCCCGCGAGGAAGCGGAAACGATCGATCGCACCGGCCAGTCCCGTAGGCGGGGCGAGGGCGGCGAGAAAGGCGTTCGAGGGGGTATGACCGCTGACCCATATGTTACGCCGCGCGAGCGGGTCGTTGATGCCAGGGTTGCGGCTGGCGGACCGCAAGAAAAGCCGGCAGCGGACCGCCACGAGGCTCCCAGGTTCTGGTGGCCGTGGGAGGGCGGCCGGCACGCTCACCGCCACCAGGCCAAGGACGGGCCGTTCCTCCTGTTGATCGATGAGGCGTTGGCTGTCGATGATCAGGCGGAGACGATCGGTAAACCGGGCCGGCAGGCCGGCGATCCTGCCGACAACGGTATACTCCTTGCCATCGGTTACCTGGTTGGCGATGTGGTGCGGATCACGGGGGCGGCCCGGCGGATGGGCGTTGCTCAGGCCTGCGAGAAAAAAGGCCACAGCGAGAAAGGGCAGGATGAGGCGGTGCGGCACCTTTTGTCCGGCGAACACAAAGGCGCCCGTTGCTACCAGGAGATAGGCAGCCGGCAAGGACGACAGGGCTGAGGCCGGCATCTGCTGGCCGGCGATCATCCCGCTGGCAAAGATGGCGGCGAGGGCAAAGGGCAGTGCCGGGGCGCGGAGCACGGGCGGCTTGCCAAGGCCGGACAGGCCCTGCTAGTCGAGGAAGTGCTTGAGCTTTTCCCTGCGGCTCGAGTGCCGGAGCCGGTTGAGGGCCTTTTTCTCGATTTGGCGGATCCGTTCGCGGGAGACGTTGAACCGCTTGCCGATCTCCTCCAGGGTATACTCGGCGTCCTCGCCGATGCCAAACCGCAGGCGGATGATTTTTTCCTCCCGCGGACTGAGGGTCATGAGAATGCCTTTGACCCGTTCGGAGAGCTCCTGGTTTTTGACCGCTTCAAAAGGCGATTCCGAGTCGCGGTTCTCAAGAAAGTCGCCCAGGGTCGAGTCGTCGTCGCCAACAGGGGTCTCAAGGGAGATTGGCTCGCGCGAGGCCTCGAGGATGGCGAGAATCTTGTCCATAGGCAGGCCGGTCTTGGCCGAGATCTCCACCGGGGTGGGCTCCCGCCCCAGCTCCTTGAGCAGAGAGTAGAATGCCTTGAAGAACTGGCTGCGCAGCTCAAGAAAGTGGACCGGTAGCCGAATGGTGCGCGTCTTGTCGAGGATCGCCCGCGTAATGGCCTGGCGGATCCACCAGCTCGCGTAGGTGGAGAACTTGTTGCCCTTGGTGTAATCGAAGCGGAAGACCGCCCGCATGAGGCCGAGGTTGCCCTCTTGGATCAGATCGGCCAGGCTGAGCCCCTGGTGCATGTACCGCTTGGCGATGCTGACCACCAGACGGAGGTTGGCCTTGATCATCACATCCTTGGCCGCTTCGATGGACCGGGCGTACAGCTCGATGCGGTAGAGGAGATCGTTGATCTCCGGCATGTCCGGATTGTCGTCCCGCGCCTTGCGCACCTCGCGCAGCATGTAGTTGAGGTGGGTCTTTTTCGGCTTGAGACTCGGGTCGCGCTTCTCCCACAGATCGATGCGGGCGGCCAGGGCGGCGAGGGCCGGCAGGCCGGTGGTATCGTTGCGGATGGCGTTGACGATGGCGTTGAATCCCTCGCGGATCGCCTTGGAGTATTTTTCCTCCTCTTCGGGCGTCAGCAGGTCGAACCGGCCCATCTCGCGGAGGTAGGCGGTGGTCGTCTCTTCAACATCGCCGCCTTCGTCCTCCTGCGCCGCCTTGATCTCCTTCTCCACCGCTTCCCGGGCCGCTTCGGCCCGCTTCTTCCGGTCGCGCTCCAGGATCGCTTCTTTTCCTTGTGCTTTGAGCTGCTCCTGGCTTAGAATCTCGATGTTGTGGTCGTGGAGAAAGTCGAAGATCTCGTCGATGGTTTCCGGGTCGTTGTCCTCGGGGATGAGGTCGTTGAGCAGGTCGATGCTGATGCATCCTTCCTCGCTGCCGACCTCCAGCAGCTTTGCCTTGATGTCAGCGGACACGGTCGTCGTCTCCATCGGGAAGAGTGCTGGACGGAAGTCAAAACTCAGAATCTCTAAGGTTACTTCCTGTTAATTTTTTTTGCAAGAGGTTTTCGCATAATGGAGAGATCCTTCGCCGGGCTGGAACGTGGAAGCGGCATCTTGTGCCATGTCACCAGCCTGCCTTCCAGGTACGGTATCGGCGATTTGGGGCCGACAGCGCACAGGTTTGTCGATCTTCTCGCTGAGGCTGGACAGCGGTACTGGCAGTTTCTTCCCTTGGGACCCTGTAGCCGCGCCTTTGCCATGAGCCCCTATATGGGCTTGTCCGCCTTTGCCGGCAACCCCTTGCTCATCAGCCCAGATATCCTGGTGGAGGAAGGGTTGCTTACCCAGGAGGATATTGCCGGCTATCCCCTGCTCAACGAATATCTCGTGGAGTTCGACAAAGTGCGCCAGGCCAAGGATCGTCTCCTTGAGCGCGCCTACCGCCGCTCGGCCGGGCTGCGCCGTTCCGCCGCCTACGAGCGGTTCTGCGCCGAACATCAGCACTGGCTGGACGACTATGTATGCTACATGGTGCTCCGCCAGCGTTTTCACCGCCGTTCATGGAGCGAATGGCCGGAGGAGTTCCGTTGCCGGCGCCCGACGGCCTTGGCGGAAGTGCGCCGGCGGGAACAGGACGCCTATGAGCGCCACCGGTTCCTGCAGTTTTGTTTCTTCTCCCAGTGGCAGCGGCTGCGGGAGCATGCCCGGAAAAGGGGCGTGCTGCTCATCGGTGATCTGCCGATCTATGTTGGCCATGACTCGGCCGATGTGTGGGCCCATCAAGAATGTTACCGGCTCGATAAAAACGGGTTGCCGACACATGTGGCCGGGGTGCCTCCTGACTACTTCAGCGCCACCGGCCAGCGGTGGGGCAACCCGCTGTACCGTTGGTGGCGGGAGGGCAGGGAGCTTGACCCGCTGCTCCTTGCCTGGTGGCGCCGCCGTTTTGCCCACAACGCCCTTTTGACCGATGCGGTGCGCATCGATCATTTTCGCGCCTTTGCCGCGTACTGGGAGATCCCGGCCGATGAGCCCACAGCGGTGCGCGGCCAGTGGGTCGAGGGGCCAGGGGAGGCGTTCTTCGCCGCCCTTGCCGATACGCTCGGCAGCCTGGAGATCATTGCCGAAGACCTTGGCGTCATCACGCCGGACGTCACGGCCCTGCGCCGGCGGCTCGGCTTTCCAGGCATGCGGGTGCTTCAGTTCGCCTTTGACTCGGACGAGAACAACGCCTATTTGCCCCACAACTACGCCGATGAACCGTACTGTGTGGTTTATTCTGGCACGCACGACAACGACACGGCCGTGGGGTGGTATCTCGATCCGCGGGTGTCGGCGGAAAGCAAGGCCCGGTTGCGGCGCTACGCCAACAGCGACGGAAGCGCCGTCCACTGGGATTTCATCCGGCTGGCCTTTGCCTCGGTGGCCCGCCTGGCCATTGTGCCCCTGCAGGATGTGCTCGGTTTTGGCAGCGACTGCCGGATGAACACGCCCGGCACGGCTGAGGGCAACTGGCGCTGGCGGTGCGCACCGCGTTTTCTGGGCGACGGGGTCTTTGCCCGCCTGGCGGAGGAGACCCGGTTCTACAACCGCTGGCCGGCCCCAACTGCCGCTTCGGATAGGAGGATCGCAGCCGGTTGACCGCCCGTTGGAAAACGGGCTGTTAAGAAAGGCTGGGAGCATGTGAAGGCAAACAGAATGGAAATCATGCCATGCAACCGTTGATCCTTGGCCTGCTGGGCAGTCCCCGTAAAGGCGGTAATACTGAGATCCTGCTTGCCGCCGCCCTGGAAGGGGTGCGCGGCGGAGGAGGAAGGGGCGAACTTATCCGTTTGAACGATCTTCGCTTTTCGCCCTGCCAAAATTGTGGCGGCTGCGCCAAGACCGGTCGTTGCGTATTGGATGACGATCTGACGCCGTTGTACGAGCGCTGCGACATGGCCGAAGGGCTCCTCCTCGCCTCGCCGATCTATTTTTATGGCGTTTCCGCGCAGACCAAGGCGTTTATCGACCGGATGCAGGCGTTTTGGACCCGCAAATACCGGCTGGATTTGCCGCGGCCGCCGCAACGGCCGGCCGTGTTCCTCTCCGTTGCCGCCACCCACGGCCGTAAGCTGTTTGCCGGCGCGGCGCTCGAAGCCCGTTACGGCCTGGACGCGATGGACTTTCGTTATGCAGGGGAGCTTTTGGTCGGGGGCGTTGACGTTCGCGGCGCGATGGCGCAGCGAGAGGAGGCGCTGGCGCGGGCGGCCGCCCTGGGGAGGGATCTGGCGCTTGGCCGTCTGTAGGTGGTTTTTGCTGCGTGTTGTCGGTTGTGGCTTGCGCGGGCTGGACCCGCAGAGAAAATACCTTTCCGGGATCGAGAAATCCTTGACAAAGATGAGGGTATCATTTAGATAAGGGGCACCATTTGCGGCCCCTTCGTCTAGCGGTCTAGGACACCGGCCTCTCACGCCGGCGACACGGGTTCGAGTCCCGTAGGGGTCACCATGACTGAACAGGCGGTCAATTCGATGAGTTGGCCGCCTTTTTCCGTTTTGGGAAAAGGAACAACCACAGCCTGATGGCGGGTAATATGTGGGTGATTGCTTTGAGGCAGAACCTCGAGAGCGGCCCACAAATCATCCAGCCGCCGAATATACCGTTCCGTCTGAAAGAACCGGCGAAAAACGCAACGTTTTTCATCATTACGTCTTTTGGGAAAATGTCACATGGGCATAATCCAGGTAACGGGTTGCCCATTCACCCAAAGATATTGTGAGGATCTCCGAGGACGCACAATTTCCGCTTCCGCTTCGAAGACGCTTCCGTTGCGCGACTTTCCAGACTATCGCTTCCGCCTCGGTGGGAAACATCTTGCGATACTTGCGGCCCTGGTAATACACTTGAGTTTCCCAGTCTTTTCCGCGCTTGTATGGCATTCAGTACCTCCCTTTCAAAGAACAAATATGCACGCCCAAGACGTACCTCCCCCAGGGCGGCATAGTATTTCCGAACCGTCTTGCAATCAAGCCCCAGGTACCGGGCCACTTCTCGAGCGGTCAGAACGCGGCCAAGCTGACTATGCAGGTATTCCATGCACTTCTTCCCCTGGATCAGCAGAAGCTTGCACGACGGCATTAAATTTCCGTTTCATTGTATCGAAAAAACATATGATAAAACAAAATCGCTATATGTCTCCTCGGCTTAAATTCACGGAGTATATGGCGACGAACATGAAATTCTGCCCTGGCCACACGATAAGAATCTAGAGAATCCAGTCTCCAAACCTGCAAAAATACTTCTTGCTTGTGTGGCTGATTCTGAATCTCAAGAATCTTATCATATTTCTTGGCTCAGAGCCGGCGGAATTCGGCGGTACGTCCTTGTGCCGCATATAGCTCGCTTTTCAACGGGTTGTATGCGCGCCAGCCAGGCGCGCAGCGCCGTGACTGGCGCTATGCGCCTGTGCCGTGGTGGGGTGTGGAGGGTTGCCGGGCCACATCCGCCTGTCAGGCGTGCGTACGTCCTGCTTTGATCGTTTTCC
The DNA here is from genome assembly GCA_015488275.1 of Deltaproteobacteria bacterium. GTDB lineage: Bacteria > Desulfobacterota > Desulfobulbia > Desulfobulbales > S012-135 > S012-135. Next base: position 9,305 of record WFOD01000225.1, read on the forward strand.
TTGCCTTGACAACGATCTTTCCTCCCTGTAAGATACGCAATTTCTGCGGCTGAAGGTTTGTTGCCTTTTGCGCGAGGCGGCCGGTGGCTGGCGCAACGTGCGCGCAGGTGGCGGCCGCGCTGGTTTGTTGTCCTTACCTGCGGCCGCCGGGATCCTTGGTTCATGCTTGATTGACCGCGCCGGACTCGGGCCGGCGGGGTGTTTTTTTTCTACAGGTCTATTCCATGTTTGACAGCCTCTCCGACAGACTGCACGACGTCTTTAAAAAGCTGCGCGGGCACGGCACCCTCACCGAGGACAACATCGCGGAAGCGATGCGGGAGGTGCGTCTCGCCTTGCTGGAGGCGGACGTCAACTACCAGGTGGTCAAGGCCTTTGTCGAGCGGGTGAAGATGCGGGCCGTTGGCCGCGAGGTGGTTGGCCGCCTCACCCCTGACCAGCAAGTGATCAAGGTCGTGCACGAGGAGCTGGTGGAGCTGCTGGGCGGCGAGGCGGCGGAATTACGCCTCGGCGGCCAACAGCCCGCAGTGTTGATGATGGTTGGCCTCCAGGGCTCGGGCAAGACCACCAGCGCGGCCAAGCTGGCCCGCCTGCTGGCCGGCAAGGGCCGCAAACCCTATCTCGTGCCGGCCGATGTCTACCGGCCGGCGGCCATTGAGCAGTTGCGCGTGCTCGGCGAGTCGATCGGGGTGCCGGTCCATCCATCGTCGGCGGAACAAGATCCAGTGGACATCTGCCGTCAGGCAGTGACCGCGGCGCGCGAGCAGGGGCTGGATACGGTGCTCGTGGATACCGCCGGCCGTCTGCACGTGGACGAGCCGCTCATGGCCGAGTTGCAGCGGATCAAAATGGCGGTGGGGCCGGCGGAGATCCTGTTCGTGGCCGACGCCATGACCGGCCAGGACGCGGTGACCGTGGCCGACAAGTTCAACCAGGATCTGGCCATCACCGGCGTGGTGCTCACCAAGATGGAGGGCGACGCCCGGGGCGGCGCGGCCCTGTCGATCAAAAAGGTCACCGGCCGGCCGATTAAGTTCGTTGGCACCGGCGAGTCCCTTGACGCCCTTGAGGTCTTTCATCCCGACCGGATCGCCTCGCGCATTCTCGGCATGGGTGACGTGCTCACCCTGATCGAGAAGGCCGAGGCGGTGGTGGACAAGAAAAAGGCGGAAAAGCTTGCCCGCAAGCTCCAACGCGACGAGTTCACCTTGGAGGATTTCCGCGATCAGATCCGCCAGATCCGCAAGATGGGCAGCCTGGAGCAGATCATGTCGATGATTCCCGGCTTTAACCGGTTCAAGCAGATGCACAACGTGCCCGCCCCGGATGAAAGGGAGTTCGTGCGTATCGAGGCGATCATCAACTCCATGACCCCAGAGGAGCGGCGCAAGCACCAGATCCTCAACGCCAGTCGCCGCCGGCGGATCGCCCGCGGCTCCGGCACCTCGGTGGAGCAGGTCAACAAGGTGATCAAGAGCTATACCGAAATGCTCAAGATGATGCGCCGCCTGCAGGGCAAGGGCAAATTGGGCCGCGGTCTCGGCAGACCGCTGGGCAAGCGGCGCAAGCGGCCCAAGGGGCTGCCGCGGCGTTGACCGCTGTTTTTTCTTTGTTTGCGCCCCGTTGCGGTAGAGGTGTAGCGTTTTTCCAGCAAGAGTGTTTTTTTCATTAGGTACCGTTTGAGGAGGAACAACCCATATGGCAGTACGTATCCGACTGGCCCGGCACGGCAGAAAGAAGCGACCGTTCTACCGGATCGTGGTCGCCAATTCCGAAGCGCCGCGTGACGGCCGTTTTCTTGAGATTGTCGGCACCTACGATCCAATGCAGGAGCCGGCCGCAGTGACTATTCATCACGACCGGCTGCAAAAGTGGCTCGACCGGGGGGCTCAACCCTCGGACACGGTGCGCAGCCTGCTGGCCAAGCATCCGGCGCCGGCAACCGATACGGCCGCTGCCGCTGAGTAGGCTGTGGTGCGGGCGGATGACGCCATGCGCGAGCTGGTGACCTTTATCGCCACCGCTCTCGTGGACCGGCCGGAAGAGGTGTCGGTGACCGAGAGCGAGGAGAACGGCGCCACGGTGCTCTCCTTGCGGGTGGCCAAAGAGGATCTTGGCAAGGTGATCGGCAAGCAGGGCCGCACGGCGCGGGCCATGCGCACCCTGATCGGCACGCTGGCCGGCCGGGAAAGGCGTTCCGTGCGGTTGGAGATCGTCGAGTAGGGGCCGTTGGCAAGGATGGGCGTCGTGGCCGCCGGGAGATGGTGCCGCGCGCTCGAGAAACAAACGCATGACGCGCCACAGGAGTGGGACGTGGGACGCTGTGTCCGGGTTGGCAAGATCGCCAAGGCCCACGGAATAAGGGGCGAGGTCAAGGTCTACCCCTATTCCCGCGATCCAGAGGCCTTGGCCGCCTACGGTGTCGTGTATCTCGGGCCGGTGGTGGATGACGACGCCCTGGCCCTGGATGAAGTGCCCTCCTCCTTTCAGCGTTTCGAGGTGGTGCGCTGCCGCACCCAGGGCAAGTTCGCCATCGTTGCCCTGGCCGGTATGGACAACCGTAACGAGGCCGAGGCCTGCGCCGGCCTTGAGCTATGGGTCGACGAGGCCCTTTTGCCGCCGGCCGGAGAAGACGAGTTCTACTGGCACGAGGTGGTCGGGATGCGGGCGGTGACCGGTGAGGGGCGTGACCTCGGCCTGGTGCGCCGCCTGTTCGAGACCGGCGCCCACGACGTGCTGGTGATCGGTGACGAGCGGCGGGAGTATCTGGTGCCGGCGCGGCAGGAGTTCATCGAGCGGATCGACTTGCACGAAAAGGTCCTCGTGGTCCGTCCCTTGCCCGGCCTGCTGGAAGCCAACGAGTAGCCGACGGGGCGCTGGAGCGGTGCGCTTCGATATTCTCACCATCTTTCCGGAGTTCTTCGCCTCGCCGCTGGACGAAGGCATTATCCGGCGGGCCCGGGCCGCGGGCAAGGTGGCCATTGCGGTGCACGATATCCGGGCCTATGCCACCGACCGGCACGCCACCACCGATGACCGTCCTTTTGGCGGCGGCGAGGGGATGGTGATGAAGCCCGAGCCCTTGGCCGCGGCCATTCGGGCCGCCCGGGCGGAAGATCCCGCCGCCCGGGTGATCTACATGGGGCCGCACGGCCGCACCTACGACCAGCGCATGGCCGAAGAGCTGGCCGGCGAGTCCCATCTGGTGCTGCTCTGCGGCCGGTATGAAGGGATCGACGAACGGATCCGCCGCCACTTTGTGGACGAGGAGATCTCCATTGGCGACTATATCCTCACCGGCGGCGAGTTGGCGGCGATGGTGGTGGTGGATTCGGTGGTGCGCTTGCTTCCCGGCGTGCTGGGATGCCCGGAGTCGGCGGCGCGGGAAACGTTTACCAGCGGCCTACTCAAGCACCCGCAGTACACCCGGCCGCGGGTGTTCGAGGGGATGGCCGTGCCCGAAGTGCTGCTTTCGGGCGATCACCGGGCAGTGGCCGAGTGGCGGTTCGTGGAATCGGTGCGCCGCACGGTGCGGCTGCGGCCCGACTTGCTCCGGCGTTATGCGTTTTCTCCGGCCGAGATCCGGCTGCTGCAGCGTCACGGGGTGTGGGGCGAGGTGGCCGCCGTCGCCGGCGTGTAACTGGTCACGGGGTGCCCCCTGTGACCAGATACGCCGGCGTTGGGGGCTTGCCGGCGGCAAACGGAACAGGAAAGTGATCACCATATGTTTTGCGCAGTCTTTGCGCAGCCCGTTGCAACGCGGGCTGTTAGCGCCAGAATACTTGTGAGATAGATAGATATAGATAGATGATGAGGAGAGCGTCATGAGCGTTAACGTTATTGAAAAGATCGAGCGGGAGCAGATGCGGTACGATCATCCGGATTTCCGGCCCGGCGATACGGTGCGGGTCCACATCCGGATCATCGAGGGGACCAAGGAGCGGGTCCAGGTCTTCCAGGGCGTGGTGATCCGCCGCCGGCGCGGCACGATGGGCGCGACCCTGACCGTGCGCAAGATCTCCCACGGCGTGGGTGTGGAAAAGACCTTTGCCCTTCACAACCCGCGTATCGAGAAGATCGAGCGGGTGACCGAGGGCCGGGTGCGGCGCTCCCGGCTGTACTACCTGCGCCAACGGCGCGGCAAGGCGGCGCGGATCCGGGAAAAGGGTATCGTTTGAGCGTGGCGGCGCAGCCCCTGCCCCTGTTTACGGCCGAGAGCGACCTGCTGGCGTGGGAGAGGCGGTTGCGCCGGCAGGGTTTCCGGCGGGTGGCCGGGGTGGACGAGGTGGGGCGCGGCCCCCTGGCCGGACCTGTGGTGGCCGCCTGTGTCGTCCTGCCGCCAGGACTTGACCGCGTTCCATTTGACGACTCGAAAAAACTCTCCCCTGGCCGCCGGCAAGAGCTCGCCGACGAGCTGCGGCGCATGGGCGCGGCGGTGGGCGTTGGGGTGGTCGATCACGCGGTGATCGACGAGATCAACATCCTGCAAGCGTCGTTGCTCGCCATGCGCAGGGCGGTGGAGGCGCTCGATCCGCCGCCCGACTTTCTTTTGGTGGACGGCCGGCATCAGGTGCCGCTGGCCATCGCCCAGGAGGCCCTGGTGAAAGGCGATGGCCGCGTGGCGGCCATTGCCGCCGCATCCATTGTCGCCAAGGTGACCCGCGACCGGATGATGGAGGAATTTCACCAGACCTATCCGGCGTACAACTTTCACCGTAACAAGGGCTATCCCACCCGGGAGCACCGGCAGGCCCTGCGCCGGCACGGGCCTTGCCCCATCCACCGCCGTTCCTTCAAGGGGGTGTGTGATGCCGCCCGGCCGCAACCAGACGACCGGTTGCCGTGGTGAGCAACTGGCCGCCGCCTTTCTCCAGCGCCGGGGCTACCGGCTCCTGGAGCGCAATTTCCGCGTGCGCGGCGGCGAGATCGACCTGATCGCCGAGGAGAGGGGGGTGATCGTGTTCGTCGAGGTCAAGACCCGCACCTCGCAGCGGTACGGTGAGCCCGCCGCAGCCGTCACCCGGCGGAAACAGGAGCGGCTCTCCCGGGCGGCGCTCGCCTTTCTCGTCCGCCGTGGCCTCACCGACCGGCCAGCCCGTTTTGATGTGGTGACCGTCCGTCTCGCTGGTGGCCGGCCGCCTGTCATCGAACTGTTCACCAACGCCTTCGAGCTCTGTCATGGTTTCTGACGACGCCCACCACCTCCCCCCCCTTGCGATCACGATGGGATGTCCGGTCTCCATTGGACCGGAAATCGTTCTCCGTTATCATGTGGCCGATCGGCCCAGCCGCGTGGTGGTGATCGGCGACCGCGGCGTGCTCGAACGCTGCCGCCGGGAGCTGGACTTCGCAGTGGTGATCTCGGACTGGCGTCCAGGCGAGCCCCTGGTGCCAGGGGCGGTCAACGTCTTGTCGCCTTCGCCCCTGGACCCAACCACCCTTGAGTGGGGCCGGCCAACGGCCGCTTCTGGCCGGGCGATGGCCGCCTATGTGGAGACTGCCATCGAATTGGCGTTGAGCGGCACGGTCTCCGGCATGATCACCGGGCCGATCTCCAAGACAGCGCTCCAGGCGGCAGGCTACGAGTTCCCCGGCCATACCGAGCTGTTGGCCGCCCGTTGCGGCACCGATCGTTTCGCCATGATGATGGCGGCCGACGATCTCAAGGTGGTGCTCGCCACCATTCATCTTCCCCTGGCCGCTGTGCCCGGGCACCTCTCTACCGCGGATATCGTCCGTCTTTTGGCCCTGACCAACGATTCGTTGCAGCGGGATTTCGCCATCGCGCGGCCGCGGTTGGCGGTAGCGGGGCTCAATCCCCATGCTGGAGAAGGGGGGCTGTTCGGCGACGAGGAAGAACGGATCATCGCGCCGGCGGTGGCCGCGGCCCGCGAGGCGGGGATCGAGGCGCAAGGGCCCCTGCCGCCGGACACGGTGTTTTTGGCGGCGCGCAACGGTGCTTTTGACGCCGTGGTGGCCATGTACCACGACCAGGGATTGATTCCGTTCAAGCTGCTCCATTTCGTGGATGGGGTGAACGTCACCATCGGCCTGCCCATTGTCCGCACCTCGGTGGATCACGGGACTGCCTACGATATCGCTGGCCAGGGACGGGCCGATCACCGTTCCCTGGCCGTTGCCGTCCGTTTGGCCGGAGAGATCGCTGCCGCGAGGGCGGGAAGGCGGCGTTAAATGGATAACGGGCGGCGCACAGGCCTGTTTTTTGCCCTTGAGGGTCTTGACGGCTGCGGCAAGTCCACGCAATTGGCGCTGCTCGCGCAAGCCCTTGCCGCGCGGGGAGTGCCCGTGCTCGCCACCCGCGAGCCGAGCGATGGGCCTTACGGCCGGCGGATCCGCGCCATGCTTTCCCGCCGCAGTGAGCTCTCGCCCCAGGAAGAGCTCGAACTTTTCCACGCCGACCGGCGGGATCACGCCGAGCGGGTGATCCGGCCAGGGCTGGCCGCCGGCAAGGTGGTGCTCTGCGATCGGTACTTTCTTTCCACTGCCGCCTATCAAGGGGCCAGGGGCTTTGATCCTGAGGCGATTCTGCGCGCCAACGAGTCCTTTGCCCCGATTCCTGATGCGATCTTTCTTCTGGAGTTGGGGGTTGACGAAGCCCTGCGCCGGATCACCGAGAGCCGGGGTGAGGCGCCCAACGACTTTGAGCGGCGGGAAGGTTTGGCCAAGGTGGCCCAGGTGTTGGCCGCCCTTGACCGGCCCTACCTGGTGCGCGTCGCTGCTGGCCGGCCCAAGGAGGCCGTGCACCGCGATCTGCTCGGGCTGGTTCTCGCCCGCCTGGAGGGAAGCGATGGCGATGCGCGATAGACGGCCCGCAAGCCGTTGCCCTTCCTCGCGCCTCTGGCGGGGGAGGCAAGGGGTGCCGTTGGCCCTCGCGCTTTTGTGGCTGCTGGCTGCTGGCGGTTGCCTGCCTCCGGCCCGGCCGCCGGCCACGC
>WFOD01000226.1 GCA_015488275.1 Deltaproteobacteria bacterium
CAGCGCCGCGCGCCGCAACAACCTCAAGGACTGACAAAAACGAACCCAAGGAGCCAGCGCGGCCACGGCCGGCTGGGAAAAGGACGCAGCAGACGTTGCCATGAAGACACGTATCAAACTCCGGCAGATGAAGCGGGAGCAGCGGGGTGTCATCGTTGCCGTCAAGGTCGGCGGCGAGCTGGGCCGCCGTATCCGGGAGATGGGCCTGGTGCCTGGCACGGAGATCGTTGTCCAGGGCCGGGCGCCGCTCTACGATCCCGTGGCCCTGCGGGTGATGGGGGCCACCATCTCGTTGCGGAACAACGAAGCGGACCACATCGAGGTCGAGGTGGAAGAGCCATGACCCCTGTTGTCGTCGCCTTGGCCGGCAACCCCAATGCGGGCAAGACCACCCTGTTCAACGCGCTCACCGGCGCCCGCCAGCATGTGGGCAACTATCCTGGGGTCACGGTCGAAAAGAAAGAGGGTGTTTGCCGCCACCAGGGCCAGAGCATCACAGTGGTCGATCTCCCGGGCACCTATTCCCTCACCGCCTATTCGGTGGAGGAGGTGGTGGCGCGGGAGTTTCTCCTGCGCGACCAGCCGGACGCCATTGTCAATATCGTGGACGCCGCCAACCTGGAGCGTAACCTTTATCTCACCTGCCAGCTTTTGGAAATGGGCGTGCCGGTGATCTTGGCCCTCAACATGGTGGATGTGGCCGAGGACCGCGGCATTGTCATCGATCACGCCCGATTGGCGGAGTTGCTGCGCCTGCCCGTGGTGCCGCTCGTGGCGCGGCATGGACGCGGCACCAAGGAGCTGCTGGACGCGATTGTCGCCCTGGTGGCCGAGAAACGGCCCTGGCAGCCCTTGCGCCTGTCCTATGGGGAAGACCTGGACGGCATCCTTCTGGAGATGGAGGCGCTCATCCAGGAAAGGGGATTTTTGACCGACACCTATCCCATCCGCTGGACCGCGCTCAAGTATCTCGAGAACGACGAGCCGGTGATGGACGCCGGCCGGCGGCACGATCCGGCGACCGCCCAGGAGTTGGAAACGCTGGCGCGCCGGGTCAGTGACCATCTGCGCCAAACGCTGGAGACCGACGCGGAAGCGATCATCGCCGATCACCGTTATGGTTTCATCAAATCGGTGGTGCGCCAGGCCGTCTCCCGCCGGCCACGGATCGATCGGCTTTACGCCTCGGACCGCATCGACCGGGTGCTCACCCACCGGGTCGTCGGGCCGTTGTGCATGGTGGCGGTGCTCTATGGGCTTTATCTGTTCACGTTTACGGTGAGTGAAGCGCCCGTGGCCTGGCTTGCCGACTTTTTCTCCTGGCTCGGCGGGACGGTCGCCGCGCTGCTGCCGCCGGGCCCCCTGCGTTCCCTCGTGGTCTCGGGCGTCATCGACGGCGTTGGCGGCGTGCTCGGCTTCGTGCCGCTCATCCTGTGCATGTTTTTTGGCCTCGCCTTTCTCGAAGACTCCGGCTATCTCGCCCGCGTGGCCTTTATGATGGACCGTATTTTCCGGCTCTTTGGCCTGCACGGCAGTTCGGTGATGGCCTATATCATGTCAGGAGGGATCGCCGGCGGCTGCGCGGTGCCCGGCGTGCTCGCCACCCGCACCCTCCGCTCGCCCAAAGAGCGGATGGCCACCTTGCTCACCGCGCCGTTCATGAACTGCGGGGCCAAGGTGCCGGTGCTGGCGCTGTTTGTCGGCATCTTTTTTCCTGCCCAGCAGGCGCAGATACTCTTGCTCCTCACCTTGCTCGCCTGGCTCGTCGCCTTGGTCGTGGCCAAGGTCCTGCGCCTGACCGTGCTGCGCGGCGCGCCCACGCCCTTTGTCATGGAGTTGCCGCCCTATCGCCTGCCAACGGTCAAGGGGCTCCTGATCCACACCTGGGAGCGGACTTGGCAGTATATCCGCAAGGCTGGCACGATCATTCTTGGATTTTCCATCCTCATGTGGGCGATGATGACCTATCCCCAGTTGCCGGCCGAGCAGCTCGCCCAGTTGGCGGCGCAAGAGCAGGCGGCGGCCGCCCTGCCGGCCGGGCCGGAGCGGGCAGCGGCCGTGGCGGACGCGGCGGCGGCCCGCAACGAAGCGGCCCTGCGTTATTCCATTGCCGGCCGGATCGGCACTGGGCTGGAGCAGGTGAGCCAATGGGCGGGGATCGACTGGCGCACCAATGTGGCCTTGTTGGGAGGGGTGGCGGCCAAGGAGATCATTATCTCCACCTTGGGGACGGTGTACTCTCTGGGCGCGGAAGTTGACGATCACACAGCCCTGGACGAGGTGCTGGCCGCTGATCCCGCCTGGACGCCCCTCCGCGCCTTGGCCTTGGTCCTGTTCATCATGTTCTATTCCCCTTGCGTGGCCACCTTGGTGTGTATCCGCAAAGAGACCGGCTCATGGGGCTGGGTGCTTTTCTCCATGACCTGCAACACGCTGTTCGCCTTCGGTTTCGCCGTCACGGTGTACCAGGCGGGAAGGCTGTTTTTCGCCGGGTAGAGGAAAGAGGGGGGGCGCTGGCAAGCAGGGGACGGCGGCTGCGCGTCCTCCTTGCGCCGCGCACAGCCGTTTTTCGACGGGCTGATAAGGATGATGAACTCGCAAAAAGTCCTCCCTCCGGCTTAAACCGGGATTCCCGGAGCGGTTTGCGGCGCAGCGCTAAAACTCGCAAACTCGGGCTATACCCTCAAACAAGCGAGTTTTTTTACGCGCCCCGCCGCAAACCGCTTTCTCCCGGGAATCACCGGATGCGCCTCCACGAGGACTTTTTGCGATACCATCAAGGATGGGGCGGGGAAGAAAGAGCGAGAAGACTACTTGGATGGCGTGGTTTGCGGGGCGTCTGGATCGGCGTCCTCGAGCAGTGAGGCGAGCACTTCGCACTGGCGGCAGACCTTCATCTTTTCTTGCCAGTTCTTCTTGACCTGACACTCACAGATGGTACCGTTGATGAACCAGCAGAGCTTGCCGGCCTGGAACTCCCAGGCAGGGCACTGCTTTCGCCGCTTGGGCGGGCATTTTTTCACCACCCAGCAGGCCTTTTGCTGCAACCGCGCATCCCGCCGGCGGGCCAAGAGAAAAAACACCTGCCGTTCGACATGGGCGGGAATGGATCGCCAGCCCTGTTCATAGCTATGGACCGCCTTGATGGAAACCCCGAGCAACTCGGCCATTTCCTTCTGGGTCTTTTTCAGCCTTTTCCGGGCGGTTACAAATTCTCTGCTGTCCACGGCGTTCCCCAGTGCGGCGTTCGACGAATTCACGACGGACACAATGTACCACACCGTGGTATCGTCTTGTCAACCCCTATTTTGACGGAATCAAAACAATTTCGAATCCATCGGCACCGTTCTGGGACAAAGGAGGCGCGCTCCTTCCCTTTCCAAGGACTGCCGACGCTTTTCAGCCTACAAAAAAGACGGCCAGGATTCAAGAAATACCGTAACTGACAGGTCCAAACAAAAAGGTATGCCAATTTTGCCCTCTCCAGCAGCCCGTCGAAAAAGCCATCCCTGGCTTTTTCGGCCACGGTTGGCCAGAACCGGGTCCCGGCCAACCTCACGAATTCCTTGGCTCTTTTTCGGATATTCCTTGGGCACGGTCCGGCTCAGTCCGCACCCCTGGAGCCTTCGGCACGGCGGCTGGCTGGACAAACACAAAAAGAGCCGGCGGAATCCGGCCCCACGTCCCTGTGCCGCTAACAGCCCGTTTTTCAACGGGCTGCTCGCCTCCTGGCTGGCCGCCAACAACGTGCCATCGGCCGGTATTGGGCACCTTTTACTGGCGCTCTTGGTCATTTTCGCCGCCACGGGCCTGGCCTGGATCCTGGCCAGGCGGCTGCTCGTGCCCCTGGTGCTGCGGGGCGTGCACAAGACCCAGACCTCTTGGGACAACGCCTTTGCCGAACACCATTTTTTCCACCGGCTCGGCGCCCTGTTGCCCATCGTGGTTTTCTATACCACCGCCGATCTCCTCCTCACGCCAGGGTCCTCAACCGGCGAACTCTTGCGCCGGCTGGCCATGGCCCTTTTCGTGGTTGGCGGCCTGCGGGTGTTCGACGCCATGCTTCTCGGCCTCTACGACGTGTGCCGCACCACCCGTCTGTTTGAAGGCAAGCCGATCAAAGGCTACTTTGGCGGCCTGAAGCTCGTCGCCTACATCCTTGCGTTCATCTTCATCGTCGCCATTGTCACCGGCCAGTCGCCCTGGGGGATCCTGAGCGTACTCGGCGGCCTGACGGCCGTTCTCCTTTTGGTATTCAAGGACACGATCCTTGGTTTTGTGGCCAGTATCCAGCTCTCCGCCCTGGACATGGTCCGGATCGGCGACTGGATCGAAATGCCGAAGTACGGCGCGGACGGCGATGTGATCGACGTCTCGATCCACACGATCAAGGTGCAGAACTGGGACAAGACCATCACCACCATCCCCACCTATGCCCTGGTGTCTGAGGCGTTCAAGAACTGGCGTGGGATGCAGCTCTCCGGCGGGCGCCGGATCAAGCGCGCCATCTTCATCGATATGCGCTCGATCCGTTTTGCCGACGACGACCTGTTGGCCCGCTTGAGCAAGATCCTGCTCCTGCGGGACTACATTGCCGCCCGTCAGCAGGAGATCGAAGAGCATAACCAACGGCTGGGCATTGATCCCAGCGTGGAGGTGAACGGCCGGCGGCAGACCAATCTCGGCATCTTCCGCGCCTATCTGGAGCGATATCTTGCCAATCACCCCATGATCAACCGCGAGATGACCTTTCTCGTCCGCCACCTCCCGCCCGGTCCGCAGGGCTTGCCAATGGAGATCTACGTTTTCTGTAAGGACAAACGCTGGGCCAACTACGAGGCCATCCAGGCGGACATCTTTGACCACATCCTTGCCGCCCTCCCGCATTTCGATCTCCGGGTGTTCCAGTATCCCAGTGGCTTTGACTTGCGTGAGAGGTGAGGCGCTGGGCGCAGTCGCACGGCCGGCCCGCCGCCAGGCAAGGCGCGCGGGATGGGTGGAGGCCGCCGGCCGGCCGGAAGGCCGGCGGCCATGCCGCTGGCCGCGGGGCTTCCCCTGGGAGGGAAGAAGGCCCCGCCGCTTGCTTCAAGGGGAAGGTGTGAGCTGGCCGAGCCGTTGCCGCACGCCGGGAAAGAGCGATAGGTCGGTATGGGGCAAAAAGAGCGATCCCACGTACTGGTCTTTGAAGCTGGGCACCTCGGAGAGCTCAAAGCTGGTCATCCGCCGCACCACCTGCACCACGTCCCTGCGGATGTGGTTGCTCATCTCGCTCATCCAGCAGCCGAGCAGCGAGCCGTTGCCCACGTACATGATCCGCTGGGGATCGATTTCGGGCAGGAGCCCCACGGTAAAGGCGCTGTCCAGATCAAGATAGCTGCCGA
>WFOD01000227.1 GCA_015488275.1 Deltaproteobacteria bacterium
CAGCCGACGGAAAGAAAAGGGATGAGAAGATTGCATCACAGCTCCTTGGGTCTTTTGCCGAGCAGCCCGTTAAAAAAGGGACTGCGTGCGGCACAGGGATGCGCCGCCTCTTCGGCCGCCGGACCAAAGATCACATCGGTCAGTTTCACATACCAGGCCGCTGACTGGACCTGGATGATATACGAGGCGGCGATCACCAGGGCGGCGTTGGCTCCCTCCACGCCAAAGGCGTTGATGGCGATGGCCAAGGCGATGGAAAGGTTGCGCATCACCGTGCCGTACACCAGGGCGATGGCGTCGCCGCGGGCGAAAAACATCTTGCCCACCACGGTGCCCAGCACGAAGTTGACCGTATAGATAATGACGAGCGGCACGAAGATAGCGCCGAGGATGGCCGGATCGTGGGCAATGGTCCGCGCCTTCAGGGCCAAGGCCACGAAAACGATGCCCAGCACGCCAACTGTGGACAGGGCCGGGAAGCGTGGGGCGATCTCTTTCTTGAACACCGGCATGGGATAACGCTTGAGCAGGGCCGACCGGGTGACAGCGCCGAGCAGCATGGGCACGAAGACGATGAGCACGATCTGCTTGATCACCAAAGCGACGTTCACGTCCACCTTGGCCCCCAGGAGCCATTGGACGTAGAACGGCGTGGCCAGGGAGCCAACGGTCAGGCCGATGACCGTCATGTTGATCGCCGCACCCATGTTGCCCTTGGCGAAACCGGTCCAGGAGATGGTCATGCCGCTGGTGGGAAGCAGGGCGGCGAGCAGCAGGCCAAGGGCCATGTACGGTTGGCCCTTGAAGAAGTAGAGGCCGAGACCGTAGGCCAGAAACGGGATGACCCCAAAGTTGATCGCCTGGGTGAGAAGCTGCAGCCGCACGTTCCGGATCCCCTCTTGCAGATGCTTGATGTTAAGGGTCACCATCATGGGATAGACCATGAGAAAGGTGAGCGGCATAATCAGTTTTTTCAGTTGGCTGGTGATCCCGGCATCCGCCTGCAGGCCGAAAAGAAACCCGGCCGCCATCATCACCGGAATGGCGATCACCAGCTTCTTGTTGATCGCAATCAGAAGGTTCCACATGATGTTCCTCCATCTACCGCCTGTGGCTCAAGCCGCCTGGCAGCGTTTTCGGCCGCGTCTGGGCACACTCCGTTTTGCAGGGGGCTGGTATGCGCCCATTCATCGCGCCTCCTCGATGATCCGTTCGATCGTTCCGTACGTCTCGGCCAGAGAGGCGGGAAACAGATCGTCGTCCACCACGTCGCGGATCTCCTCCCGCCGGAAACGCAAAAAACGGATCTGGGTGGCGCCATCAGCGGTAAAGACCATGATGAACTTGGGCATCAGGACGGCGCGCTCCGGGTTGGCCGCCAGACTCTTGGCCGCCTTTGCCGGTTTGCAGAGCTGGATCATATGCAGGTCGAATCCCTTGCTTACCCCGACGCCATGCGCCGCAAAGGTGTCGGCCAAGGCCATCCTGTCCGCGTTGTGGATGATAAATCCATACTTGCCGGCAACCTGGCCGAAATCCTTGACGAACTGGGTGACGCTCTTCTCCGTGGAAGCCGTGAAAACATCGCTCTTTTGCATAGTCGTCCTCTTTTACAACGGGCTGCGATCCTTAGATTGTTTTGGTTGCGTTGCCGCCTCTGGTCCGCGGCCTGCGCCAGGGCGCGGGCCGGATGTGCGCCCCAAGAAAGCAACACCGGTGCCACGCGGCAAAAAAGGGAGGACGAATTCGAGTTTTCTCCTGCCATCTCCTTGTGTTTAGGGCACAACATCAAAAGGCAAAACATGTTGCTGGACAGGTGGAGAACGGAGACGCCGCAGCCGTGGTTGTTTCTTTTTGTTTCCGTGTTAAGTTAACAAGCAACAACACGGCAACGCCAGCCAGACAGGAACGGCCATGCAGCTTCCGCTCGACGACACCCTTTGGAAAGCGGTCATCGACACTATGGAAGAGGGGCTCATGTTGGTGGACCCCAACGGCAGGATACGCTTTGTCAACCGGGCCTTCGAAGGCCTGCTCGGCTACTCAGACGCCGAACTGCGCGGCAAGGGCTGCGAGATCTTCCAGTGCGACCGGTGTTTCACGGCCCGGGCCGACGGCCTGGACAAGTACTGCGTTCTGTTCAAAAAGGGGGAGGCGCACCGCTCGGAATGCACCTTCCGCCACCGGGACGGACGGCGGCTCCATCTGTTGAAGAATGCCGCCGTGATCCGGGACCGCCACGGCCGCATCGTCGGCGGAGTGGAAACACTCACCGACCTGAGCCGCGTGGTGGCGGGCGAGAAGCTGATCGCTTCCCTCCAACAGCAGCTCCGGGGGCGCCGCCAGGAGGCCTCCATCGTTGGAGAGTCGCCAGCCATGCGCCAGGTCCTGGACCTGGCGGCCAGCGCGGCGCAATCCGACGCGCCGGTCGTCCTTTACCTGTCTCTTATACACATCTGACGCTG
>WFOD01000228.1 GCA_015488275.1 Deltaproteobacteria bacterium
CTTGCGGGCCACCCGCATGACATCTTCGCGCCGCACGGCCCGGATCCGCTGCAGATAGGCGTCCTCGCGCGGGTCACCGGTGAGGAACTCGAACGAGCCAAGCATCCGCGCCTGGCCTTCCACCCGCTCGAGGTTAAAGACAAACTCGCTTTCCACGTTGCGCTTTACCCGGTCAAGCTCCGCATCCTCCACCGGCAGGTACTTCAAAAGAAAGAACTCCTCCAGCACCGCGGCCAGGGCCTCCTGCCAGCGGTCGGGCTCCAGGGTGGCGGTCACCTCCATCAGGCCAGGATCGCGGGGGGTGAACGACGAGGCATCGATACGGTAGACGAGCCTTTTTTCGTCCCGCACCCGGTGGTAGAGCCGCGCCGACTCGCCACCGCCTAGAATGCCGGCGATCACGTCGAGCACCGCCGCGTCGGGATCGGAGAAGGCGCAAGTGTGAAAGGCCAGCGCCAGATGCGACTGGCTCACGTCGTCGGCCAGGCGGAAAAACCGGGGGCTGTCCTGGGGCGGCTCTTGCGGCAGGCTCGGCTGCGGCCGGCCACCGGGCGGCAGGTCGCCGAAAAGGGCCCGCACCCGGCCGAGCACCGCCTCTTCCGGCACATCGCCCACCACCACGACGAGAAAGTTCTCTGGCTGGTAGTGACGTTTCATGTACGCCAGGATGTCGTCACGGGTGAAACTGGCGACCGATGCCTCCGAACCGATCACCGGCAAGCGGTACGGATGCGCCTGGTAGGCCCTGGCCATCAGCTCCTGGAAGAGCCGGATGTTCGGCCGGTCGTTGCGCATACCGATCTCTTCCAGGACCACCCGTTTCTCCCGCTCCAATTCGGCGGCGTCGAACAGCGAGTGGCGCACCGCGTCGGCGAGCACGTCCAGGGCCCGCTGCCAGTGCCGGGAAGAGAGCGTGGCGTGGTACACCGTGTACTCGTAGGAAGTGTAGGCGTTGATCCGGCCGCCGACATCCTCTATGGCGCCGGCGATCTCGCCCGGCCCCCGAGTGGGGGTGCCCTTGAAGATCATATGCTCGATAAGATGGGTGATGCCCGCCTCGTCGGCGCGCTCAAAGACCGAGCCGGTCTTGACCCAAAGCTGGACCGTGGCGGCCTTGGAGCCTGGGATCTCCTTGACGATCACCGTAAGGCCGTTGTCAAGGCGGGTGCGGAACAGATGGGGAGCGATGGTCTCGGCGGAAGCGGCCTGCATAGCGGTGGTCACCATGAAAAACGCGAGGAAAACGATGAACGGGCCAAGAGTTTTGCGCATGACGCCACCTTACTTCCCTGTTCCGGTCGATTTGTCAAGAAAATCCCGCCGGCCGGCCAGGCGCCAGAGCGCGGCTCCCGCCACGACCATGCCAGCGGACAAAAGCTGGCCCATCGTCCCTACTCCGGCCACCACCAACCCAAGCTGCGGGTCTGGTTCCCGGAAGAACTCAAGGCCAAAGCGGATCATGCCATAACCTATAAGAAAGAGCGCGAGCAGGCCGCCCGCCCTGGCGATACGCCGGCGGGCGAACCAGAGGAGGCAAAAGAGCGCCAGCCCTTCCCCCACCGCCTCGTAGAGCTGCGACGGATGGCGCGGCGCGGGCCCGCCGGCTGGAAAGGCCATGGCCCACGGCACATCGGTGATCCGGCCGTAGAGCTCGCCGTTGATAAAGTTGCCCAGCCGGCCGAGGCCCAAGCCGATGGGCACTGGCAGGACGTACACGTCCGCCACTTGGAGAAAAGGGAGGCGATGGCGGCGGCAGTAAACCGCGCCAGCCAGCAACACGCCAACCAAGGCGCCGTGAAACGACATGCCTCCTTGCCAGATCCGCAGCACGTCCAAAGGATGGGCGAGATACCAACCAGGATTGTAGATGCACACATACCCCAGGCGCCCGCCCAGGATCAGGGCGAGCAAGAGGATGCCGTTCAAGTCCTCCCAGCGGGCGGCCAGGGCGGCAAAGCGGCGGCGGCCGATCTCCCGCCGGACGACGAACCAGGCGGCGATAAAGCCGAGGACGTACATCAGGCCGTACCAGCGGATCTTGAAGGGGCCCAAACGCAGGATGATGGGATCGATGTCAGGATAGTTGAGCATGGCGAACGTCCCGCCAACAAACCAACTTTTTTTGCTCTCCGCCAGGCTTTTTTGATACAATGACAACGGCGATCCGCTTTGGTTGCCTCCGGAAAGGGGGGTTCTGGGGGAGCGACCTGTCCACGGGTGGAAGCGTACGCCTTACGCCGCCATCGGCACCAGCAATCACAGCAAAGGAGGGGATATTCGCCATGAAATTATCGCTGGGAGCCCGCATCGTCATACCGGTTGTCCTCACCAGCATCCTTGTCGCCATCCTCGGCGGCCTGGCCGCAGTGGAATTCAACCATGCCGGCGATTCCATCGCCAGGGGCGCGGTCCGGCTCAAGCTGTTGAACGCGGAACGCGACCACCACAAATGGATGCGCGCCGTGCTGGTCGATATTGACTCGCCAGGCAAGCAGGCCATCAACGTGCAAAGCGATCCCACCCGCTGCGGCTTCGGCCAGTGGTACTACGGCGAGGGCCGCCAGCGGGCCGTTGCCCTGGAGCCAACGATCGCCGGCCAGCTCGACGCCCTGGAAGAACCGCACCGGCAACTGCACGAAAGCGTCATTCGCCTCAACGCCTTGCTCGCCGAAGGCGACCGGACTGGAGCGCGCAAGCTCTTTTTCGCCGAAGTCGAACCCCTGGCCGACGAACTCATCGGCCGCTTCACCGCCATCCGTGAAGCCTTGCTCAAGGGGGCAGGGCACGACGAGGTGCTGGCCGCCATTCTCGAGCGGGACCAGTTGGTCGTCACCGTGCTCGCCCTGTTCACCGTCATCCTCGGCCTCGCCTCCGCCCTGCTCACCGTACGCAAGCTCATGGGCGGGCTGAGGCCAGCGGTGACCACCCTGCACCAGACATCCAACCTCCTGGCGCAGGAAGGGGTGAACATGGCCGCCTCGTCGGAGCAGATCGCCGGCGGCGCCACCTCGCAAGCGGCCAGCCTGGAGCAGACCTCCGCCACCCTGGAAGAGATCTTCTCCATGACCAAACAGAACGCGGACAACGCGCAAGAGGCCAACGCCTTTACCCAAGACACCAACCAGGCGATCCAACAGGCGGGCGAGGCGATGCGCAAGATCGCCGCCGCCATGCAGGAGATCGCCACGGCAGGCCATGAAACGCGCAACATCGTCAAGACGATCGACGAAATCGCCTTCCAAACCAACCTGCTGGCCCTGAACGCCGCGGTGGAGGCGGCGCGGGCCGGCGAGGCCGGGGCGGGCTTCGCCGTGGTGGCCGACGAGGTGCGCTCGCTGGCCATGCGCGCGGCCGAGGCGGCAAAAAACACCGCCGGCCTCATCGACGAGACGGTCTCCAAGATCGAAGAAGGCTCTTCCCTGGTCTCCAACGCCGAAGAGGCGTTCTCCACCATCTCCGAAGGCTCGGCCAAGGTGGCCGCCGTGATTTCGGAGATCGCCAACGCCAGCCAAGAGCAGGCCAACGGCATCGAGCAGCTCAACGCCGCGGTCAGCGCTATGGACTCGGTGGTGCAGGCCAACGCCGGTCATGCGGAAGACAACTCCAACGCGGCCAAGGAGTTGAGCACCCGGGCCCAGATCCTGCGCCAAGTGGTGGACGACCTGGTGCGCCTGATCGGCATGGAAATCGAAGGTTCAACCTCCCAGGAAAAACAAGGACCCGCCGTCCCGTCCTCGGCGGACAAGCCAGTCCAAGGGAAGCCAACGGCCGGCACGGAGAAGCAAAAGAGCCTCCCCGGCCCGCAAACCGCTGCGCCAGCGCCCAAACAGGCTGCGCCGGCGGCCGGCGACGCGAAAGGCGACGCGAAAGAGGTGATCCCCTTCGATGACGACGAGTTCGAAGAGTTCTGAGGCGGAAGAAGGCCCAAGGGCGCATGAGGAGCCAGCGCGGGAGCGCGTCGTCTTGGAGCTGCCGGCCGACCTCGCGCGCGCCCTGCGCCGCTGCACCTGGATGATCATTCATGAGACCGGCCGCGACCAGCGCGACATCATGCAGGAGATGGTCCTCGACTTTCTCGTAAAGCACGGATGCTGAGATGACCACACCGGCCGCAGAGCCTCTGGAGGCGGTGCAGCAGTACATCGACCGGATGCCGAGCCTCTCCACCACGGTGACCAAGGTGCTTGAGGTCTGCAACCGCCCCAACACCTCGCCCATTGACCTCAACCGGGTCATCGCCCTGGACCCCGTGCTCACCGCCCAGGTGCTCAAGCTGATCAACTCGGCCTACTATTCGCTGCCCAACCAGATCACCTCGCTCGTGCGGGCGATCATCATGCTGGGGATCAACACGGTCAAGAACCTGGCGCTCAGCACCGCAGTGGTGGGGGCGATCAAAAAGAGCGGCGTCGGCATGCCGGTGGACACGTTCTGGACCCACTGCCTGTGCACCGGCGTCGCCGCCAGGCTCCTGGCCGCTGCCTGCGGGGTGCCGCCCAACCACCACGAAGAATTCTTCGTCGCCGGCCTGTTGCACGATATCGGCAAGATCCCCCTGCACGCCTGTTTTCCCGAACTCTACCAGCAGGCACGCGCCGTGGCCGACCTGGAGGAGGGCCCGGTGCTGCGGGCGGAGATGCTGGTCCTCGGCTGCACCCATGAGGACGCCGGCCGGCTGATCGCCGAACGGTGGAAACTCGGGCCCGCCCTGGCCGCCGCAGTGGTCCATCATCATGAGCCAGAAGAAGCGGAGGAAAAGCAGCGGCAGCTGGCGCGCATCGTCGCCCTTGCCAACCTGTTTGCCAACGTGTATGACTATGGCTCGGCCGGCGACCGTCACCCTGATCCGGCCGAACTGGACAAACTCCTCGCCGCTACCGGCCTCACTTGGCCCCACCTCCAGCGTTTGACCGGCTCGGTGATGGGAGAAATCGACAAGGCCAAAATCTTTTTGCAGGTATAACGCCATGTCCACCACGCCGCCAGCCGACATCGCCGTCCGCTTCTGGGGGGTCAGGGGATCGATCCCCTGCCCAGGACCGCCAACGGTGCGCTACGGCGGCAACACCGCCTGCCTGGAGCTCCGCTTCGCCGGCCGGCTCATCATCATCGACGCCGGCTCTGGCCTGCGGGAGCTGGGCGACTATCTGCTGGCCCACGACATGCGCCAAGGGCCGCTCGACACCTCCCTGTACCTCACCCATACCCACTGGGACCATATCATGGGGTTTCCCTTTTTTACCCCCATCTACATCCCCTCCACCCGCTTGCAGGTTTTCGGACCAGTGACCCATGAGGACGAAACCCTGGAATCCATTGTCGGCGGCCAGATGGTCTACCGCTACTTTCCGGTGCGCCAGACCGAGCTGGCGGCCGACATCCGCTACGCTGATCTCAAGGAGGGCGTTTTTGATCTGGGCGGCGGCCTCGTCTTGCGCACCAAGTACCTCAACCACCCGGTGCTCTGCCTGGGCTACCGTTTCGAATTTCGCGGCAAGAGCGTGTGCACGGCCTACGACACCGAGCCGTTCGCCAACCTCTTCGCCGCCGCGGACGCGGATCCGGCCCTGGCCGCCGAAGGGGCGGCCGTGGCCGAAGAACAGAACCGGCTGGTGGAAGACTTTTTCGCTGGCGCCGATCTGGTGATCCACGACGCCCAGTACACAGAAGCCGAATACCAGGACGGCAAGCAGGGCTGGGGGCACAGCTCGATGGAGCACGCCATCGAGGCGGCCCACCGCGCCGGCGTCCGCACCCTGGCGCTCTTCCATCACGATCCCCAAAGGAGCGACGATGAGCTGGAACAGATCGTCGCCAACCTGCCCCGCCCGCCGAACCTCGAGGTGATCATCGCCCGGGAAGGGCTCACCCTCAACCTGTAGCCCTGCCGCCGGCGGCGCACCCTGCCATGCCGTCTCCCCCCAGCCACATCCCCCCGGCCAAACAGCCGGAAAAACCGGCGGACCGGCTCCAGCAGCTCGAGGGAGTCCTCGACCATCTCACCTTCCGCAACGAGGAGTCAGGTTTCACCGTGGCCCGCCTGGCGACCGGCCGGGAACAGCACACCGTGGTCGGCAACCTGGCCGGGGTGCCGATCGGCTCGTCGGTGCGCCTCACGGGCCGCTGGCGCACCGATCGCCGTTACGGCCGCCAATTCGCCATCGAACGGTTCACGCTCCTGCGGCCCAACACCGTGCGCGGCATCGAACGCTACCTCGGCTCCGGCCTGGTGCGCGGCATCGGTCCGGCCTTCGCCCGCCGCATCGTCCGTCACTTTGGCCTCCACACCTTGGAGATCCTGGACAACGATCCCGAACGGCTGGCCGAGATCCGCGGTATCGGCGAGAAACGGATCGCGGCCATCAAGGCCGCTTGGCGGGAGCAGCGGCTGGTGCACGAGATCATGGTCTTCCTCCAGGCGCACGACATTTCCGCCACTTTTGCGGTCCGCATCTACAAGACCTACGGCGAAGCGGCCCTGGCCGTGGTGCAGGACAACCCCTACCGCCTGGCCGAGGATATTCGCGGTATCGGCTTCAAGACCGCAGACCGGATCGCCGCCGCTTTCGGTATCCAGGGCAACGATCCCCGGCGGCTACGGGCCGGCGTGATTTTTGTGCTCAACGAGGCGACGACCGACGGCCACACCTTTCTGCCCCGCAGCGAACTGGCGCGCCGGGCCGCCGAACTCCTCGGCCTCGACCACATCGATCCCGCGGTGGAAGCGCTTGCCAGCGAAGGCCGGCTGGTATGCGAAGAGGAGGCGGTCTACCTCGCCTCGCTCTACCACGCCGAGTGCGGCGCGGGCGGCAACCTCCGGCGGATCGCCGCCGCCCCTGGCGACCTGCTGGATAGGGCACGGGCGGCCAAGGCCGCAGAGTGGGCCGCGGCCCGCCAAGGGATCACCCTCGCGCCAGAGCAACGCGAGGCCTTGATCACCGCGCTGACGAACAAGGTGAGCATCATCACTGGCGGCCCAGGAACGGGCAAGAGCACCATCCTGCGCAGCCTCGTGGCCGTCCTCCGGCGGGTGGGCGAAGAGGTTTTGCTGGCCGCGCCCACCGGCCGCGCCGCCAAGCGGCTGGCCGAGGCCACGGGCATGGAGGCCAAGACCATCCACCGGCTGCTCGAGTTCGATCCCGGGGCGCACCGCTTTCGCTTCGACCGCGACCATCCACTGACCGCCCACACCTTGATCGTCGATGAGGTATCAATGGTGGACGTGGCCCTGGCCAACGCCCTGTTCCGCGCCCTTGCCGACCGCACCCGCCTGGTGCTGGTGGGCGACGCCGACCAGTTGCCGTCCGTGGGTCCGGGCAACGTGTTCCGGGACTGTATCGCCAGCCAGGTCTTTCCCTGCGCGCGCCTCACCACCATCTTCCGCCAGGGAGAGGGCAGCCTGATCAGCGTCAACGCCCAGCGGATCAACAAGGGCGAGCCGCTGGACCTGGCCCCCTCCTTCAAGGGGGAAAAAGATTTTTACTGCATCTTTCGCGAGGAGGCCGAGGAGGTGGCGGCGGAGATCGTAAGCCTCGCCGGCCAGCGCCTTGTCCGCCGCTACGGCTTTGACCCGGTGCGCGATATCCAGGTGCTCACTCCCATGCGGCGGGGCGTGGTGGGAGCCGACCACCTCAACGAACAGTTGCAGGGCCTGTACAACCCCGACGCGCCAGCCCTGGGACGCTTTCGCAAGGGTGACAAGGTGATGCAGGTGCGCAACGACTACGACAAAGACGTGTACAACGGCGATCTGGGCGTTGTGCAGGCCATAGACCGGGAAAAGGGCGCCTTGACCGTGGAGATGGACGGCAGGCGGGTCGAGTACGACGCCGCGGATCTCGCCGATCTGGCCTTGGCCTGGGCGACGACCATCCACAAGGCGCAAGGCTCAGAATTTCCCTGCGTGCTCGTGCCCCTGCACACCACCCACTACCCGCTCTTGCAGCGCAACCTGCTCTATACCGCGGTCACCCGCGGCAAGCGCCTGGTGATCCTGGTGGGCAGCAAACGGGCGATCTCGATCGCCATCCGCACGGCCGTCACCCACCGGCGCCACACCCGGCTCCAGGAGCGGCTGCGCCAAGGGCCAGCCGCAGCGCCAAACACCGGCAAGAAAACAGTATAGCAAACGGCCCGTTTTTCAACGGGCTGTGCGCGGCACAACC
>WFOD01000229.1 GCA_015488275.1 Deltaproteobacteria bacterium
AGTTTTCCTTGATCCGTTGGTTGATGTCGATCACCTGCTTGACCAAGGGCTGGCGGCGGGAAAAGGCGAGGATCTGGCGGATGAGGCCAGCGCCTTTGAGGGCGGCTTGGTGGATGATCCGTAGCTTGTCGTTCAGGCCCTTGTCGCCCTGCGTCTGGTGGATCGCCATCTCGGCGTACCCCAGGATGGGGGTGAGGATATTGTTGAGGTCGTGGGCGATCCCCCCGGCCAAGGTGCCGATGGCCTCCATCTTTTGCGCTTGGCTGAGGCGGCTTTCCAGTTGCCGGCGTTCCTCTTCGTGCCGCCGCCGTTCGGTGATGTCCCGGTCAATGCCGCGGAAGCCGACGACCACACCGGAGTCGTTCACCACGGGCATGGCGGAGGATTCGATGATCACCACCTCGCCGTCTTTTCGGCGGCAGCGGTGCTCCCACGCCTGAAAAGGGAGGATGTCCTTGGCGTGTCGTCGGATCATGCTTTCCAGCCGCTGCGCTTCCTCCGTGTCTGCGGCGAGAAAGGCCATGTCCCGGCCAAGCAGGGTTTCCGGCCGGTAGCCGTAGATCATCTCGCACACCGGAGAGCAGTAGGTGAACGCGCCTGAGGCGTCGATCTCCCACACCCAGTCGCTGGATGTTTCCACCAGGTTGCGGAAGCGGGCCTCCGACGACTCGAGCGCCCGGCGGCTTTCTTGCTCCCGTTTGGCGATGTTCCACTTGGCGGTGAGCGAGAGGGCGAGCTGGTAGAGCTCTTCTGGATCAAAGGGCTTGCGGAGAAAAAGGAGCTTGTCCGGCGCGCCCACCGCCTCGACGATTTCGTAGCGCGACCGGTCGGAGTAGGCGGTGACGATCACCAACTCCACGTTTGGATCGATCCGCCGGATGCGGCTGGCGGTCTCCAGGCCGTCCCATCCGGGGGGCATCCGGATGTCGATAAAGGCGACGGCGAAAGGGCTGCCTTGGGCCAGCGCTTCTTCGGCCAGGTGCAGCCCTTCTTGGCCCTGGCCTGCAAAGGAGAGCACAAATTCCGGGAGGTTGGGTTCATGCGGCTGGGTCCCCAGGAGCTCGCCTATCGCATCGGTCACCGCGGCTCCGTTGGGCCTTGTGAGAACATCTTCATATGCCTGCCAGATCTCCCGGTCGTCGTCGATGACCAGAATCCGTCGGTTTTCCATACGCCTGTTGTACGGGCTCCCCTCACCCCGTCTCGTTGGCGCGTTCGCTAACGTTCAACGCCAAGCGATCCTCGCGCTCCTGGCCCGGTGAGAGCCTGTTGGTTTCAAAGGGTATCGATGAGATGATAGGCGGTAGAGCAAGGTTTTGGCAAGTAGAATATGGCCGGCGGGGAGAAACGGGGGCGGCCAGCCGCAGGTGGATGGTTGACGGCGATCGAGGAATCGGGTAGGTATGGCTCAAGATTTCCGCTGTTGGCTCCGGCGTGCCGCAGGGCGTATTTCCTGCGCGGCAAGGGGCCATCGCTGGAATCAAAAAATACTCGCAGGTGCCTTGCGCTCAATAGGGAATCCGGTGCAAGTCCGGAACGGGCCCGCCGCTGTGACCGGGGACGAACGCCGCAAGGACGCCACTGGCCGCCAACGGTTCCCATCTGGGAACCGGAGCCGACGGGCCGCAAGGTCCAGGATCGGCCCCTGCGGCTGGGAAGGCGCGGCTAGTAGGGGGATCCGGGAGTCAGAAGACCTGCCTGCGAGGGGTGCGTCTCCCGTGGACGGGGAGCGCGCCAGGATCTTGTGGAGAAAAGGGGCGTCCCTGGATCGTGCAAAGGCGGTCCAGGGTTTTTTTGTTATTGGCGGGTGGCCGTTTGGCGGAAAGATGGAGCGTAACCGGTCACGGGATTGCTCCTTCGTCTGCCGGAGTCGCGGCCTCGCGGACCGGAGGGAGTCGCCGGCAATGTGGAGGGCCAAAGGTGCCTGTTGGAACGCTGTACATCGTTGGGGTGGGACCGGGTGATCCGGGCCTCGTGACCCTGAAGGCCGCCAGGGTGTTGGCCGCCGCGCCGGTATGGCTTGCGCCGTATGGCAAACAGGGCGGCGATTCCACCGCCCTTGCCATTGCCGCCGCCGCGGTGGGCGGGGCGGGCAAGATCGTTGAGCGGCTTTATTTTCCCATGCGCAAGGTGCCCCGCTGCCAGCAGGTCCAAGCCGAGGTGGCGGCCGCCTGGCGACGGGCCGCCGGGGC
>WFOD01000230.1 GCA_015488275.1 Deltaproteobacteria bacterium
GCAGGATGAGGTAGTCTTCGCCTTCCAACTTCACGTCTGTGCCGCCATACTTGCTGAACAGCACCCGGTCGCCCACCTTGACCGCAGGCTCGATCCGGTCGCCCTTGTCGTTCAGGCGGCCAGGACCGACGGCGACCACCTCACCCTCGGCCGGCTTCTCTTTGGCGGTGTCCGGGATGATGATGCCTCCCTTGGTCTTTTCCTCTTCTTCCAGGCGCTTGACCAGAATCCGGTCGTTCAACGGGCGAATTTTCATCGGTAATTCCTCCTCAACGATTTAAGGTTGTCGTACTGGTTTTTGCGAACTCTCACCCAGCCGTCCGCAAGCCGGAACAGCGCATCCACCTCCTGCGAGGCGGCCGTGATGGTTATGGCGCGTACAGAAATGGAGTTGGAAGGCCTTCCTTGGATGACGAGGCAAAACGATAGGAACGGCCTTTCAAAAAATCAAGGGTGGGGAGGAAAATTTTTTTGTCTTTTGTTTTCGCGAGGTTATCCTGCCACGGAACGACTGACGGCAAAAAAATGCCCGCCTCGCCCCCGCACCCAGGAAAGGCTGGGCGCGCGGGCGAGGCGGAGGGAAAGGGGGAGGACCTGTGACAGATACGCTACAGGCGGACGAGCCAGCCGTAGGGATCGGGACGCTCGCCGTACTGTATCCCTAACAGCTCGTCGAACAGGCGCTGGGCGAGCTTCCCCGTGGCCCCGCCGTTGACCGGATACTCCTTGCCGCGGTAGGAAAGGAGGCCCACAGGCGAGATCACCGCCGCCGTACCGGTGCCAAAGACCTCGGTGAGCGAGCCGTTTTCCGCTGCTGCCAGCACTTCGTCGATGCTGATTCTTCGTTCGCTCACCGGCAATCCCCAATCACGGACCAGACGCAAGACCGAATCGCGGGTGATGCCGGGCAGGATCGAGCCGGCAAGGGGCGGGGTGATCACCTCGCCGTTGATGACAAAAAAGATGTTCATCGTGCCCACTTCCTCGATATAGCGCCGCTCCACCCCGTCGAGCCAGAGCACCTGGGTGTAGCCTTTTTCCTTCGCCTCCACGGCGGCGATGATCGAGGCCGCGTAGTTGCCGGCCGTTTTGGCCTCTCCCACGCCGCCGGGCACGGCCCGCACATAGGTATCGGTGACAAAGATCTTCACCGGGTTGAAGCCTTCCGGGTAGTAAGCCCCCACCGGGCTGAGAATAATGAAGAAGAGGTACTCCTCTGCCGGCCGCACGCCCAGTCCCGGTTCCGTGGCGATCATCGTCGGCCGGATGTAGAGCGAGGCGCCGCGGGCCGCTGGAATCCACTCCCGCTCCAGGTCCACCAACCGACACAGGGCTGCGAACACCTCTTCTTCTGGCAGGCTGGGCATGCACATGCGGGCCGCGGAGCGGTTCATGCGGCGGATATTGTCCTTGGGGCGGAAGAGGAGGGCCGAGCCGTCCTCTCCGCGGTAGGCCTTGAGTCCTTCGAAGATCGCTTGGCCGTAGTGCAGGACCATGGCCGCTGGATCGAGGGAAAAGGGCTGGTAGGGAACGATGGCCGCGTCTTGCCAGCCGGTGCCGGCCTGGTAACGCATGGTGAGCATGTGGTCGGTAAACAGGTTGCCGAAACCCAGGTTGTCGGCGGCGGGTTTCGGCTTGCGCCGCTCCGGCGGCACGGTCTCCACGGAGAGGTTCATGGCTGTGTCTCGTTTGTGTTCATGGCGGCGGGATGGGCGGAGAGCCGGTCGTAATCCACGCCTGGTTCGCGGTACACCGATTCGGCCTGGGAGACGAACTGGTCGAACACTTGGCGCACTGTGAGGATTTCGTTCATTTTGTACACGTTCTCGCCGGTAAAAAAGAGGCCGTTTTCATAGTCGCCGTCCCGCGCTTTGAGCAGGCGGTCGCTGATGCAGTAGTGATGGTCGCACTTGCGCAGGCATTTGTAGCGGCACTCCCGCACGCCGACCTCCTCGCCGGCGAGCATCTTTTCCACAAACGGCGTGCGCAGGGCGCGGCCCGGCATCCCCACCGGCGAGGTGACCAGGACCACGTCTTCCTTGCGGGCCTGGAGCATGGTCTGCTTGAAGGTATCGTCCACGTCGCACTCTTCGGTGAGCACGAAACGGGTGGCCACTTGGACGCCATCGGCCCCGTAACGGTCCATCATTTCGGCCATTTCGTAGCCATTGGTGATGCCGCCGGCCGCAATGAGCGGCACCTTGCGCACCACCTTGCGGATCTCTGGAAAAAGCTTCCGTAACGGCTGGTCGGTGCCGAGATGGCCGCCAGCCTCCTTGGCTTCGACCACAATGGCCGCAGCGCCCAGTTTTTCCGCCAGCCGGGCAAAGGCGGGCGAAGAGACGATGGAGACGATGGGGGTGTTGGTCTCCCGGCCGATCTTGAAGATGTCGCGTGAGAATCCTGCGCCGGTGATGATCATGTCCACCCCCGCCTCGATGGAGGTCTTGACCAGGGAGAAAAAATTCTTCATCGCAAACATGATGTTGACGGCGATGATCCCCTTGGTGGCCTCCTTGGCCCGGCGGATGTCGGCCGCCAGCTCCTTTTCAGGGATGGAAGAGCCGCCGATGGTGCCGATCCCCCCGCACTCGGCTACGGCGATGGCGAGAGAGCTGGTGGAGACCTTGATGGACATCCCTCCCTGGACGAGGGGGACAGGGGCGGTGTACGGACCGATGGCGAGTGGCGGTAGGCGCATGTGTTGGGTGTTTGTTTGTTTACTTTGACGGATGGGGCAACGAAAAATAATGTACTATGCCGTTCTGTTGTTGGTTTGTCAAGGAAGGCGGTTGACGATCCCTGGCTTTTGCCGCTATAGTTCGGCTATGGAGATTCCACCTATCGCCCCCCACCGGCTCGCCTTTGACATCGACGGGGTGGTTGCGGACACTGCGGGCGCGTTTTTGCGGATTGCCGCGGAGGAGTACGGCGCGACCCATCTGTCGCTCGACGACATCGCCGAGTTCGATGTCGAGGCGTGCTTGGATCTTGAGCCAAAAGTGATCCGGCATATCTTCCAGCGCTTGCTGGAAGATCCTTTGGGAGAGAGGCTTGCGCCCATGCCCGGGGCAGTGGCCGTCCTGGAGGAGTTGGCCGGATACGCCGATGTGGTTTTTGTCACCGCCCGGCCCCTGCGCGCGCCCATTGAGGCATGGCTCGACCGTCACCTCGGAGCGCGGGCGCGCCGCCGTCTTTGCTTGGTGACCACCGGCGACCACGACAACAAGGGCGATCATCTCCGCCGTTTGGGCGTCGAGACGTTTATCGACGACCGGCTTGAAACCTGCACCGCTCTCGCTGCCGCAGGCTTTTCCCCTATCGTTTTCGAGCAACCCTGGAACCGCGGCCGACACCGCCTGCCCGTGGTTCGAGAC
>WFOD01000231.1 GCA_015488275.1 Deltaproteobacteria bacterium
GAGATCTGTATAAGAGACAGGACTTGAACACCGCATCGGCCATCGCCTACAGCGTCTCGTTCATCCGCCGGTTCAGCTCGATCTTGTCGTCCAGCGCGCCCAGGATGCGGGCAATGGCGCGTTGTTCGGGGAGGGGGGGATAGGCTATTTCAATAGATCGCGCATCCCCCTGAGAAATGAAAGGCTGCGCCGAACCTCGTTTAGGCCACATTGAGGGGTCTCGTGTAATCCAATACAAGAATTCTGTATCGACTTCGGGATTGATAGACCAAAAGCGTATGGTATTCTTGATGCAAGACCACTTTCCTTTTGCCAACCAGGTACGTCCGCACTGAGCACCAATTGCACTCACAACGACGCCAACGCAATCGTAATCGTAATAAGGAAGGAAACCATCAGGCCCTGTTGCACTATACGCTATATACCCAGAAGCAACGTAAGACTTTTTGGTGACACTCGTATCACCCCAGTTCACATCTGCAACATCACCCAATCTTGCGCGCTTCCAGTCAGCAGGCCACTCACTCCCCATACCCCAGCACCTCCAGGTTTTTCTTGATTTCCGCTTCCAGGCGACGGGCTTCCTCGAACTGCTCGTAGAGCGTGGCGGTCAGTTCGGCCATCTTCTCCTCGAAGGGAATGCCGTCGTCTTCCTGCTCCTCCACGCCCACGTAGCGCCCCGGCGTGAGCACGTAGTCGTGCCGGCGGATGTCTTCGAGGGTGGCGGACTTCCACCAGCCGGGTTTGTCCTCATAGCCCTCGCCCTTCTTCCAGGCGTGATAGACATCGGCGATCTGCCGGATCTCCTCGCGCGTCAGCTCCCGGTGGACGCGGTCCACCAGGCGGCCCATGCGGCGGGCGTCGATGAAGAGCGTCTCGCCAGTTCGGTCGCGCCAGCCG
The DNA here is from genome assembly GCA_015488275.1 of Deltaproteobacteria bacterium. GTDB lineage: Bacteria > Desulfobacterota > Desulfobulbia > Desulfobulbales > S012-135 > S012-135. The sequence goes on from WFOD01000231.1 coordinate 901, forward strand.
CGTTTGGGGTCGGCCTTTTTGTTGCGGGTGACGAACCAGAGGCAGGCTGGAATTTGTGTGGTGTAAAAGAGTTGCCCCGGCAGGGCGACGATGCACTCCACCAGGTCGTCTTCGATGATGCCTTTGCGGATGGCGAACTCGGCCTTGGTGGAGGTGGAAAGTGAGCCGTTGGCCATCACGAACCCGGCGATGCCGTTGGGGGCTAGGTGGTAGATGAAGTGCTGGATCCAGGCGTAGTTGGCGTTGCCCGCAGGCGGCACGCCGTATTTCCAGCGCGGGTCGTCGGTGAGCCGCTCCCCGCCCCAGTCGCTCATGTTGAAGGGGGGATTGGCCAGGATGTAGTCGGCCTTGAGGTCCTTGTGCAGGTCATTGTGGAAGGTGTCGGCATGGTGTGGCCCCAGGTCGGCATCGATGCGGCGGATGGCCAGGTTCATTTTGCAGAGCCGCCAGGTGGTGGGGTTCGACTCCTGGCCGTAGATGGCGATGTCGCCGAGCTTGCCCCCGTGGGCTTCCACAAACTTCTCCGACTGCACGAACATGCCGCCCGAGCCGCAGCAGGGGTCGTACACGCGCCCGCGGTACGGCTCGATCATCTCAACCAAAAGTTGCACGACACACTGGGGCGTGTAGTACTCGCCGCCGCGCTTGCCCTCCTTCTCCGCAAATTTGCCCAGAAAATATTCGTACACCCGCCCAAGCGGGTCTCGGACGCCGTATTCCTGCGCCTTCAGGTTGATATCGCCGACAAGCTTCACCAGCTCACCCAGGCGCACTTTGTCCAACGTCGGGCGGGAGTAGTCCTTGGGCAACACCCCCTTGAGCGAAGGGTTCTCCCGCTCGATGGCCGCCATCGCCTCGTCGATAACCTGACCGATGGTGGGCTGTGGCGCAGCGGCCTGAATTTTCTCCCAGCGTGCCTCGGGCGGCACCCAGAAGACGTTGGCGGCCAAGTACTCGTCGCGATCCTCGGGGTCGGTGAACTCGGTGTCCTGCTTGGCCTTGAGCTCCTGGTACTTTTCCTCGAAGGAGTCGGAAATGTATTTGAGAAAAATCAGCCCCAGCACCACGTGCTTGTACTCGGCCGCATCCATGTGGCCGCGCAGCTTGTCGGCCATCTCCCAGAGCTTGCTCTCAAAGCCCAGATTGGCGCCGTTTGTTTTATTCTCCATAAGCTTGATCAATCCAGAGGGTACGGCTATGAAAGGATGAAAAAATGCGCTTTTTAAACACTTTCCAGATTGGTCAGGATTCCACCTAAAGCAAAAACAGTTGCTGAGCACCTATCCATCGTGATAGAATATGCTGTCGGATTCATCATACACCTCCTGAGGTACTTTTCCTACGCTTTGACTGTATGACTTAAAAATTACAAAATTTATAAACTCGATCAATTTCTTCACCTGAACCTCCGCAGATCCACCTGTTGCATGCAGGCGGCGGCTTCGTCGGCGTCGTTCGTCGCCACCACCACCAGCCGGCCCTTCGTCCGGGCTTCTTCCAGCAGCGTTTCAACCAGCCGGCGGCCGGCCTCGTCCAGGTTCGAGCGCGGCTCGTCCAGAAGCCAGAGCGGTGGATCGGCCAGCAGCGCGGCGGCCAGCCGGAGTCGCTGGCGCATGCCCGACGAAAAAATGGCCACGGGTTCGTCGGCAAACGCCCGGAGCTGCACCCGTTCCAGCCAGCTTTCCACAAGGTGGTGCCCATCAGACAGCCCGCGGGCGCGGGCGATGAACGTCAGGTTCTCCCGCGCGGTAAAGCCATCATAGAGCTGCAGATAGGGCGCAGCCAGGCCCACGTAAAAAGGGCGATCGGCGGGATCGACCTGGCGACCGTTGACCTGCAACCGCACTTCGCCCTCCGACGGACGTAGCACGCCTGCCAGCATGCGCAAAAGCGTCGACTTGCCCGAGCCGTTCGGGCCCGTCACGGCCAGCGTCTGCCCGGCCGTAAGCGTGAACGAAAGGCCCGCGAACAGGCGCCGGTAACCGAAGCGTTTGCCGAGCGCGATCACTTCCAGTCGGTCCATGCCTGCAAGATAAGCAACCGGAACGCTCCGAAACGCATCGCCTCTCCCGCGGTATATCCTTTTGCTCAAGTTTTACTTCAGCCGTGGCGGAGACGACGCACCTGTACGAC
>WFOD01000232.1 GCA_015488275.1 Deltaproteobacteria bacterium
CTCATGGACTTTGTGCTCTGCGGCGAGGGGGAGGTGGGCGGCAAGGGGCTGGGGCTCGCCTTTCTCGCCCGCTACGGCCGGGAGGAACAAGCCTTTGACCGCCAGGGCCTATTGCCAGTGGAGGGCCCGCCCACCGTGATCCTCGCCACCGGCTTCTTCACCCAGTTCATGGCGCAGAACTTTTGCGGCGATGAGTTGGCCGGCCTGACGGACCATGAAATCGACCAGCGCTTTCTCGCCGCTGAACTCCCCGCCCCGTTGCGCGATGATCTCGCCGTTCTCCTTGAGCAAATCCGCCACCCGTGCATTGTCCGCTCTTCCTCAACGTTGGAGGACGCCCACCTGGCGCCCTACGCCGGCCTGTTCCGCACCTGCGTCATCGCCAACCAGGGGAACCTGGAGCAACGCCTGGCCGTGCTGTGCAAAGCGGTCAAGCTGGTGTACGCTTCGGCCTTCCACCGGGCGCCCCGCTCCTTTTCCGCGTCTGTGGGCGAGCGCCGCCCAGGGGCAATGGCGGTGATGATCCAAAAGCTCGTGGGCCAACGGCGCGGCGACCTCTTCTATCCAACGATCGCGGGCGTGGCCCAGTCGTACAACGACTATCCCGTGGGACCGATGCGGCCGGAAGACGGTATCGTCCACTGCTGCCTTGGGCTGGGAGCCACAGTGGTGGCTGGCGAGCCGCATCTGCGTTTTTCTCCCCGTCATCCGCGGGTCCTGCCCCAGTTCACCGCCCCGGCCGACATCCTGGCCTGCCAGCAACGGCACCTTCACGCCCTGCGCCTCGACCGGCCGCAGGACAGCGAAACGTTGCGGCAACGGGGCGGCATGGAACGGCTGCCCATTGCCACCGTCGCCGGCCTGCCGGAACACGCCCCCCTTTTCTCGCGCTACCTGCCGGATGAAGAGACGATCCGCGATACGGGGTCTGGGGGCGTGCCAGTGCTCACCTTTGCCGGCATCCTCAAACACCAACTCCTGCCCCTGCCAGAGAGCCTGTCGGCCCTTCTCGAGCTGGGACGGCGGGGCATGGGCTGCGAGGTGGAAATGGAGTTCGCCCTGGAAACCAGTCCCTCGCCCTATCTCGCTGTTCTCCAGATCAGACCCCTGGTGCGGGGCGGGCCGAGGGCGCGGGTGACGATCACGGACAACGACCGCCGCCGCGCCCTGTGCCACACCACCCTCGCCCTGGGCCGCGGCCGCCATGCGGATATCACCGATATCCTCCTCGTGCGGCCCGATCGCTTCAACAGGACGGCCAGCCGCGACATCGCCCGGGAGATCGGTATGTTGAACGCCCAGGTGAAAACGGCGGGCCGCCGCCACCTGCTCATCGGCCCGGGCCGGTGGGGATCGGCCGATCCCTGGCTCGGCATCCCGGTAAACTGGCAAGAGATCGACCGCGCCGCGGCCATTGTCGAGATCTGTGGCGGCTCCTCTGGCGTCGCCCCCTCCCACGGAACCCATTTTTTCCACAACCTCACCGCCCTCGGCATCCCTTATCTCACCGTGCGGCAGGGAACCGACCTGCTCGACCTCGACCGGTTCGCTTCCTTGCCGCAACGCACCGCAACGCAACACTGCGCCCTTCTGGCGGCAACACCGCCTCTCACCGTGCTGGTGGCCGATGGGGAAGGCGTTGTGACGCAGAACGCCAACAATGAAGGCCAACACGCCACGTGACTCCCTGGCTCAAGGAGGACCCTATGACAATGCCACATGACGACGACCTCTTGACCTTTGTCACCGGCCGTGATCCTGAACAAACGGAGTTCCATCAGGCAGTGGGCGAGGTACTGGCCACGGTCAAGCCAGTGCTCGACCGCAATCCCGCCTATCGGCGGCTGGGAGTGCTCGAACGGATCACCGAACCGGAACGCGTCATCATCTTCCGGATCCCCTGGATGGACGACCAGGGACACGTGCGCGTCAACCGCGGCTTCCGGGTGGAAATGAACTCCGCCCTTGGCCCCTACAAAGGCGGCTTGCGTTTTCACCCATCGGTGACCCTGTCGATCATGAAGTTCCTCGCCTTTGAGCAGGTCTTCAAAAACGCGCTCACCACCCTCAACATGGGTGGGGGCAAAGGAGGGGCGGACTTCGACCCCAAGGGCCGTTCGGATGAAGAAGTGATGCGGTTCTGCCAGGCCTTCATGCAGGAGCTCTTCCGTCACATCGGCCCCAACACCGACATCCCGGCGGGCGATATCGGGGTGGGCGCCCGGGAAATCGGCTTTCTTTTCGGCATGTACAAAAAGCTGAAAAACGAGTTCACCGGCGTGCTTACCGGCAAGGGCCTGACCTGGGGCGGCAGCCTGATCCGGCCCGAGGCCACGGGCTATGGCGTGGTCTATTTTGCCGCCGAGATGTTAGCCACGCGGAGGGACTCCCTGGAAGACAAGACTTGTCTCGTGTCGGGCAGCGGCAACGTGGCCCAGCATACGGTGGAGAAACTCATCGAGCTCGGCGCCCGGCCAGTGACCCTTTCGGATTCATCGGGTTTTATCCACGACGAGGCGGGCATCGACCGGGAAAAGCTCGCCTTTGTCAAGGAACTCAAAAATATCCGCCGTGGCCGCATCCACGAATACGCCCAAAGGTATCCGCAGGCCACCTATACCCCCAGCGAGCCAGGCGCGGATCACAATCCCCTTTGGACCATCCGGGCCGATTGCGCCTTCCCTTGCGCCACAGAAAACGAGATCAACGCCAAGGACGCGGCCAATCTGGTGGCCGGCGGCGTGACCCTGGTGTGCGAGGGCGCCAACATGCCGTGCACTCCGGCGGCGATGGACACCTTCCTCGACCACCGGCTGCTGTACGCCCCTGGCAAGGCGGCCAACGCGGGCGGGGTTGCGGTTTCTGGCTTGGAAATGGCCCAAAACTCCATGCGGCTGCGCTGGCCGCGAGAGGAGGTGGACCAACGGCTGCGGCACATCATGCACGCCATCCACCGCACCTGCCTGGACGCAGCCGCCGCCTACGGCATGGACGGCAACTATGTGGCCGGCGCCAATATCGCCGGCTTCACCACCGTGGTGGAGGCCATGCTCGACCAGGGGCTGGTGTAGCGGTTCTGAGAAACGACAATCTTGTGTGCCGCAAGGCCAATTTCTTACAATTTAGTAATTACATTATTGTTCAAAAACGTTTGTATATGCGTTTTTAAAGGGCGTCACTCCATCGTCGATATTGGCACAGGCATTGCTTTCGTGTTAGAACGCAAACCGCGGGGCGCCCCCCTGGCGCCCCGCCAACCGCTCACCGAAACGCACAACCTGATGGAGGACACCACAAATGAACACCGGCGACACCGCATTCATGCTCGTGGCTACGGCCCTGGTCATGTTCATGACTCCGGGCCTGGCCCTGTTCTACGGCGGCATGGTCCGCGCCAAGAACGTGCTCAGCACTATCTTGCAGAGCATCGTCTGCCTGGGCGTCGTATCGATCATCTGGGTGCTGTACGGCTACTCCCTTGCCTTTGGCCCTGACGTGGGCGGCCTGATCGGCAACCTCGACTGGGCCGGCTTTGCCGGCGTCGGCCTCACGCCCGGCCCCTATTCCGACACCATTCCCCATCTCCTTTTCGCCGCTTTCCAGATGATGTTCGCCATCATCACCCCGGCGCTCATCACCGGCACCTTTGCCGAACGGGTCAAGTTCCCCGCCTTCTTGCTGTTCACCGTCCTCTGGGTGACCTTGGTCTACCTGCCGGTCTGTCATTGGGTCTGGGGCGGCGGCTGGATCGGTGGTCATGGCGGGCTCGACTTTGCTGGCGGCACGGTCATCCACATCAACTCCGGCGCCGCCGCCCTCGTGGCCGCCCTGCTCTTTGGCAGGCGCCGGGGCTGGGGCCGCGAGGCCTTTCACCC
>WFOD01000233.1 GCA_015488275.1 Deltaproteobacteria bacterium
GCCAGAGCCTGAATCCATCTTGGCCAAAGAGCTGGCGGAGCTGCCTCTGGTCGGCCCGTGGGAAGAGGGGCGCAAACCGGCGGAAGAAGCGGTGCAGTACGACTTCCCTGTCACGGTCAACCGGCAGGTGGAGTACTACCTGGACTTCTTCCAGAACCGGCAGCGGGAGATGTTCGGCCGCTGGCTGCGACGCGCTGGCCGTTATCTGCCAATGATCCGCGAAAAGCTCGCCCGCGCCGGCCTTCCCCTAGATCTGGCCTGGCTGCCGATGATCGAAAGCGGTTTTGTGCTCCGGGCCCGCTCCCGCGCCGGCGCGGTGGGGCCGTGGCAGTTCATGAAGTCCACGGCCCGTCACTACGGCCTGACAGTGAACCGCTACCTCGACCAGCGCCGCGACCCGGTTGCGGCCACCGAGGCGGCCATTCTCTTTCTCCAGGAGCTTTACGAGGATTTCGGCTCCTGGCCCCTGGCCGTGGCGGCTTACAACGCCGGCGCCGGAACGATCCGCAAGGCGATGCGGAAAAGCGGCGCCACCACCTTTTGGGAGATCGCCCAGACCAGGTACCTGCGCACGGAGACAAAACGCTACGTGCCCAAGCTGATCGCCGCCATCATCATCGGCAAACAGCCGGAAAAATATGGGTTTGACGATATCACGCCCGACCCGCCCCTTGCCTACGACACGGTCAAGGTGCCGCGATGGACGCCGCTTGGCGCCGTGGCCGTGGCCGGCGACACCACGGTACAGGCCCTGCGTGAGCTCAACCCAGAGCTGCGGCGCAACATCACGCCGCCCGACCGGCCGTATCAACTCAAGGTCCCGCCCGGCAGCGGGGAACGGGTGGCGAGTGTCCTGCCCAAGGTCCGGGCCGTGGTGCGGACCACCTATGCCAGCCATACCGTGCGTCCTGGCGAGACCCTGGGCCGCATCTGCCGGCGTTACCGGATCGACAAGCTCACCCTGCTCAAGGCGAACGACCTGCGCAAGGGAAAGCTGGTGGCCGGACAGCGGCTGCGGATTCCCATGCAGCGCACCGAATACCGCATCGTGGACGCCGCCCACCCGCCCAAGGACGGCGAACTGGTGGTCCACCGGGTGCGGCCCGGCGAGACCTTGGGCGAAATCGCCCGCCGCTACCACGTGACAGTGGCCCAACTGGCCGGATGGAACAACATCATTGATCCCAACCGGGTGCGGGCCGGCACCCGACTGGCCCTGTATCTCGCCGGGCCATCCGACGCCCGCGGCAAGCCGGTGCTGGTGGCGGAAAAGAAAAAGCGCCGGCCCGACCGACAGGTGACCTACTACCGGGTTCGGCGGGGCGATTCCCTGTGGACCATTGCCCGCCGCTTCAAGGTGAGCACCGATGCGATCCGCGCCTGGAACAACCTCAAGGGCAACCTCATCCATCCGGGCACCCGCCTGCTCCTCAAACTGGCCGACGATCTGGGCGGCTAGCGACCCGTTGAAAAACAGGCTGTAGGCGATTTCATCCGGGATAGCTTCTGCGCCAGGTTCCTAGCAGCCCGTTGAAAAACGGGCTGTGTGCGGCACAGGGACGTACCGCCGAATTGCGCCGGGCTTGAAAAGTCCAAGCAATTCGTGAGGTTGGGCGCGGTGTAACGGGCCTTGCCAAGTCGCATCGGCGCTGGTCTGACACGCTTGCCACGAGCAACGCCAGTGAACCGTCGAAAGGCCGAAGGCGCTTCCGACAACCTGTGCTTTGCCCAACCGGGGTCGAAAAAGCCATGGACGGCTTTTTCGACGGACTGCTAGGATAGCCATGCCTTCTTCCTTATCCCTTTCATCGCCGTTCGATCTCCGCGGTAAGACCGCTCTCGTCTTTGGCGCCTCCCGGCCCATTGGCAAGGCCATCGCCGTGGCCTTGGCCGAGGCGGGGGCCCGGCTCTGCGTCACCTGGTTCGACTGGCCCGAGGACTCGGCGCGGATGATGGAAGAGTTCGATCAGCGCGGCTACGACTACATCTCCGTGCGGGCCGATCTGCGGGAGCCGGATCAGGTGGCCACCGTTTTTGCCCGCCTGGTCAGCGAGTACGGCGGTCTCGACGTGTTTATCAACAATATCGAACGGGGGGGAATGCCGGTGGTGCACGGCCCCTACACCCCGCAACAATGGGACTTGGAAATGGCCACCACCTTGAAGGCCAAATGGTGGGCCGCCCGGCACGCCATGCCGTTGCTCAAGGCGGCGCCGGAAGGCGGAGTGATGGTGGTGCTCTCGTCCATCGCCGGCGTCATCGGCCGCAGCGGACCGGCCGGCCTGGTGTTCAACGACGGTTATGCGGCGGCCAACCGGGCGGTGGCCTCGTTTGTTGAGACCTGGGCGCGGGAAGGAGCGCCTTCCGTGCGGGTCAACGAGCTGATGCTGGGCATCTTCGAGCACCGCCACGGAGAAGGCACCCGGGGGTGGGGGCTGCTTGCCGAAGAGGAGCGGCGGGCGATTCTCGGCACCGCTCTTCTCGGCCGCAGTGGGAAAACGGCCGAGGTGGCGCGGGCCGTTCTTTTTCTTGTGCGCGACGCCACCTATATGACCGGCGCACTCCTGCGCCTCGACGGCGGCTACGTCCTCGGCGCCAGCCGGGTGCCGCCCATGCCGCCCGGAGAGGAGGATGTTTGAGCCGGTTAATCCTGCACCACCCAGTCGGGAATCCGGCGCAGGATGTATTCCACGGCCGCGATCTTCAAATCGTCGCCCTTGAGGTTGGGATCCAACTCGGCCAACACCTCCTCGGCGTCAAACCAACACAGCTCCCGTTCCTCGTGATCGTACACGGTGAGGATCCGCCGGCCCGGCTCGTGGATGTGCTCTTCCTCGATCACGTTGGCCACGATCTCCTTGGCCTTGTCGTATGGCAGAAAAGTGACCTCCTGCTCGCCCATTGCGCGTTCTCCTTTTCTCGTTGAGGTGGTTTGCGGCCCGACTCTACACCAAAACCTGGCAACGGGCAACGGGCCCGCCCGGCTTTGCAACCACGATCAAACTGCGGTATGCTCAAACGATGATGAGCAGCGCCTGTCACGAAACCTTCATGCGCGAGGCCCTTGACGACGCCCGCGCCGCCCTGGCGGCGGACGAGTTTCCCGTGGGATGCGTCATAGTTGCCGATGGCCGGATCGTGGCCCGCGGCAACCGCCAGGGGAGCGCGTCCCCGGCCGGTTTGCCAGAGCTGGAACATGCCGAGATCGTCGCCCTGCGCCGTCTTGCCGCCGATCCCGCCGCCGCCTCGATCCCAACAGACCGCCTCACCGTTTACTCCACCCTCGAGCCGTGCCTGATGTGCTACGCCACCTTACTGGTCAACGGCGTGCGGCGTATCGTGTATGCTTACGAAGACGTCATGGGCGGCGGCACAGGCCTCGATCTCGCCTCCTTGCCGCCCCTCTACCAGGAAATGCGCCATCAGGTGCAGATAACCGGCGGCGTGCTGCGCCGCGAAAGCCTCGCTCTCTTCGACCGCTTCTTCCGCCACAACCCCTCGCAGTACCTGCACGATACCTATCTCGCCCGCTACACCTTGCAGCAGGGCCATATCCCCTCTGACCGGAGTTCCGTGGCATGAGCGGCCGGCCGCGCACCATCGCCTTTGCCCCTGGCGAACGGAACATCTTTCTCCACCTGCTCACCGCCTGCAACCTCGCCTGCCACCACTGCTACATCAACCGGGAGCAACACGGGACAGCGACGCTGCCCATTGAACAGGCGGAGCGATGGCTCGCCCTGCTCCTCGCGCCAGGCAAAGCAAACAACCTGGTCCTCCTTGGCGGCGAACCCACCCTGCACCCCGATCTGGCCCGGGCGGTACGCACGGCCCGCCGGTTGGGCTACGCCTCAGTGACCATCGACACCAACGGCTATCTCTTCCACAACCTTCTCGACCGGCTGGCGCCCGATGAGGCGGTGTTGAGCTTCTCCCTCGACGGTCCAGACGAAAAGGTCAACGATCCCTTGCGCGGCGAGGGGGTGTTTACGGTCTGCACCGCCAACATCCGCCAAGCAGTGGCCTTGGGTTTTACGGTAAGCGTTATCTACACGGTGAGCCGACGTAACATCGACCACCTCCACCGGATGGCGCCTCTCCTCGTGGACCTCGGCGTCAGCCGTTTCTTCATCCAGGTCATCGGCCTGCGGGGCAACGCCTCGACTGGCGGGGACGCCTTGCAGCTCACACCAGAGGAGTGGCTGGCCGTGGTCCCGACCGAGGCGGCGCGGGCGGCGGCGCAAGGGCTCGAGGTGATCTATCCCAAGGTCTTTCTCGACGCAGACGAACCCTTTCAATGCGCCGGCAAGGTGGCGGAAAACTACTTCGTCTTTCCCAACGGCCGGGTCTATCAGTGCCCGCTGTGCGAAGACTATCCGATCCACTCCTTTTCCATCAAAGGCGACCGGCTCGTGGAGAATCCCGGCCTGACGGAAAAACGGTTTTTCTCCCTCACCATCCCAGAAGGCTGTGTCATGCACAAGCTCCTGCAGGCCGACAACATCCCCTACGATGCCCACGGTCAGCCGGAACGCCGTATCTCGTGCTGTCTGCTCAAAAACCGGATTCCCCCTGGATGATCGCCTCCTGGCTCACCCGCTTGGCCGCGCCCCGCGCCGCCCTGCTCGTTCTCGCCGCCCTGGCGGTCGCCCTGGTTCTCTTTGAACGGCAGCTCATCGGCCTGTTGCCGGTGAGCCTGCTCCTCGCCCTTCTCGCCGCCACGCTCGCCGCCTGCACCCTCCGCCGCTGGCGGACCTTGCGGCCGGCGACCTTGCTCGTCCACCTGGGCGTGCTGGTGATCCTTGCCGGCGGCTGGCTCTCTTCCCGCGGCTTTGTCGCCACCAAAAACATCTACGCCGGCGATGCGGAACGCTCCTTTTTCCGCTGGGACCAGGAACAGGAAAGCGACCTCGGCTTCACCATTCTGGTCACCGGCGTGCAAGCAGAGTACTATCCGACCAAGGTGCGTATCGGCGTGCTGCGCGATGGCCGCAAACTGCGGCTCATCGAGATGCGGACCGGCGAACAGGCGGCCGTGGCAGAAGACATAGTTCTTGTGGTGCAACGTCTCGATCCCGTGGCCCGTACCGCAACCTTCGCCGTGCTGGACCGCAACGGCGCCACCCGCGCCATCCTGGCCCCGGACGAACCCTTTGCCGGATACGCCTTCCGCCTGGTCGCCTTCCAGACGCCCCGGCTGCGCCAGGTTCGCGCCCGGCTGCGCCTGCTGCCAGGCCACGGGCCGCCAGCTGTTGGCCAAGTGGCGATCAACCAGCCGCTTGCCTGGCAAGGCATGCAGATCTCCCTGACCAACTTTGCCCACGACCCCGCCGGACGGCCGTACATCGGCCTACAGATCAGCCGCGATCCTGGCCGGCGGGTGGTGTATGCCGGGTTCATCCTCCTGGGCAGCGGCATCCTCGTTGGCCTCGTCCGGCAACGGCACCCGGTGTGATATCCCCCGAAAAAGGGGCATATCCCCAGGCCTGCCGGGCAGCGGCCGAGCCTCCTCTTCCTCCGGCCCCTTCCCCCTCTTCCGTAAACGCCAACGGCCTTCCGCTATTCCTCTCAAGCACCCGGAATACTTTTTGCGTAAATCGCGGCGCAAGGGGGAAGGTCACTGCGCTCGCCAGCGTCATGGCGTCTGCCGGCCATCCAGACAAGAACGGTCCTTGGAACATAATCCTGGCCGACGGACGACCGTTTCCACATCCATAGCCCGCTTGCGGGCGTCTCCTCTTTCTCCCTCACGCCACGCCGCAACGCACGCGCGCCGCTCATGACGATGCGGCCCCGCTGCCGCGCCGGCGTGGCACCAACGTCCTTTCCGCACCTGCCAAAGGACGAGCGAAACCTTTCCTGGAGACCTGCCATGCGGACCATATC
>WFOD01000234.1 GCA_015488275.1 Deltaproteobacteria bacterium
GTCCCAACTCGTCCACCCGGCCGCCGGCCAGGATCAGGGCCAGAGTGGATGGACGGTTGAGGTGACGGGCGCGGGGCATATTCTTCTCTCTTCCAGTCGCTCCTAGCAGTCCGTCGAAAAAGTCATCCCTGACTTTTTCGACCACGGTTGGCCAAAACAAAGTTTCGGCCAACCTCACGAATTCCTTGGCTCTTTCAGAGCCGGCGCAGTTCGGCGGCACGTCCCTGTGCCGCACCCAGCCCGTTTTTTAACGGGCTGCTAGCAGTCCGCCGGAAAAGCCATCCCTGGCTTGTCCGGCCACGGAATTCGGCGGCGCGTCTCTGCACCGCACACAGCCCGTTTTTCCACGGGCTGCTAGATGTGTTTGGTGGCGAGCCGCATGAGCTTGCGGGTGGAAAATTCCTCAGCGGTCATTTCCAGGTTCTTGAGCGGCACCTCGGCGCGGGCCATCTCCCGGTGACCGCCGGCCGAGCCCACTTTGCCGAAAATCTTGTGAGCCAGCTTGCCCGCATTCTTTTTATAGCCGTCACAGCGGAAAATCACCACCAGCCGCTCGCCGTGGATGCCAGAGACCAAGACCCAGGAGATCAGATGCACCTGGTTGAGAAAGTCAGCGATGATCACCAGGATGTCTGGATTGCGTACCCGGCCGACGTGGACGTAGATCCGCCCCTTGGACACCTTCATCTCCGAAAGCGCGGTGCGGAAGTAGTTGAGCTCGGAAAGCCGCAGCTCAGAAAGCTCGATCTTGCGCACCAGGTTCTTGTTCGCCCGGTCGAAGAGATAGCGAAAAGAGATGGCGTCGGCCAAGGCCGCCTTTTTTTCAAAGTTCTGGGTGTCGATCTTGATGGCGTAGAAAAGGGCGGTGGCCAACGGCACCGCTGGCTTGATCGCCGCGGCCCGCAGGTACTCGACCATCATCGAGGCCGTGGCGCCGTAATCGGGCCGGATGTCGATATAGTCCGCCTCCCACCCTTCTGTCACCGGGTGGTGATCGATCACCGCGTTGAAGGAGAGTTTTTCAAAACAAGGCAAATGGGTGGGCTGGGAGTCGATGAGCACCCGTTTTGAGAACTCCCGCTGCCGCACCTGTTGGAGGCGATGGATGGGAATCTTGAGCAGCTCTACCATGGTCTGATTGGAGAGCCGCCGGATCTCGTTGGGGCAGGCGATGGTGATCCCGGACACCCGGTAGGCCAAAAGACGCTTCACGGCCAAGGCGCTGGCCAAGGCGTCGGGATCGGCGTTGATAACGATCAGGACGTTGTCGTCCTTCTGAAAGACGGCCAAAAAGGCCTGAAGGCGCTCACGGGCCGTTCGGCGGGCCAGGCCGCAGCGGCGCCGGCAGTTCTTCGTGCTCTTCAAGTTCCAACCTCTGCGTGGTCGGGCGATCACCGGCGAAGGCGGTCAGCGCCGCAACCGCCGGGCAGGACGAACGCCGACGGGCGGCATCCTGGCCGCCCGTCGGTTAATCCGCCCCACCCTACCACAAGGCTGGGGCAAAAGGCAAGGCCAACCACCGGCAAAAAAAGTCCTGGGGCCTGCCCGGCGACGGGCTGCTCGACATCAATAAAGGAAAAACGCCTGGCGTAACTGATCGAACTTCGCAAGCTCTGGCCGCCAGTCGGCCTCGATCGCCGCTACCGGCTCGCCGGCCTCGAGGCGGCAACGCACGCCATCGTCACCCAGAATGAGGTCCAGGGGCAGACGCTCATACTCGTATTCGTAAGGAGGCTCCTTGTAGCCGAAGGCCGGCAGGTCCATAACCGCGGCCAGAAGGGCGAGGGAGAGCCGCAAAGGGCGGAAAAGGGAGGGGTCGGCAACATGGATCTGGAAACCGAAGCAGAGGTCGCCCCGCCATTTGTTGCTCACAGGCTCAAAGGCCACTGGCCGCAAGACGCAGCCCGCCAGGGCCTCGGCCGGCAAGCGCGCCCGGATCTCTTCTGGCCGCCAGTATGGCGCGCCGCAAAGCTCAAAGGGCAGGCAGGTGCCCCGCCCTTCTGAAACATTGGTCCCCTCCCAGATCACCTGCCCCGGATACACGAGAGCCGTTTCTGGCGTAGGCATGTTGGGCGAAGGGAAGACCCACGGCAGGCCGGTATGGCGGAACAGCATCCAGCGCCGCCAGCCCTGCATGGAAACCACGTCGAGCTCAGCGCCAATCGCGAAATGGTCGTTCAGCAAACGGGCAAGCTCGCCAATGGTCAAGCCGTGACGCATGGGCAGGGGGTAAAGCCCGACAAAGCTCGTCCACTCGGGCCGCACCAAGCCACCCTCGATGATCTCGCCGCCAACAGGATTCGGCCGGTCGAGGACGATCACCCGCTTTCCCCATTGAGCCGCGGCCTCCAGACAGTAGGCCAGGGTCCAGATAAAGGTGTACACCCTGGTACCCACATCTTGGAGGTCCACGAGAAGAACATCGATCAGATCGAACATCTCCTTGGTCGGCCGCCGGCTGTCGGCATACAGGCTGAAGACCGGCAGGCCTGTGGCGGGATCAACGGCGTGGGGCGACTCGACCATGTTGTCCTGCCGGTCGGCGAAAAAGCCGTGCTGGGGCGTAAACAGGCAGGTAAGCTGGCCGGGAAGGATCTGGCGCAGCAGATCGCGGCTATGGCGCAGGCGGCTGTCCGTGGACGCCTGGTTGCACAACAGCCCCACACGGACCCCTGCCAGGCGCATCGCGTCCGCCCTTGCGGGCTCTGCTAGCAAAACCTCAATTCCCAGCCGCACCATGACCCTCTCTCCTTGCAATTCCCGCCCGGCACGGTATCGTCGTCAACGGTAACTGGTCGCGGGGGGCTTCCTTCGTTTGCCGAAGTCGCAACCTCGCGGACCGGGACGTGCGGGAGCTGTTTGGCGGGAAACAACCCTGCGCCACAATGGCCCGTTGGCGCCGCCCCATCCCCGGGGCGGGCAAGAATGGCTCGGCCAAACAATAACCATAGCAGCCCGTTGAAAAACGGGCTGTGTGCGGC
>WFOD01000235.1 GCA_015488275.1 Deltaproteobacteria bacterium
ATGAAGACCAGCATCGCCCCGCGCCCGCGGTGGATCCGCCTGTCCCATATCCTCTTCGTGGCGGCCGCCTTGTTGCTGGCCGGCTGTCTGCCAAAGGCCGCCCCGCCGCGCCAGCCGTTTTTCTATACGTTGGAATACCAGCCGCCAGCCGTGGAGGGCAGGCCCCTGCCCGAGACGATCCGTATCTTGCCCTTTGCCGCTGCTCCCGCGTATGAGAAACGCGCCATTCTCTATCAGCAGGCGGACAACCGGCGTCAGTACTTCAACTATCACCGTTGGCTCGCCGCGCCGGCCAAGATGGTGGGGTTCCTCATCGGCCGCGACCTTGCGGCCAGCGGCCTGTTCGCCGGTGTGGTGAGGAGCGCGACGCCCGCCAACCATACATGCAGTTTGGGCGGCACGATAGTCGAATTTCTGGAAGACGAACGGGGGGAGCCGTGGCGGGCGAGAATCGAGGTGGAGATCTATCTCCTTGATGGCGGCCATCCGGCGCAGGTGCTGTTGCAGAAACGCTACCAGGAAAGCGAGCCCTTGGCGCGCCACCACCCCGCCGCCCTGGCCGCTGCCATGAGCAAGGCCCTGGGGCGGATATCCGCCGCCATCGCCAGAGACGTTCATGCGGTCCTTCAGGCCCGGCGCGCTCCGGCGAAGGACAAACGCTGACCAGCGCAACTCTTAACAGCCCGTTGAAAAACGGGCTGTTAACGCACGGCGGCGGGGAGGTAACGCCTGCACTTCCGCGCCAGGACGCTGAGCGCGGCTACTTCTGCTTTTCCTGCCAGCGGTGTTCGTACAACGTGAGGAGGCGGGAGACGGCAAGCTTGTTGAGCCGCATCGCCCGGGTGATGTTGCCCTTTTTTTCGTGCAAGTCGGCCAGCGTGATGATCACCTCCAGCCGCGGATTGGGCGCGATGATCGCGTTTTCAAGTTCAGCAAGGGCCTCTTCGTCCCGCCCAAGGTGATAGAGGGCCAGGCCATGCCCGGCCAGGGCGTCGTCAGACTCCGAGTCCACAGCCAAGGCCTTCTTGAACGTTACTTCAGCCTCTGCGTACCGCTTGAGCGCGAGCTGGGCAAACCCCAATTCCACATATCCCTCGACCGCCCGCGGCCGCAACTGGACGGCAACGGAAAACTCCCGCACCGCCTTGTCGTACATCTTGCGGTTCATCATCACCCGGCCGTAGTTGAGCCGGCGGATGAACTCTTTTTCTTCCTTGGACAGCCGCTTGGCCTTTTTCGGCGCCAGACGCTCTTCGAATTCCTTTTTCGTCCAGTCGCCGAGCAACACCCGTAGATCGCCCTCCACGAGTTCACGGATGTTGTAGGTGTACGGAATAACGTCGTACAACGCTCCCCGCGGGTCGATGATGACCACAAGCGGCATCATGAACACTCCGTATGCGCTGTACACACTGCGGTCACTGTCATCGACGATCGGCATTTGGATGGCCCGCTTCTTGACAAAGGCGGAGACAAGGGAAGCGCCCTTGCGGTCGCAAAAAACACCAAGCACCGCCGCCCGGTTGCCGAGCTTGGCGGCCAGGTCGTCGAGGGCGGCGATGAGGGCGAGAGAGCGTTTTTTGCGAAACTCGGGCCGCACGGAAAAAAAGAGCACCGCCCCTGGCTTGCCGCGACCGGGCGAAAACACGAACCGCTTGTGCGTGCCCAGCAGCACCTGGTCGATATCGGGCAGAAAGTCCCCTCGTTTAAAGGTGCGCAGCGTACCCTCGGCGGTCACCGGGCTGCAGACAAGCAAGGCAATCAAGACCAAGATGGCGGTCAGCGCCCCCCGACGCCACCGCTGTTGCATTGTGCCGGCCATAAGCTTCCTTCCCCCATGCCTGAAAACAACATCATTCTTCAGCGAGCATCCCAGCGTCTTCTCAACAGTCCGTCGAAAAAGCCGTCCCTGTGCCGCAGACAGCCCGCTTTTCAACGGGCTGTCAACGCTGCTTTCCCACCGGCTTTTTCCGGTCGTATCGCCGGGGCTTGTGACAGCCGACCACGCACTTGCCTCCCGTGTCGGTGGCCGTGTACTCCAGCGAGATGGAAAAACGCCGCCGGTAAGGGATCTTGGAACGGATGTGATTTTTCTGGTTGGCGGCGTGGACATCGTGACAGGTGATGCAGTTCCGCCCTTTTTTCTTGCGATGGACGTGCACGTAGTGGAGGTTGGTTTCGCCGTCGCGGAAATTGGTCTCCATATCCTTGGGATCGGTCACGATTTTTTGGTTGTGACAGTTGAAGCAGAGCTTAAAGTTGTCGAGCTTGAAGCTGCTGTAAAACTTGCCGGAGAACTTATCACGCAGAAGCTTACGCTGGTTGGATCCATGCACCAAGTGGCATTGATAGCATTCGTTGGAACGGACCGGGCCATGACGGTAGATGCTAGAAGCGATCTTTTCCCCCAACTTCTTGTGGCAAGAGAAGCACACCTCTGCGGCCGGCGCCTTGAGCTGTTTCGGATAGTTGGTGGAGTGCGGCGTGTGACAGGCGGCGGTGCACTTGTCCTCGTCCACCGGCTTGTGCCGCACCTTGGCGCTGGCGAGGGCCTTGTTCAGCGCTGGATTGCGCTTGGCGTCATGGCAGCGGAGACAGGTGGCCTGGAAAGGCTTGTCCGGCACGATATAGCGCCCTTTGTCGTCCATCTCGGTGCGGAGATGGTATTCCAGTTCTGAACCGTGGGGATCGTGGCACAGCGTGCAGTCTTTTTTCACCGGCTCGTGAACAAACTTGCTTTCAAATTCCTCTTTGCGCAGCTCATGGCAGGTAAAGCACATGGCGTTGCCGGGCTCGAAGAGCAGGAACTTGTTGGGCGAGGCGTGCGGGTTGTGGCAGGCGATACAGTCCTCTGACTCCACTGGCTCGTGCATGTACTTGTGGCGCAGGCGGTCGTATCCGTGACAGGCGGCGCACAACTCGCGGATGTTGTCCCGTTTGAGATGGAACTCGAAGTCCGTGCCGTGCGGATCGTGGCAGGAAAGGCACTCGCCCTTGCGTACGGGAAAGTGCACCGTGCCCTCGGCAAACCTCTCTTTCTCCGTCTCGTGGCAGCGGTAGCAAAGATCGGCGTTGGCGGCGATGAGAAAGTTTTTGTTGACCGTGCCGTGCGGGTTGTGACAACCGTCGCAAAAGCCATCCTCCACCGGGCCATGAAGAAATTGCTTGTTTGTTTTTTGCGCATGGCAGTCCTTGGTGGTGCAAGACACCTTTTGCTCGATATGACGGTAGTCGGGTTTCTCGTTGAGCACCACCAGGTGGCAATCGTCGCAGTTGTTGGTCAGCCGGCCGCGGGAATGGGTGAAGTAAAGGGAAAAACCGGCCGGGGGGCGTTTTCCCGTTTCCAGCCGCTCAACGCTGCGGCGCTCATCGCCGGCGGCGGAGATGATGTTGCGCCCCGGCGCCAGAGGCACGGTAAGGGTAAAGGCGTCGCGCTCCACTTTGGCGGTGAACGAGGACTTGCCCGAAGCGTTCTCCACTGTAATGCTCACCGGCCCTTGGCCACCGCCGGCCCGCCCCACCACCTGAATCTCTGCCGTATGGACCGCTACTTTGTCCGGCGGATAGACGATCTCTGCCCTTGCCGCGCCCCATGCCGGGGCCGCCAGTGCCGCCGCCAGCGGCAAGAACAAAGCAAGACTCCGCGCGCCGGCCCGCAGCCTATGCGCCCACCCCCCTTGTCTCCTCATCCTTTTCATCGGCTTGCCTCCAGGGTATCCCCTGACCATCACCCCTTCTCTCGCCTGGCTGGACCGTTCGTGGCCGGAACGGTCCACGCCGTTGTCATGGCATGTTCATCTGGTGACAATCGAGACATACCATCATCGCATCTTCTTCGGGCAACAGCTTGTCCGCGTCAGAGCCATGCGGATTGTGACAACTGACGCAGGTCAACGATCGCTGGGGATCCCGGGGGTCTGGACGGCCGCTGGTGGGATGGCCGTTCACCGGGTGATTGTTTGCGTATTCCCGCATCCGCTTATGGCAGGAAAAACACAGCGGCTCGATTTCCTGGCGCAGTTGCACCATATGATTCGATCCGTGGGGGTCATGACAGGCGGTGCAGCCCTGCTTGCGGAGCACGGGATGCACCACCGGCCGTTCGAGCATCTCGCCCAGGTCGTGGCAGTCCACGCACAGCTTGGTGGCGTTCAGATGAAGGAACTTCGGTTGAGCAGAACCGTGGGGATCGTGACAAAAAATGCAGGCCCCCTCCCCTACGGGCCCGTGGACGTATTCGTATCCGGCAAAGCGGGACG
Organism: Deltaproteobacteria bacterium; assembly: GCA_015488275.1. Classification (GTDB taxonomy): domain Bacteria; phylum Desulfobacterota; class Desulfobulbia; order Desulfobulbales; family S012-135; genus S012-135. Next base: position 4,260 of record WFOD01000235.1, read on the forward strand.
CCTCTTGCCTGTGACACTTGTAGCAAAGCACGGCGATCTCGGCGATTTCCGCCACAGTATAACGCACCGGCGCATCTGGATAGAGGTCTGAATCCTCGAATCCCGGCTGATGGCAGATAAGGCAGCGCCATTGGGCCGAGGTGGGGTGCAGGCGCTGCCGGTCGCCCATCTCCTCATGATGGCACGGATAGCAGATGCTTTTCGCCGGGCTGGCCGGCCGCCGGTCCTCGGAAGACGGCTCCAGCCGGTGGCAGCGGCGGCACGGCGCCTCGTTCTCCTCCGTATGAAAGATATAAACCGGCATCTCCTCCGGCACCAAGAGATCGTTGTAGCTCGGGGCGTAAAAAAGGAAACGCTCGTACAACACCTTTTCCCCTTGGGCGATCACCACATGGTTGAGTTCAAGCTCCAAAAGCAGGCGCACATGGACGACACCCCCATGCTCGGTGATGTGGAGCCGCCTGCCCTTTGGCTCCTCATCGTTGATCAAGATGGACAACGCCTTGTTGCCGCCGGACACAGGACCGGCCCAGTAAAAAAATGGGGTCGTCGTCCACTCTCCTTCGCTTTCGCCCTCTTCCTGCGCGGCCAGCGGAGGCGCGGCGGCGAGCAGCAAGGCCAAGACAAGCACGACGCGGAGGACTCCTGCTCTCATTGCCAGTGGTGTTCGTACATGGTGAGCAGCCGGGTGACGGCCAGCTTGTTGAAGCGAATCGCCTTTTTGATCTGCCCCTTTCGTTCGTACAGATCGGCCAAGGCGAGGATGACCTCCAGGCGCGGCTTTGGCGCGATAAAGGCGTTTTCCAGTTCAGGCAGGGCCTCCTGCGCCCGGTCTTGGTGGTAGAGGGCGAGGCCCAAGCCAGCGATGGCCGCATCGGACTCCGAGTCCACCGTCAGGGCCTTGCGGAAGATACGCTCCGCCTCCGCTGGTTTCTTCATCGCCAGATAGGCGAAACCGAGCTCAACCCAGCCGTCGATCTTTTTCGGCATCAACTTGGTGGCGGTGGAAAACTCCCGGATTGCCTGCGGATACATCTTGCGGTTCATCATCACCTTGCCGTAGTTGAGTCGGCGGATAAACTCCTTTTCCTCCTTGGAATACACCTTGGTCTTTTTCGGAGCGAGAAAGGCGGCAAGTTTCTTCTTGTCCCACTCGCCAAGGAGCAGGCGCAGGTTGCCCTCCACCAGCTCCCGGATATTGTAGGTATAGGGAATGACCTCGTGCAGCCTGCCCTTGGCGTCGATGAGGACCACGAGGGGCATCATGAAGATGCCGTAGAGGTTATGAACCTCCCGGTTCTTGTCAGCCAATACCGGCAGGGTGATGTGGCGCTCCTGCATGTAGGCGCGAATCGTCTTTCTGTCCTTATTGTTCCCTGGATCATCGTCACAGAAAACCGCAACGAACCGCACCTTGGCTTGAAAGGCCTTATCCAGTTCATTCAGCGCCGCAAGGAGGGCAAGAGAGCGTTTTTTGCGGAATTCCGGTCTGATGGAAAAAAACGTCAAGGCCATTGGCTTGCCGCCTGGAGATACCTGCACCGCCTTGCCGCCAGTAATCGGCGGCAAGGAAAAGGCTGGCAAGGCGTCGCCGTGGTCGTGGTTGCGGAGCCGGTTGGCCGAGGCGGCGGAAACCACGGACGCAAAAAGAAACAGGGTTCCCAAGACAATGGCGCTGATTTTACGTATACGTAGCCACATAGCACTGGTAACAAGAATGCAATAAGGCGCGAAGGGATTGGATTTTTATTGTATCGGTCCGCCGTCCTCCCTGTCTACGAAAAAATGCCGGTCTCTCGATCTCCGCTTTCCCTATCAGGCCAAAGAGCCGAGGAATTCGGCGGCGCGTCCCTGCGCCGCACGCAGCCCGTTTTTCAACGGGCTGCTATTGCTCTGGCCAACGCTCCCTGCTATGCTGCGGTAATAGCTGGTCACTGAGCCAACACCACGTTGCGTCTTGTTCGAACCAGGACCTCGCCATGCGCATCTTGTTCGCCGGCGGCACCGGATTCCTCGGCCGACATCTCATCAGACACCTTGCCGGGCAGGAACATACGGTCACCGTGCTGGCCCGGCGGCCCTACCACCTGGATCTGCCAAACGTCACCGTGGTCCGCGCCGATCCCCTGCGGGCAGAGGAGGTG
>WFOD01000236.1 GCA_015488275.1 Deltaproteobacteria bacterium
ATTGCCGGCCAGGGGGTGGATGCCGGCGTATTCCAAAAGGAGTACCGTGCCGTAGGTGGCGATGGTAAAGAGGATGCAGACCACCCGATAGGAGGGCAGGCGCATGAGGCCGACGGCGATGATCGGGAAGAAGAACACCAGGGTGAAGATCGACTGGCTGCCGCCGGAAAAAAAGATGAGCACGCCGGCGAGCACGATGTCCATCAGCACCTGGAGAAAGGCGTACCGCTGGAGGTTGGTGACCCGCCCCATGAGCAAGGCGCTGACAATGGTGAAGAGATAGACGCCGGCAATGAAGTAGGCGATGTGCCGGGCGGGCAGGGCGAAGGGGGTGCGGCTCGGGGACTGGAGGGCGAAAGCGATGCCGAGTAGGACCGACAGGGCGGTGATGCGGAAGAAGAACAGCCAATGGATCTGGCGGACGGCTGGTGATTCTTGCCGCCCGCCAAGGGAGAAGGCCTGCACTGCGGGAAAGACCATGAGCCCTGTCAGCCGATGCCGTACTTCTGCACCTTGTAGCGCAGAGAGCGGAAGCTGATGCGCAGCAGTTCGGCGGCCCGCATCTTGGAGCCGCCCGTCTCCTCCAAGGCGCGGCGGAGCAGCCGCTCCTCCACTTCGGCCAGATAACGTTCGAGCCCCAGTTCCCGCGCCCGCTCGAACTCAGAGGCCGGCTCGGGGCGCTGGGCGCACCGGCGGTGGGCGGCAATGGTCAGGCTGTCGGGCAGGATGATGTTGGACGTGGCCATCGCCACGCTGCGTTCGATGATGTTCTCAAGCTCCCGCACGTTGCCGGGAAAGTCGTAGTCCATGAGCACGTCCAGGGCGTAAGACGACACCGAGTCGATGGCCTTGCCGAACTGGCGGCCGTACTTGTCGAGAAAGTGCTCCACCAGAAGGGGAATGTCTTCCTTGCGTTCGCGCAGGGGCGGAATGCGGATGGGCACCACGGCCAAGCGATAGAACAGGTCTTCCCGAAAGCGGCCGGCCACCACCTCGGCCTCGAGGTCGCGGTTGGTGGCCGAGATGATCCGCACGTCCACGGCCACCGGCTCGGTGCCGCCAACGGGCAGGAATTCGCGTTCTTGCAAGACGCGCAGGAGTTTGCTCTGGATAAAGGGCGGCAGTTCGCCGATCTCGTCGAGAAAGATGGAGCCGTGGTCGGCCAGCTTGAACAGCCCTTGCTTGGACGCGGTGGCGCCGGTGAACGAGCCCTTGACGTGGCCGAACAGTTCGCTCTCCACCAGCCCTTCTGGAATGGCGCTGCAGTTGATCGGCACAAAGGGCTGGGCCGTGGCCTTGCTCTTCTGGTGGATGGCGCGGGCCACCAGCTCTTTGCCCGTGCCCGATTCGCCGTAGATGAGCACGCTGGCCTGGGTGGGGGCGATGCGTTCGATCACTTCGAAGATCTTGCGCATCTCCGGGCTCTTGCCAATAATACCGCAGTAGGCGGTGCCGGTGAGGGGCGGCGGGTTGATCGGCGCGGGTGACTTGAGCGCTCCCCGCACCACGTTTTTGATTTCCTCCACCTTGAAGGGCTTGGTGATGTAGTCGTAAGCCCCGCCCTTCATCGCCAGCACCGCGTCTTCGGGCGAGGCGTAGGCGGTGATCATGATAAAGGGAACCCCGCCCTTGACGGCCCGCGCCTTTTCTAGCAGCTCGAGGCCGCTCATCTCCGGCATCCGGATATCGGAGATGACAAGGTCGATTTCCTGCCGGGAGAGCGTGCTCAACGCCTCCTCGCCGCTGGCGGCCAAAAGGGGCTGATAACCCTCGTTCTCCAGCAGGATGGCGAGGAATTCCCGCATGGACAGTTCGTCGTCAACGATCAGGATGGTGGCCATGGAACAAAATCTATCGTTCAGCGAGAGTCGTCATGCATCCTCGGCCGGGGAGGATGCGGGGCGGCCCGGCCTTTTTGCCGGGGCCGCCTCCGATCTTATCACACTCGTGGGGGAGAAGGGCAAGGGAAAACATGGCGCGCGCGATTGCACCCGCTGGCAAAAGCCGGTACATAATGAGGCGACGGACTGTTTTGCAACGGCCTGGTAGGATTCCAGCAGGGAGGGAACCGCTGTGAGCGCCATCATCCCGTGGCTCTTCGCCTTTGTCGCCATGTACTGGGCCTACTGCATTTTCTGGGGGGTGAAGGGCTATCTCCAGGCCGAGACCGCATCCGACTACTTCATCGCCGGCCGCCGCATCCCGGTGGTCATCTTTGTGCTGGCGGCCACGGCTACGAGTTTTTCCGGCTGGACCTTCATCGGCCTGCCTGGCCTGATCTACCGGGACGGCTTTCAGTACGCCTATGCCGCTTTTTACGCTATCACCATTCCGCTTACCGGTGTTCTGTTTCTCAAACGCCAGTGGGTGCTCGGCAAGCGGTTCGGCTACGTCACGCCGGGCGAGATGTTCGCCGACTACTACCAGACCGACTGGATGCGGATCTTCACCGTTATCGTCGCCCTGGTCTTTTCCGTGCCCTACCTCGGCGTGCAGTTGCGCGCCTCGGGATTCCTTTTCAACATCCTCACCGATGGAATGCTCGACGTCGAGGTGGGCATGTGGCTGCTGTCTGTGGTCCTCATCCTCTACGTCGCCTTGGGCGGGCTGCGTTCCGTCGCCTATGTGGACACCATGCAGTGCATCCTTTTGGTGGGCGGCATCGTGATCATCGGCTCCCTGGTTCTGGTGGCGGTGGGCGGTTTTGGCCCCCTGGTGGACGGCATCGCCGCCTTGGGGCGTCTTGACCCGGTGCGCACGCCGCAAGGATACAGCCATTACCTCGCCATGCCCGCCCCCATCCAACTGGTGGCCGACGGCACCCGCGCCCCTGGCGGGCCGTGGACCGGCACCATGTGCCTCACCTATGTGATGGCGCTCATGGGCATCCAGGCGGCGCCAGCCTTTACCATGTGGGCCTTTTCCAACAAGGATCCCCGGCCGTTTGCGCCGCAGCAGGTCTGGGCCTCGGCCGCCGGGGTCGGGTTGGTGCTGGTGTTTTTCACCGTGATTCAAGGCATGGGAGGGCACTTGCTCGGCGCCGACACCCGCCTGTTGGCCGCGGGCGTTGGGCGTGATCTACTCGGTCTTGGCCGCGACCTCATGGATCTGCCCGAACGGCAGGACATGCTGGTGCCGGCGCTCATTCACCTGTTCGCCGAGCGGCATCCCTGGCTCGCCGGCGTGCTGGCCATTTGCGCCCTCGCCGCCATGCAGTCCACCGGCTCGGCCTATATCTCCACCAGCGGCGCTATCCTTACCCGCGATTGCTACCGCCGCTATATCAATCCCCGGGCCGGCCATCTGACCCAAAAGTTGGTCGGCCGCGGCGCGGTGATCTTTATTTGCGGCCTGGCCCTGCTGGTGGCCACTACCTCGAAAGACGCCCTCGTGCTGCTCGGCGGGCTGGCCGTGGCCTACGGCCTCCAGATGTGGCCAGCCCTCATAGGCGTCTGCTGGTGGCCCTTCCTCACCGGACCCGGTATCAGCGCCGGCCTGGCCGTAGGGTTGTTGGTGGTCACGGTCACCGAGGGGGTGGGCCAGCAGTGGTTCGGTATTTCGGCCTGGGGCCGGTGGCCGCTCACCATCCATTCCGCTGGTTGGGGGGTGGTGGCCAACTTTGTGGTCGCCATTGCGGTCTCCGCCTGTACCCAGAATCCGGAAGAACTCCGCCACCGCCAGCGGTTCCACGATTACCTGCGTCACTCCTGCCGGCTGCCCGGCCACCTGCGGCCCTACGTGCCGGTGGCCTGGCTGGCTACGCTGGTGTGGTTCCTTTTCGCCGTCGGCCCTGGGGCCATGGTCGGCAATACCCTGTTCGGCGACCCCAACGACCAGGCGACCTGGCTCTTTGGCATCCCGTCGATCTGGGCCTGGCAGATCCTCTGGTGGGGCCTGGGGGTGGTCCTTTTGTGGTTTCTCGCCTACCGGCTCCAGCTTTCCACCATGCCGGAGCAGGAAGTGGTCGCCCTGCTCGACGACGTGGCCGACCGCGGCCTGCCCGACGCCTTCGACCCCTTTGCCTGAGTCATGAAGCTCCATTACCGCCTGTTCGCCACCTTTGCGGTCATCGCCCTGTTGGCCGGCGTCGTGGCCCTCTATTCGCTCAACGCCACCCGCCAGATCATCAAGGCCTTTGAGGGTGGGGAAGAGCACTTTCAGGCGATCATTGCGGCGGCCAACGAGGTGAGCGGCGCGGCCAAACAGGCGCAGAGCGAGCTGTTGCTCTTTCTCGGCCTGCGCGATTCCGCCAACCGGCGGGCCTTTTTCCGCCGTTACCGGGCCATCCTGCAAAAGACCGCCGAGCTTGAGGGCATGGTCCGCGATCCCGAGGGCAAGCGGATCGTCGCCGCCCTGCGCAAGGGGGGCGAGGAGCTGTTCAGCGCCGCCCAGGCGGTGCTCGCCATCTACGATCAGGAAACCCTGGCTGGCCGCGACTTTGACCCCGCGCAGCACCGCCAGGAGATCCGGCGGTTCTTTCTCGTCACCTCCACGCTCATGCAGGAGGCCACCCGCCTGGCCAACCTGGAGACCGATTTCTTGAACAAGCAGTTCGCCATCCTCAACGCGGCAACGATCAACAATCTGGCCAAGGTCGCCGAGGGACAGCTCCTTTTGTACATGCTGCTCAACGACCAGCGCGATCTCGAGAGCTTCATGGTCGGCGCCAACTCTCTGGAGTCGGTGATCGTCAACCTGCGCGAACGGGTGCGGGAGGACAAGGCCCAGTATCTGCTCCGCCGCCTGGAGGGCGAGATCCGGGCGTTCAAAAAGGCTGGCGCCGCCCTGTTCGAGGCCTTTCACGGCGAACAGCAGCGCCAGGGCCGGATCAGCCTCAAGGATTATTCTTCCAAGGTGCTCGATTTTCACGAACGTTCGGCCAATATCCGCGATCTCGCCGTTCATCTTTCTAACTTGATGACCGAACTCGAGTTCAAAAAGCGGGAAAACGCCCTTGCCACCGCCGCCTCCATCGAGCGCAGCCTCCTCTTTTTTGTGGTGGGCGGCGCGCTGCTGACCCTGCTTCTCGGCTACTTTTTGTCCGTGTCCGTGGCCGAGCCGATCATCCGCCTGAAAGAGGCGGTGGTCCGCATCGGCAAGGGCGATCTGGACGCGGCCAACCGGCTGCGGGCCCGGGGCGAGATCGGGGCGCTCATCGACACGATCCGCACGATGGCCGCCGATCTCAAGCGGGCCCGTAACGAGCTGTTGGCCTCCAAGGAATACCTCGACAACATCCTCGCCTCCATGTCCGACGCCCTGTGCGTGGTGGCGCCCGACTGCCGCATCCGCACGGTGAACGCCGCCATCGGCCGGCTGCTGGGCTACGGGGAAGAAGAACTGGTCGGGATGCCCTTTGAGCGGTTGTTCGCCGGCGCGCCGCCCTTTGAGTGCGGCGAAGGCGATCTCGAGGCCAACGCCCTGGTGCGGCCGCTGGTGACCACCTACCGGGCCAAGAACGGCGAACCGGTGTACGTTTCGTTTTCCAGCTCGCCCATGTACGGCCCGGACGGCATATTCCAGGGCGTGGTCTGCGTGGCGCAGGACATCACCAGCCAGCGGCGCACCATGCAGGAGCTGCGGCTGCTGGCCACCGTGGTGGAGCAGGCGGCAGAGGCCATTGTGGTCTGCGATCCGTCCGGCGTGATCCAATACGTCAATCCGGCGTTCGAGGCGATCACCGGCTACAGCCGCGGGGAAGCGGTGGGCAGGCCGATGAGTATCCTGAAGAGCGGCAAGCATGACCGGGAGTTCTACCGCAACCTGTGGACCACCCTCAAGCGGGGCGCGGTGTGGAGCGGCGAGTTCATCAACCGCCGCAAGGACGGCTCGCTCTACGAGGAGGAGTGCACCATCTCGCCGGTGTTTGACGAGTCGCACTCCATTGTCAACTACGTGGCCCTCAAGCGCGACGTAACGCGGGAGAACAAGCTGGAGCGGCAACTGCAACAGGCGCAGAAGCACGAGGCCCTGGGCACTCTTGCCGGTGGCATCGCCCATGATTTCAACAACATCCTTGGGGCCATGCTCGCCTATGCGGAAGGGGCGTTGCCCGATATCGAGGCGGGGAGCCGGGCGGCGGAGAACGTGCGCGAGATCATCCGCGCCGGTCGGCGGGCCGCGGATCTGGTCAGCCAGATCCTCACCTTCAGCCGGCCCACCAGCCAGGATCGCAAGCCGATCCTCCTCCAACCGGTGATCAAGGGCGTGCTCAATATGATCCGCGGCAACCTGCCGCCCACCGTGGCGATTGACCGGCGGATCGATGTGGACTGCCGGCCGGTCCTCGCCGACGCCACCCAGATCCACCAAGTGGTGCTCAACCTCTGCGCCAATGCGGTGCACGCGGTAAAAGAGGAGGCGAACGGCCGTATTCTCGTTGGCCTCGAGGAGGTGACCGTCACCGAGGACATGGCCGCGGAGATCAAGGGGTTGCATCCTGGCCTCTACGCCAAGCTGGTGGTGGAAGACAACGGTTGTGGCATGGACGAGGCGACCATGGAGCGGATTTTTGAGCCGTACTTTACCACCAAGGAGGTAGGCGAGGGCACGGGGCTGGGGCTCTCCACGGTGCACGGCATCGTGGAGAGCCACGGCGGCGCGATTCTGGTGACCAGCGCCTTGGGCGCGGGCGCGACCTTTGAGGTCTATCTGCCCGTGGCCCAGGGCGCGGAGGTGGAGGAGGAAAAGCCCCCGGCCGAGCGGGAGGGACGCTTGCAGGGCCGGGTCTTGTTCGTGGACGACGAGCCGTTCATCTTGCAGTCCATGCGTATCGTCCTCGAGCAGTTGGGGCTGGAGGTGACCAGCTACGGCTCGAGCCGGCAGGCCCTGGAGGCGTTCCAGGCCGCGCCCGACGCCTTTGACATCATCATCACCGATCAGACCATGCCGGAACTCACCGGTGAGGAGCTGGCGCGGCGGTGCATCGCCATCCGGCCCGACATCCCCATCATCCTCGCCACCGGCTACTCGCAGGCGATCGATCCCCAAGGGGCGGAGCGGATCGGCATCAAGGCCTTTATGATGAAGCCCATTGACCTGGCCGAGTTGAAGGAGCACCTGGCCCGCCTGCTACCCAGCGGCTGAGCGTTTTGCCCGCCGCCGGCCGCCTCCTTGACTTGTCCGGCCGCTTGTGCTCTTTTCCTCTATACAGTCCGTTGAAAAAGCCGTCCCTGGCTTTTTCAATCCCGGTTGGGCAAAGCACAGCTTCGCCCAACCTCACGAATTGCTTGGGCTTTTCAAGCCCGGCGCAATTCGGCGGCACATCCCTGTGCCGCACACCGCCCGTTTTTCAACGGGCTGCTATGCTGGAACCGCAAACCGCTCCGGAAATCCCGGGGTAACAGCCCGTTTTGCGCCGGGCCCGTAGGCGCTGGCCTGCTCCTGTAAACTCTTTTCGCTTCAGCAAGACGCCTTTTTATGACCACTGCGCCCGTGTACGACGAATCCAAGATCAAAACGTTAAGCTCCCTTGAGCACATCCGGCTGCGGCCGGGCATGTACATCGGCCGGCTGGGCAACGGCAATCATCCTGACGACGGCATCTATATCCTGCTCAAAGAGGTGATCGACAACGCGGTGGACGAGTTCATCATGGGCGCGGGCAAACGGGTGGAGATCGCCATCGACGAGAGCAACCTCGTGCGGGTGCGCGACTACGGCCGCGGCATTCCCCTGGGCAAGCTCGTGGAGTGCGTGTCGATCATCAACACGGGCGGCAAGTTCAACACCGACGCCTTCCAGTTTTCTGTGGGGCTCAACGGCGTGGGCACCAAGGCGGTCAACGCCTTGTCCTCTTTTTTCCGGGTCACCGCCTTTCGCGACGGCCAGTTCGCCGCCGCGACCTTTGAACAGGGCGCGCTGAAGGCCGAGGAGAGCGGGGCGACCACTGAGAAGACCGGCACCCTGGTGGAATTCCGGCCCGACGCCCAGATTTTTGGCGATTACGCCTTCAACCGCGACTTCATCCGCAAACGGCTGTGGCGTTACGCCTATCTCAACGCTGGCCTGCGTTTTGTCTTCGACAAGGAGACCTTTTACTCCACCAACGGCCTGCTCGATCTCCTCGAGGCCGAGATCCGCTCCACCCAGCTCTACGATGCCATCTATCACCGGGAAAAGGGACTCGAGTTCGCCTTTTCCCACACCGACGGCTACGGCGAGCACTACTTCTCGTTTGTCAACGGCACCTATACCAACGAGGGCGGCACCCATCTCTCCGCCTTCCGCGAGGGTATTCTCAAAGGGATCAACGAGTACGCCGGCAAACGGTACGCGGGCGAAGACGTGCGCGAGGGCGTGGTCGGCGCGGTGGCGGTCAAGGTGCGCGAGCCGATCTTTGAGTCGCAAACCAAGAACAAACTGGGCAATACCGACATCCGGGCCGATATCGTGGCCAAGGTCAAGGCCGTGGTCACCGATTTCCTCTATAAGCATCCGGAAACCGCGGAGATCATCCTCGCCAAGGTGCAGCAGAACGCCCGCGTGCGCAAGGAGTTGCAGCACGTGCGCAAGGAGGCCAAGGCCAAGGCCAGGAAGGTGGCGCTCAAGATCCCGCAGCTCAAGGACTGCAAGTACCACCCGAGCCGCGGCAAGCCGTCGCCGCCGGGCCGGGAGAACATGATCTTCATCACCGAGGGGCAGTCCGCTTCCGGCTCCATTGTCAGCGCGCGCGATCCCATGACCCAGGCGGTCTTTTCCCTCAAGGGCAAGCCGCTCAACGTCCACGGCCACTCCTTCGCCCTGCTGTATAAGAACGACGAGATGTACAACCTCATGCGGGCCCTCAACATCGAGGAGTCCATCGGCGACCTGCGCTACGACAAGATCATTCTGGCCACGGACGCCGATGTGGACGGGCTGCACATCCGCAACCTGCTTCTCACCTTTTTCCTCACCTTTTTTGAGAACATCGTCAAGCGCGGCCACCTCTATATCCTCGAGACTCCGCTCTTTCGGGTGCGTAACCGCCGGGAGACCGTGTACTGCTACTCCGACGCCGAGCGGGCCGCGGCCGAAAAGCGGCTGGCCGCCGGCCGCCAGAAGGTCGAGGTCACCCGGTTCAAGGGATTGGGCGAGATCTCCCCCAAGGAGTTCAAGCAGTTCATCGGCCCGGACATGCGGCTGCAACAGGTGCATATCGACCGGCTCTCCGACGTGCCCGATATCCTCCAGTTTTATATGGGCCGCAACACGCCGGAGCGGCGCGAGTTCATCATGGCCAACCTGCGGCCCGTGCAGTAGCGAGGCATCATGGTCCCGACCACTGATTACGGCGATCTCCACCGCCTGTTCCACGACAACTTCATCGATTACTCGTCCTACGTCATTACCGAGCGGGCCATCCCTGATCTGGCCGACGGCTTGAAGCCGGTGCAGCGGCGGATCCTGCAGACGCTCAAGAACATGGACGACGGCCGCTTCCACAAGGTGGCCAACGTGGTGGGCGAGTGCATGAAGCTCCATCCCCACGGCGACGCCTCGATCTTCGCCGCCCTGGTGACCCTGGCCAACAAGGGGTATCTCATCGACCGCCAGGGCAACTTCGGCAACATCTTCACCGGCGACCAGGCATCGGCGCCCCGCTACATCGAATGCCGCCTGTCGCCGCTTGCCCGTGAGACCCTGTTCAACCCGGACCTCACCGAATACACCGACTCCTACGACGGCCGGATGCGCGAGCCGGTCACCCTGCCGGCCAAGATACCCCTGCTCCTCCTGCAAGGCGCCGAGGGCATCGCCGTGGGCATGGCCACCAAGATCATGCCGCACAACTTCTGCGAGCTGATCGAGGCGCAAAAGAAGATCCTGCGCGGCGAACCGTTTGAGATCTTTCCGGACTTCCCCCAAGGGGGCCTGCTCGACGTGTCGCACTACCAACAGGGCAACGGCCGGCTGCGCTGCCGGGCGCGGATCGAGGCGCGCAACGACAAGACCATTGTCATCACCGAGATCCCCTACGGCACCACCACCCAAGGGGTGATCGACTCCATTGAAAAGGCGGTCAAGGCGGGCAAGCTCAAGATCCAGTCGGTCAGCGACTACACGGCCGAGAGCGTGGAAGTGGAGATCAAGCTGCCGCGCGGCGTGTACGCGGCCGAGACCATTGGCGCTCTCTACGCTTTTACCGACTGCGAGATCAGTATCAGCCCCAACCTGACGGTGATCCGTGACGGCAAGCCAGTGGTCATGACCGTGGACGAGGTGTTGCGGTGCAATACCGGCAAGCTCAAAAACGATCTTGGCCGGGAACTGGAGATCGAACTTGGCCGCCTGCGCGACCGGCTGCACGCTGAACTGCTAGAGCAGATCTTCATTGAGGAGCGGTTGTACAAGGAGATCGAGGAGTGCGAGAGCTTCGAAGCCGTGCTCGCGGCCCTGGACCGGGCCCTCGCGCCCTTTGCCGACCGGCTCGAGCGGCCGGTGACCCGCGAGGACATGGAGCGGCTGCTGGAGATCCGCATCAAGCGCATCTCCCGTTACGATATCGAGAAAAAGCGCCGGGCCATCGACGAGACGCGGGCGGCCATCGCCAGGGTCGAGGCGGATCTCGCCGATCTTACCGGCTTTTGCCTCCGTTTCCTCGACGATCTGCTCGTCCGTTACGGCCCGCAGCATCCCCGCCGCACCGAACTCGCCTCCTTCGACGAGGTGGACGCCCGCAAGGTGGCGCTGGCCAACCTCACCGTGGTCTATCACCGGGAAAGCGGCTTTCTCGGCCATCAGGTCAAGGACAAGGGCGATATCGAGATCGCCTGTTCAGAGTACGACCGACTGCTGCTCATCACCAAGGACGGCATGTACAAGGTGATTGCCGTGCCGGACAAGCTCTACGTGGGCTCCGATGTGCTCTGGGTTGGCAAGGTGGCGCGGTCGCTGCTCTTCAACCTCGTGTACCGTGACGGATCGAGCGGCCTGTCGTACGTCAAACGGTTCCGGATGCCCAAGTTCATCGTGGACCGGGAATACCGCCTCTTTCCCGCCCACCGCAAGTCGTTCATTCAACACCTGTCGCTGGGCGAGGGCCAGGGCGCGCGCATCTATTTTGCGCCTTCGCGCCGGGCGCGCTCCAACCTCATGGATATCGCCTTTGACGACTTTTTGATCAAGGGCGTGGCCGCGCGGGGCAAGCGGCTTGGCGCCCGGGTGGTGCGGCGGGTGGTGGCCGCCGCCCCTCCGGTTGCGCCAGGGCCCGAAGCGGCTGGTAGCGCAACGCCGAAGCCAGAGAACGGCCCAGCGGCGGCTGCGCGTGCGGATGTTGCCAGGGGAGACGCCGCGGACAATGCGCGCGCCAGCGCCCCGGAGGAGCGGGAGCGGCCGGCGGCAGATCCGGATCCCCCTCCGGCTCAGGGCAAACCCAAGCCGTTGAGCCTGTTCGACGACGATGGCTCGGACGGCGGGGCAAAGGAATGACGGTCTTGGCGGAATTGGCGGCGCGTTCTTGGGCCGCACACAGCCCGTTTTGCAACGGGTTGTTGCCCATCAGCGTTGCGGCGGCCCGATGTAGGCGCGCTGGATCACCACGTCGGTGGTGGGCACGTCCTTGAAGCCGCGCACCCGGCCGGTGGGGACTTGGGCGATCCTGTCCACTGTCTCCATGCCCTTGACCACCCGGCCGAACACCGCATAGCCGAATCGGGCCGGATCGTTGCCCTGATGGTCGAGGAAGGGATTGTTTTTCAAGTTGATGAAGAACTGGCTCGTGGCGCTGTCCACCTGTAGGGTGCGGGCCATGGACAGGGTGCCGCGCAGGTTTTTCAGGCCGTTGTCAGCCTCGTTTCTCACCGGCGGATGGGTGGGTTTGCGCGGTTTCATCCCCGGCTCGAACCCGCCACCCTGGATGACGAATCCGGGAATCACCCGGTGGAAGATGAGTCCGTCGTAGTACTTTTCCTGCACGTAACGCAGAAAATTCTCGCAGGTTTGGGGGGCCTTGTCGGTAAAGAGTTCGATGACAATAGCGCCCAGCGTGGTCTCCAAGGTGACGGTGGGCCGGGCAGTGGTGACCGTTGCCGCCCGCCCGGCGCGCGCCGTGGGCGCGGTGGCGAGGGAGACAAGGGTGAGGGCGATGAACGTGGCAACAAGGATGATGACGCGCATGGGCCGCCTCCTGATGGAGAAGAAATTGATACAAAACCGCAGTATAATACCACAACCTTGGGAGATGCGGCAGGGGAAAATCCTCTTCTTTTCCTTGTGCCTTCTCGCGTGGTGGCTGGCGGCGGTGTTTGTCCCCCTGGCCAGGGCCGACGGCACGATCCTCATCTATCACCGGTTCGGCGAGGAGCGCTGGCCCACCACCAACGTGCCCCTCGACCGGTTCCGCCGGCAGCTCGACTATCTGCGCGAGCATGGCTACCGGGTGGTCCCCCTGGCCGAGATCGCTGGCGCGGTGCGCGCCGGCCGGCCGATCCCGGACAAGACCGTGGCCATCACCGTGGACGACGGCTTCCTGTCCACCTATACCGTGGCGTGGCCGCTTTTGCGGCGCTACGGTTACCCCTTCACCGTGTTTCTCTACGTCGAGGCCCTGGAGCGCGGCTACCGCAACTTCCTCACTTGGGACCAGGTGCGGGAGATGGCCGCGGCTGGAGTCGATTTTCAGGATCACAGCTATGGTCATCCCCGCTTTGGCCGCCGGCCGGCCGGCGCCGATGATGCGGCCTACCGGCTGTGGGTGGAGGAGGATCTGCGCCGTTCGCGGCGGGTGTTCGCAAAACGGCTCGGCCAGCCCCCCCGCTATCTCGCCCTGCCGTACGGCGAGTACAACCGCTTGGTGCTCGATGCGGCGGCTGGTTTTGGGTATGAGGCGGTTTTCTCCCAGGATCCCGGCGCGGTGAGCGATGAAAGCGATATCCTGCGCCTGCCGCGCGAACCGATCCTTGGCCGCGAGTGGTCCACCCTTGACCACTTTGCCAAGGTGATCAACCGTCGTGATCTGCCCCTGGCCGATTTCTGGCCCGGCCTTGAACCGTTGCGCGATCTTGCCCCTCCTGCCTTTGGCGCGCGCATCCGTCACCCTGAGCGGTATCGGCCCGGCTCCTTTGCCGTGTACGTGTCTGAACTCGGCTGGCGGCCGGCGCGGGTGAAAGGGGACCGGGTGTGGATCGACAACGACCGGCCGCTCGGCCGGCGGCAGAACCGGGTGATGGTCAGCGCTCGGGAAAAAGAGACCGGCCGCGTGGCCCTGCGCTTCTGGCTCCTGATCGACGACCGGCGGCCAGCCGAAGGTAACTGATCACGGGGTTGCCCCTTCGAACGCCGAAGCCGCAGCCTCACAGACAGATTATGATGAACTCGCAAAAAGTCCTCCCTCCGGCTTAAACCGGGATTCCCGGAGCGCTTTGCGGCGCGGCGCTAAAACTCGGAAACTCGGGCTATGCCCTCAAACAAGCGAGTTTTTTAACGCGCCCCGCCGCAAACCGCTTTCTCCCGGAAATCACCGGATGCGCCTCCACGAGGACTTTTTGCGATACCATCA
>WFOD01000237.1 GCA_015488275.1 Deltaproteobacteria bacterium
ATATCACACCCGTAGGCGGGCGGCCTGAGAACGAGGCGCCAGGCCCGTGCGTGCGTCATTTTTTCGTTGTGAGCAGGGACACGGCTATGGAACAGGAACAGACCAACCAGCGGCGGCATACCCGGGTGCCGGTCCGCACGCCGGTGGAGATCCACTTTACGGATGAAGTCATCGCCTGTGAGACCACGGACCTGTGCTTGAGCGGCGTCAAGATCGGTTGTGGCCGCCACCGCCGGCCCGGCGACCGATGCGAGATCACCTTCCACCGGGCCGGCATCACTGGCAACCGCCTGCTGCGGGTGGGGGGAGAGGTGGTGCGCGTGGACGACGAAGGCATGGCCGTGCTTTTCACGGACATGAATTACCGCGCCTTTACCAGTTTGCAAGGCATCCTGCTCGACAACGCCGACAATCCCTTTGACGTGGCAGAGGAGTTTCTCGACAGCCTGCCGCCCGACCAGTGACCGCCCGCCTTGACCCGTGGCCGGAAATCGGGTATGGGTGCACAGCACCTGCAGGTGCCGTCATGGCTTGAAAGGGAATCCCGTGCGAATCGGGAACGGGCCCGCCGCTGTGACCCTACCCCTCGTCCTTGCCGGCGCGTATCTTTCTTTTTTTGTCGTTGCGCGCCGCGTTGATCCTCCTCGAAAGAATCGCTCGGATGGGGGAACCCTGCCGGCCCCGTGTTGGCGCTGTTAACGGAGTTCTGGCCAGCGAAAAAACGCAAGGCCGCTCCCAGCGGCAAGACGCGGACAGGAAAGGGCGTCGAGGCGCACGCCTCGTCGTGGCGCTTCTGTGGTCACTGCCCGGTCAAACGGGTGGGAAGGCCGCCGGTTAGGGAGGGGAAGTCAGAATACCTGCCTGCAGGGGGTGGTGTTGTTCGCGGTCAGGAGACACCAGCCGGATCACGTGGATGAACAGGGCAATCCCGGATCGATGACAGCGCTTTATCGGTCCGGGTTTTTTTATTGGCGGCAAACGGTAACTGGTCGCGGGGGCGCCCTGCGGCCAGATACGGCAAACGTTAGCCATGCAATCGCAAAGACCACGGCCCGCCGCCCGGGCGCGCACGCTTTTTCTTCTCCGTCACGGCGAGACGGGGCCAGCATGGCGTGGGCGTTACGTCGGGCGTCTTGATCCGCCCCTGGCCGGTGCGGGGGGGCAACAGGCGCAATGGCTGGCCCAGCGTTTGGCCTCTTGGCCGGCCGCTGGGGAGGCGTCGGCCCCTGTGGCGTGTTTCTCCAGTCCGCGCGTCCGCTGCCGCCAGACCGCAGAACCCATTGCCGCGGCCCTGGGGTGCCGGCTCGAGGTAGAGGCGGACTTGCGGGAAATCGATTTTGGCCGCTGGGAAGGCAAGGACTTTGCCGCCATCGAGGCGATGGACCCGGATCTCGTCCAGCTTTGGCGTGACGATCCCCAGGGATTTTGCTTTCCAGAAGGAGAAGCGTGGCCAGCCTTCTACCGCCGGGTGCAACAGGTGATGGACCGGTTGCTCGTCCAACATACAGGGACGCTGGTCATCGTCAGCCACGGCGGGGTGATCCGCGCCGCGCTCTGTGCGCTCTTGCGGCTCGATCCCAAAAGCGCCTTTTTCGCCTTTGCCATTCCACCGGCCTCGCTCGTGGCGATCGAACAGAGTCACGGTTGGAGCCGGCTCGTCGCCCTGGAGCGGCCGGCCTGGCACACGGCAACCTGGAAAACAGCAAAAGACGGCGGAGGATAAAAGATGGCCGAACTCGTGCTGGTCACCGGCGGCGCCCGTTCAGGCAAGAGCCGTTACGCCGAGGTGCAAGCCCGCTCTCTTCCCGGTCCGTGGCTCTATGTCGCCACCTGCGCCGCGGATCCGGCGTTTGGCGGCGCCCCTGATCCAGAGATGCGAGAGCGTATCGCGCGTCATCGGCGCCGGCGCGGCAAGGAGTGGCGCACGGTGGAGGAACCTCGCGACCTGGCCTCTGTCCTCGCCGCCGCGTCTGCGCCAGTGGTGCTCATCGACTGTCTGGCCCTCTGGGTGAGCAATCTGCTGGCGGTTGAGGATCTCGATGAGGACGGTGTCGCCCGGCGGGCCCGCGACTTGCTGGCGGTCATCCGTGACCGGCCTGGAGTGGTGTTTGCGGTGACGAGCGAAGTTGGGTGCGGTATCGTGCCGGCCAACGTCCTTGCCCGGCGGTTTCGGGACTGTCTTGGTCGGTGCAACCAGGAGTTTGGCGCAGCCGCGGACCGGGTGGTGATGGTGGTCTGCGGTCAGGCGATGCAGCTCAAGGAGGGAGAAGATGTCTCGACTTGAACAGACGATAGCAACGATCGCGCCCCAGGACGATGCCTGGCGGCAGCGGGCCAAGGAGCGGCTCGACCATTTGGCCCTGCCCCATTGGTCCCTGGGGCGTCTTATGGATCTCGGCGTGGAGTTGGCCGGTATCTGCCGCTCCCTCACCCCGCCGGTGGCCAGGCGGGTGGTGGTGACTATGGCCGGCGATCATGGAGTGGCGGCCGAAGGGGTAAGCAAGTTTCCCCAGGAGGTCACCCCCCAGATGGTGTACAACTTTGTGCGCGGAGGTGCGGGGATCAATGCCCTGGCCCGCCAGGCCGGGGCAGACGTGGTGGTGGTGGACATGGGCGTGGCCGCGGATCTTGGCGAACTGGCGGCGGCTGGCAAGATCATCGACAAAAAGGTCGGCATGGGCACGGCCAATATGGCCCAAGGTCCGGCCATGAGCCGCGAGGAGGCGGTGCGGGCCGTGGAAGCCGGCATCGAGGTGGCCGAGGAACTGGCCGGCCGCGCCGATCTTTTTGCCACCGGCGACATGGGGATCGCCAACACCACGCCCAGCGCCGCTATCTGCGCTGTGCTCGCCGGCCGCGCGCCTGCCGAGGTCACGGGCCGGGGCACGGGGATCGACGACGCCGCGCTTGCCAACAAGGTGCGGGTGATCGAGCGGGCGATCGAGGTCAACCGGCCCGATCCTGAAGATCCCATCGATGTGCTGGCCAAGGTGGGCGGTTTTGAGATCGGCGGCATTGCCGGCGTGATCCTCGGCGCGGCGGCCCTGCGCCGGCCGGTGTTGGTGGACGGGTTCATCTCCACCGCTGGCGCCATGATCGCCTGCGCGCTCGCGCCGCAGGCCCGCCAATACATCATCGCCGCCCACCGCTCAATGGAGCAGGGACACCGCATCATGCAGGAACATCTCGGGCTGGAGCCCCTCCTCGATCTCAGCCTGCGCCTGGGCGAGGGAACGGGCGCGGCCTTGGCGATGAACATCGTGGAGGCCGCGGCCAGGGTGCTTTCCGAGGTGTTGACCTTTGAAGAGGCCGCGGTTTCCCGGAGCACTGGCCCTTAACAGTCCGTCGAAAAAGCCGTCCCTGGCTTTTTCGACCCCGGTTGGGCAAAGCACAGCTTCGCCCCACCTCACGAATTGCTTGGACTTTTTAAGTCCGGCGCAATTCGGCGGCACGTCCCTGTGCCGCACCCAGCCCGTTTTTCAACGGGCTGTTAACGGCCCGTGGCAACGCGGGTTGTATGCGGTCGAGTTTTGGAAGGGGAGCGATGCCGGATTGGTGGCGAAAATTGCGTGCTGCGGCCGCCTTTCTCACCCGTTTTCCAGTGGGCGGCGCAGGAGTGGAGGAGAAAGACCTTGCCGGCGGCTTGGCCTTTTTCCCAGCGGTTGGGCTTTGTTTGGGAGCGCTTGCCGCCGGCTGCCTGATCGTGGCCGAACACCTCTTTGCTCCCCCGCTTGCGGCCTTGCTCGTGGTGGCGTTTCTGGCATTGGCCACGGGCGGATTCCATCTCGACGGCCTGGCCGACACGGCCGACGGCCTGGGAAGCAGCCGCAGCCGGCAGCAGATGCTGGCCATCATGCGGGATAGCCATATCGGCGTGATGGGCGTTCTCGCCATCGTGGTGGTGCTGGCGGTCAAGGTCACCGCCCTGGCGGCGGCGCCGCCTGACCGGCGGCTGGCGGCCGTCCTCCTTATGCCAACGGTGGGCAGGACCGCGATTCTCCTCATGATGCGGCTTTTGCCGTATGCCCGCAAGGAGGGGCGCGCCGCGGTCTTCTACCAGCGTCCCCCTTCCACGGCCTTGGCCGCCGCTCTCCTCGGTCTCGCCGTGCTCGGTCCGGGAGTAGGCGGCATGGCGGGCGGCGTGGTGGTCGTGGCCGGGATGCTCTTTGTGGCGGGGTTTGCCGCCTACTGCCGCCGGATGCTGGGTGGGGCGACGGGAGATACCTTGGGCGCCGCCTGTGAGATGACCGAGGCCCTGGTTGCCCTGGTCATGGCGGCCCGGATCTGATTGGAATTTTCAACGGGCTGTTAAAAAATGGAATCGCAAGCCAACTAAGGAGAAAAAGGGAGTTATGGAAAACCAACTCGTCGCAGCGCAGGAGGGCCGGATCACGTCGGCCATGCAAGCGGTCGCGGAGCAGGAAGGCATCGACGCCCAGGTGGTGCGGGAGCGGGTGGCGGCCGGTCAAATCGTTATCGTCCAGGGCAGGCGGAACGGCCGGCGTATCGTGGGCATTGGCAAGGGGTTGCGGACCAAGGTCAATGCCTCCATTGGCACATCGAGCGATGTGTGCGATGTCGAGCATGAAAAACGCAAGGCCCGTGTGGCGGAGCAGACCGGCGCCGACACCCTGATGGAGCTGTCGGCCGCCGGTGATCTGGACGCCATCCGCCGCGCCGTGCTCGACGAGGTATCGTTGCCTGTGGGCAATGTTCCTCTCTACCAGGCCTTTTGCGAAACGATCCGCAAACACAAGGACCCGACCCGGTTGGATCCAGAGTACCTTTTTGATCTCATTGAAAAACAATGTGAAGATGGCATCGCGTTCATGGCCATCCACTGCGGCATTAACCTCTTTACCCTGGAGCGGATGGAGCGCCAGGGCTATCGTTACGGCGGCCTGTGCTCCAAGGGCGGCACGTTGATGATCCAGTGGATGCTGGCCAACAAACAGGAAAACCCCTTGTTTGAACAGTTCGAGCGGGTGTGCGAGATCCTGAAAAAGCACGATACCGTGCTGTCGCTGGGCAACGGCATCCGGGCCGGCGCCATCCACGACTCCCTGGACCGGGCGCAGATGGCCGAGCTTATCCTCAACTGCGAGTTGGCCGAGCGCGGCCGCCATTTGGGCTGCCAGACCATGGTCGAGGGGCCGGGCCACGTGCCCCTTGACGAGATCGAGGCCAATATCATCTTGCAGAAAAAGATGTCGGGCGATGCGCCGTACTACATGCTTGGGCCGCTGCCGTGCGATATCGGGGCGGGTTGGGACCATATCACGGCGGCCATTGGCGCGGCCCATTCGTCCATGTACGGCGCGGATCTCATCTGCTACATCACCCCGGCCGAACATCTGGCCCTGCCCAACGAGGAGGACGTGGAGGTCGGCGTCAAAACGGCCCGCTTGGCGGCCCATATCGGTGATGTGGTCAAGCTCAAGGGCCGGGCCGACCAGGCGGACAAGCAGTGCTCCAAAGACCGGCGCGATTTTCGTTGGTCGCGCCAGTTCGACAACCTGCTTTTTCCAGAAGACGCCCGCCGCATCCTCGAGTCCCGCAAGTCGCTTTCCGACAAAGGCTGCTCCATGTGCGGCGAGTTGTGCGCGCTCAAGAACGCGGCCGTGAGCTTGAATACGTTTTTGCGCGGCGACAAGGTGAACGAGGCGTGAAATAGTTGCCATTTTTTCCTGTTTCCGGTAGGAAGGACGTACCCGGCGCCATTCCGGTTGGCCAAAACGATAACAGCCCGTTGCAAAACGGGCTGTGTGCGGCACATGGAGGTGCCGCCGAATTCCGCCGGCTCTGAAAGAGCCAAGGAATTCGTGAGGTTGGCCGAAACTTTGTTTTGGCCAACCGTGGTCGAAAAAGTCAGGGATGACTTTTTCGACGGACTGATAAGGTCCGGCCAACGTTCCTAAACGTGCAAGGAGGAGAAAAATGGGTAAAAGGCTCGTTGCGGCAGTGGGATTCGCGGCAATGCTGGCGGCCGGCACCGCCTGGGGGGCTGCGTTCCGGATACCAGAGCAATCGGTCAACAGCGTGGGACGGGCCGGCGCCTACGGTGCCCTGCCCGAGGGGGCGGATGCGAGTTATTACAATCCCGCGGCCATGAGTTGGCTAGGCGAAGGCTGGCGTACCGAAGTGAGCCTGCTGTATATCGACTTGCCATCGGTCGCCTATACCGACGCGGCGGCTGCGGCCAACAACGGCTCGTCAAAGGACGAGCAGTTCTTGCTCCCCAACGTGCACCTGGTCTCTCCCGCCCATGGCCGCTGGCGTTTTGGCCTGTCCATCGTCTATCCCTTTGGCCTGTCCAAGCGGTGGGAGCAGCCGCTGCCCCGCTCTACAGCCGAGGACTTCACCTTGAAGACCTATGAGGCCAACCCCACGGTCTCCTATCAGGTGAACGATGCTCTCGCCATTGGCGTGGGCCTGCGGTTGATTTACGCCGAGGGGGAAGTGCGCAGTCAGGCCACCTTGGCCGGGCCTACGACCTTGCGGCGCGATCTCGAGGGAGACGCCACAGAGATCGGCTGGAACGCGGCCCTCTCCTTCCGTCCGTCGGAGCGCCTGGCCCTGGCGCTGACCTACCGTTCCCAGGTGGATCTCGATCTTGCGGGAGATGCCCGGCTCGTGCTGAATGCGCCGGTGTACACCGGTCATGCGGAGGTGACCGTGGCCACGCCCGACGTCCTCACCCTCTCCGGCCGGTATGCCTGGGGCGATACAGCGGTGGAGTTCACCTGGGACCGCACCTTTTGGTCGGCCTATGACCAGCTCGACTTCAACTACAGCGTGGCCCTGACCACCATCAGCCCATTCCTTGCCGGCTTCGACAATCCCTTGCCCAAAAACTGGGAGGACTCCGACGCCCTGCGTCTCGCCGTCTCCCACCGGCTGAATCCGGCCTGGACCCTAATGGCCGGCATCGCCTGGGACGAGACGCCGGTGCCTGACGCCACCTTGGGCTTCGAGCTTCCTGATTCGGATGCCATTATCTATTCTGCGGGACTGGCCTACCACCCCAACGAACGGCTGACCGTGGCCCTGTCGTATCTCTACGACAACAAGGAAAGTCGCACGGTGAACAACCGCAGCGCCACCAACCCCTTTGGTCCCAACGGCACGTTTGACGATGGCGGGGCGCACCTGGCGAGCATAGGGATGCGTTACCGGTTTTGAGCTTGGGTTTTTTGGCGTTGCGGCGGGAACGCCGCCCCCCCCCGTCCGGTCCTCCGTGACGGGGTTTTTTTATGAGTCCGTGGAAAAAGCCCTTCCTGGCTTTTTCCACGGGCTGTTAGGGGTTGCAGGAGGCCTGCCGGCGTTCGGCCAGCACCCGGTTGACGGCGCGCACGAGATCCTGCTGCAGGAGCGGCTTGCGCAAGGAGGCGTCGATGGCCAGCGCGGCCAGCCGCTCGGCGTCCACCCGTTCGCTCTGGCCAGTGCAAAGGATGATCGGGATATCTTGGCGGATGGCCCGTAGTTGGCTGGCAAGGTCGAGCCCTGTGCCTCCCGGCATGGTGAGGTCGGTGATCACCATGTCCCAGGCGGCGGGGGAGCGGCGAAAGGCCTCCAACGCCGTCTTGGGCGAGGCGAAGCTCGTGGGCCGGTGGCCGGCGCGGGCCAGAAACTCTTGCAGAAGGAAGCGCACGCTTTCTTCGTCGTCCACCACCATGATCCGGGCCCGGGCGGGAGCGGCTGCGTGTGGTGGCGCGCCGGCCGCTGTTGGGTGCGCGCGCGTCTCCTCTGACGATGCGATGGGCAACAGCACGGTGAAGGTGCTGCCCACGCCTGGCTTGGATTGTACGCGGATACTGCCGCCGTGGCCGCGAACGATGCCATGCACCACGGCCAGGCCGAGTCCCGTGCCTTTGCCCGCCTCCTTGGTGGTGAAGTAGGGCTCAAAGATCTTGTCGAGGATTTCCTGCTCAATGCCGCCACCGGTATCGCTCACCGCGAGCCGGAGATAACGGCCGGGCGGCAGGTGGGGCGCAAAGGTTTTGGCCTCTTCGTGGTCGAGATCGGTTTCGTCCAGGGTGATGGTGAGCCTGCCGCCCTGCTCCTCCATTGCGTGAAAGGCGTTGGTGGCCAGATTCATGAGCATCTGATGGATCTGGGTCGGATCGGCGAGGATGGTGGCGGTGCTGGTGATATCGGCCTGGATCTCAATGGTGGCCGGCAGGCTGGCGCGTAAAAGCTTCAACGTCTCTTTGACCAGGAGCGAGATCTGGAGAGGGGCCTTTTCTTGTTCGCTGCGGCGGCTGAACGCCAGGATCTGCCGCACGAGATCCCGCGCCCGGCGGGCGGCCGTCAGTTGTTGGTCAAGGAGATGACGCAGGGTGGGATTGTCGCCCGCCTCCATCTGGGCCAGCTCGGTGAAGCCAAAGATGGCGGTGAGGATGTTGTTGAAGTCATGGGCTATGCCCCCGGCCAGGGTGCCGATGGCTTCGAGTTTCTGGGCCTGACGCAGTTCGGCTTCCAGCCGCCGTTGCTCGGTGACGTCGGTGCCGACGCTGAGCAGTTCTTCCACGGTGCCGTCTTCATCGGTGATCGCCCGGTTGGTCCACTGGATGATGAGCCGTCGGCCGTCTTTGGTGCAGTTCTCGTTCTCGTTGAGCTGGTACTCGTCGGGATGGTGGAGGATATCGTCGATCATCCGGGCGAGATCGGCGCCATTGGTGGCGCGGTCCGGCACAATGGTGCCTACCACGTGGCGGCCGACCAGCTCTTCCGCCGTGTAGCCAAAGAGCTTGAGGCCGTAGTCGTTCATGAACAGCACCCGGCCTTCTTTGTCCCAGCGGAGAACGATGGAGTTGGCTCCCTGCACCAGTTCCCGGTAGTTGCGTTCACTGGCCGCAAGTTGATGGATCTTTTCCCGCAACCGGCGGCGCATGGTGTCGAGCGAGCGGGAGAGGACGCCGATCTCGTCCCGGGCGCCCACAGGAATAGGATAGTCGAGATCGCCGTCGGTCATGGCCTTGGCCGCCGCGGTCAGCTCTTCCACTGGCCGGGTGACCTGACGGATACGGAGCGCGAGGAGGGCGGCCACGAGAACAAAGGCGAGGCCGAGAATAAGGATCAGCCGCTGCTGGAGTTTTTTGACCGCCGCATACTTGACTTTTTCTGGCACTGCCCAGCCGATGGTCCATCGCCAGGGGGCAAAGGGGGTGAAGGTCACCCAGACCCGGCGGCCGTCGGCAGAGATCAGGGTGGTGGTGCCGGCCGGTTGGCCAACAAGAGAGGCTATGTCCCGCAGGGCGGGGACGTTGTCGGGATAGAGCAGGAGATGGCCGCTGGGACCAATGACGAACGGAAAATCGGGATGGTCGCCCTGCAGATGCGATGAGCGCAGGGTGGCCAGGGTGGACTGCTGAAAGGCCTCCTCGTAGACGGTGCGCATTCCCGTGGCCGCAAGCCGTTGCTCCCGCTGCTGGAGCAGACTGAGCACAGCGGTCAGTTTGCCCTGATAGAAACCGCTCTCCACGGTGTCCACCACCTGCACCACTTCCTTGGTGATGGCGACAAGGCTCATCCCCAGGGCGCCGAGCAAGATCGCCACGGCGGGCAGAAGGAGTCTGGTGCGCAGGGTCATGGCTGCTCCTCGACGAAAAAGGCCGCCTCCACGAGCTCCACGGGAAAGACGATTCCGAGCCGTTTGGCCATCCGCATGTTGCAATAGATCTGCATTCTCCGGTTGCGGGCCAGGGGGATGTCTGCCGGCGGCGTGCCGCTGAGAATGGCCAAAGCGGTGTTCGCCGCCCATTCGCCCTGCTCCTCCGGCACCTTGCCGATGGTGAGCAGGGCGTAGTCCTTCATGTAGTTCGACATGGCGCCGGTGGGGATTTTGGCCTGTTGCTGGACGTGGGGAATGATGTCGGCCAGGCGGTCGTGATACAGCCCCCCGTCGGAGTTGATGAGCAGGATGTCGCTTTGTTCCTGGAGCAGATCAAAGCCGCGCAAGAAGTCATCGGCGTCCTTGGCGTAGTAGGTGATGAGATCCAGTCCCAGGAAGCGCTTGACGTTTTCCGCCTCCTTGCGGGTGGTGAGCACATCTGGCCCGATAAAGCCGATCCGGTCGCCACGGGCGTAGGGGAGCAGGCGGGCCACCACCTGGTCTTCCAGGGATATTTCCACCATGCCGGTGACGTTGCGGCATGGTAGGCCGTAGATGGAGGCGTCCCAGTTGACGCCGCAGAACACCACGGGCAGATCGGTATCCTTGAGATAGGGCACGACGAGGTATTTGACCGCGTTGTCGTCTGAGACGATGACCAGGTCCGGCCGCCAGCGGTCGATGGCTTCTTTGGCCCGCCGGGCGGCCTGCCGCTTGAAGCCCTCGTCGGGATGGCGCTTGGTGTCGAGATCGATCTGCCGGAAACGCACCTTGGCGCGGGAGTCGTCAAATCCCCTTCTGCCGGCCACCACGCCAAACACCTGGTAGATGCCGCGGGCTATGCCGTCGCTCCAGGCAAATCCCCGGTGATAGGAGTTGACGTACACGACGAGCGGCCGGGAGGCGGGCGGCGGCGAGGCGGCGGGACGCTGCTCTTTGGGGGTGTCCGAGCAGCCGAGGAGCCCGACGGCCAGCAGGAACAGGGCGAGAATGCGGCTGAAGTGGCGGATAATCGTCTGGGCCTGGCGTCCAAGGGGTTGCAAGGGATTTTCTTTCAGGGTACAGGTTTGCCGACTTGATTGGCAAGGAGAAAAACATGCGCAATATTCTGCCCGGCCGGCCGTTGCCGCTTGGGGCTACCCGTTGTCCCGGCGGGGTCAACTTCGCCTTTTTCAGCCGTCATGGCCAGCGGGCCGCCGTGCTGTTGTTTCCGCCGGATCACGAGCCGGTGGAGATCTCCCTCGATCCGCGCGCCAACCGCACCGGCGATATCTGGCACGTCTTTGTTGCCGGTCTGGCGCCGGGAGTGGAGTACGCCTTGCGGGTGGCCGGAGCGTGGGATCCCACAGGGGCCGGCCACCGGTTCGACGGCCGGCGTCTGCTCCTCGATCCCTATGCCCGCCACCTTACGGGTGGCGAACGGTGGGGAAGGCCCGGGGCAGGGCACGGTTTTGCCCGCCGTTGCCGCCTGGTGGAGAACCGCTACGACTGGGAGGGGGACCGCCCCCTGGGCAGGCCGCTTGCCGAAAGCGTGATCTACGAGCTGCACGTGCGGGCCTTCACCGTCCATTCCTCGTCCGGGGTCGCTCACCCAGGCACCTATGAGGGGCTGGTGGAAAAGATTCCTTACTTGCAGAAGCTGGGGGTCACGGCCGTGGAGCTGATGCCGGTCTTTGAGTTCAACGAAAACGAGATCGTCCGGCGCGACCCCATCTCCGGCGAGCGGCTGCGCAACCTCTGGGGCTACAGTCCCATCGGTTTTTTTGCGCCCAAGGCGAGTTATGCCGCCGATGCCGCCGATCCGGTGACCGCGTTCCGCAACATGGTCAAGGCGCTGCACCGGGCCGGGATCGAGGTGATCCTCGACGTGGTGTTCAACCACACGGCCGAAGGCGGGGAGGACGGGCCGGTCCTGTCGTTCAAGGGGTTGGACAACACGATCTACTATCTGCTCGATCCAGCCACCAAGGCCTACCGGAATTTTAGCGGCTGCGGCAATACGCTCAACTGCAACCATCCCCTCGTCCGGCAGCTCATCATCGATTGCCTGCGCTACTGGGTGGTGGAGATGCACGTGGACGGCTTCCGGTTTGACCTCGCCTCGATCCTTGGCCGCGATCAGGAAGGCCGGGTGCTCGACAACCCGCCGGTGGTGGAGCAGATTGCCGAGGATCCGGTCCTGCGGCACACCAAGATCATCGCCGAGGCGTGGGATGCGGCCGGCCTCTACCAGGTGGGCAGCTTTTCCCGCAGTCGCCGCTGGGCCGAATGGAACGGCCGCTTTCGCGACGATGTGCGCGCCTTTATGGCCGGCCGGTCAGGAACCGTGGGCCGGCTGGCCACCCGCATCGCGGGCAGCGAGGATCTGTACGCCGGCCGCGGGCCCACGGCAAGCATCAACTACGTTACCTGCCACGACGGCTTTACGCTTGCCGATCTCGTGAGTTACGAACACAAGCACAACAAGGCCAACGGCGAGGACAATCGGGACGGCGTTGACGACAATATCTCGTGGAACGGCGGGGTGGAGGGGCCGACCAGCAACGCGCGCATCCTGCGGCTCCGGCGGCGACGGATGCGCACCTTTGCCGTCCTGTTGCTCCTTTCCCAGGGAGTCCCCATGCTGTTGGCCGGCGACGAGTTTGGCCGCAGTCAGCGCGGCAACAACAACGCCTACTGTCAGGACAACCCCATTGGCTGGGTCGATTGGCGTTTGGCCGAGAAAAACGCCGATCTGCTGCGCTTTTTCCGCAAGCTCGTGGCCTTGCGCCGCGCCCATCCGGTTTTCCGGCGCACCTCTTTCTTCCCAGCGCCGGCTGCCGCCGGTGGGGCGTGCGGCATATCCTGGTCATCAGCGGAAGGAAAAGAAGATTGGTCCGAGGAGTGCCGCACGCTCGTCTTTGTCCTCGACGGCCGTTACGCGCCGCAGCCGGACGACGATTTTTGCGTGTGTGTCAACGGCGATCAGCGGCCGCGGGCGTTTCTTGTCCCACCGGCGCCGAACGGTCATCCCTGGCGTTTGCTCGTGGACACGGCGGCGCAACCGCCCGCAGATATCGTGGCGGCGCACGCGGCCCCGCCGCTGGGAAGCGACCGGCTCACCGTTGGCGGTTTTGCCGCTGTGGTCTTGAGCGCTCCCCGCAGCGCCTAACAGTCCGTCGAAAAAGTCATCCCTGACTTTTTCGACCACGGTTGGCCAAAACAACGTTTCGGCCAACCTCACGAATTCCTTGGCTCCTTTTTGGTGTTCCCTGGGCGCGGCCTGGTTCGCTCCGCACGCCTGGAGCCTTCGGCACGACAGCCGGCTGGGAAAACCCAAAAAGGGCCGGCGGAATCCGGCGGCACATCCCTGTGCCGCACCCAGCCCGTTTTTCAACGGGCTGGTAACCCTCCCGCACCGTTCCTGGCACCTTTTCCTGGCGTCATTTTTGTCTGGTGTTTTGCTACGTTTTTGTTATATTGGCCGTTCTGAAATCCCGCCGAGCGAACAATCGCAACTTGGGGAGCGCTGAATCATGGGCGATACGGCAAACGGACAGAACGCCAGCGGCACGGCCATTGGCGGCCAGGACTACGGTATCGAGGAGCTGACCTGTCTCTACGAGATCACCCGGGCCTTGGCCTCCACGATGGACCTGCGGGAGTGTCTGCAGAAGACGGTGGAGATCCTGGCCGAGGGCCGGCGGCTGTACAACGGCACGGTGACCATTGTCAACCCGGTCACCGGCCACTTGGAGATCGAAGTGGCGCATGGGCTCACCGCCGAGGCCCGCCGCCGGGGCAAATACAAGATCGGTGAAGGCATCACCGGGCGGGTGGTGGCCACCGGCGCCCCCATCGTGGTGCCGCAGATTGGCGCTGAGCCGCTCTTTCTCAACCGCACCCGGGCGCGTGGCGATCTGCGCAAGCGTACCGCCTCTTTTCTTTGCGTGCCCATCCGCCACGGGGCCAATACCATCGGCGCCCTCAGTGTGGACCGGGACTACGAAGAGGGCCGGGGGTTTGAAAAAGACCTCCAGTTCCTTACCGTGGTCAGTGGCCTCATCGCCCAGACCGTGGTCCGCATCCAGGCGGTGAACGAGGAGCGCGACCGCTTGGAACAGGAAAATATCAAGCTGCGGCGGGAACTGTCCGAGAAGTACCGGCTCGACAACGTGATCACCAATTCGAGCCGAATGCACGAGGTGTTGGAAATGGTGCATCGGGTGGCCGATTCCAACGCCACCGTGCTGTTGCGGGGCGAGTCAGGCACCGGCAAGACCATGATCGCCAAGGCGATCCATCACAACAGCCGCCGGGCCGAGGGGCCATTCGTCACGGTGAACTGTGCGGCTCTGCCCGAGACCTTGCTCGAGAGCGAGCTGTTCGGCCATGAGGCAGGGGCCTTTACCGGCGCCCGGGGGGTGAAGAAGGGCCGCTTTGAGCTGGCCGAGGGAGGGACCCTGTTTCTCGACGAGATCGGCGAACTCACGCCATCGGTGCAGGTCAAGCTCCTGCACGTGGTCCAGGAACGGGAGTTCACCCGGCTGGGCGGCACACGGCCCATCAAGTGCGATGTGCGCCTGGTAGCGGCCACCAACCGCGACCTGGAGTCAGCTGTCGCCGAAGGCGCCTTTCGCGAAGACCTCTACTACCGTCTCAACGTTTTTCCCATCTATCTTCCGCCCTTGCGGGAACGGCCCACCGATATCCTCCTGTTGGCCGAGCATTTCCTGGCCCGTTACGCCGAGGAGAACGGCAAGCGCATTACCCGGATCTCCACGCCGGCCATCGACATGCTCATGCAGTACCACTGGCCGGGCAACGTGCGCGAGCTGCAGAACTGCATGGAGCGGGCGGTGCTCATCTGCGACGAAGAGACGATCAAGAACTACCACCTGCCGCCTTCGCTCCAGACCGCGGATTCGGTGGCCGGCGGCCGTAACCCCACGTCCTTTGCCGCCGCGGTGGAGAACTTCGAACGGGAATTGATCGTCGATGCCCTGAAAAAGACCGGCGGCAACCAGACCAAGGCGGCCCGCCTGCTCGACACCAGCCTGCGGATCATTAACTACAAGGTGCGCAAGTACGGCATCGATCCCAAGCAATTCCGCAAGTCGCCATGAGGCTCCTTTTGCACATGTGCTGCGGCCCCTGCGCCGTCTATCCCGTGGCGGCGCTCCGCAGGGAAGGGCACGAACTGCACGGCTTTTTTTGCAATCCCAATATCCACCCCTACCGTGAGTTTCGCCGACGGCTGGGAGCGGCGCGCGCGTTCGCCGAGAAGGCCGGTCTGCCCGTCACCTGGGAACGTGACTACGGTCTCAAGCTGTTCGTCCGCAGCGTGGTCTTTCACGAGCGCGACCGCTGCCGCATCTGCTACCGGCTGCGCCTCCGGCGGACGGCCCGCCTGGCCGCCGACATGGGACTCGACGGCTTCACCACCACCTTGCTCTACAGCCGGTACCAAAAGCACGATTTGATCCGCCAGACCGGCGAATGGGCAGCGGCCCAGGCCGGCGTGCCCTTTTTTTATCAGGATTTTCGCGCCGGCTGGCAGGCCGGCATCGAGGGCGCCATTGCAATGGGGCTTTACCGCCAGGCGTACTGCGGCTGCATTTACAGCGAACAGGAACGGTACGACAAGAAGTTGCGGCGTCGTAGATCGCCTCTGCAAGAGCCAAGGAATTCGTGAGGTTGGCCGAAACGTTGTTTTGGTCAACCGTGGTCGAAAAAGCCAGGGATGACTTTTTCGACGGCCTGATAACAGCCCGTTGAAAAATGGGCTGTTAGCGGCACAGGGACAGGAGTGGTAGGCTAAGCCATTGGCTCAAGGCGCGCCTGTGGCGCCGCCGGCCGGGCTGAAGATCAGCCCCTCCTTGATCGACTTCCAGGAAGGCAGGGAAAGATCGGGCAGCCAATCGCGCCACGTGCGGCGCGGCGGGTTGTCCGACTGCACGGCGGCCAGCAGCTCTCGGCTCTGTTCGGCAACCACGGTATCGGAATAGTTGTCCAGAATGTACTGCAAGCGGCCGGCCGCCTGCTTGTACTCTTCCCGCTTGAGATAAAAGTTGGCCACGTAGAGTTCATGGCCAGCGAGGAAGTTGCGGGCCGCGGTGATCCGGGCTTGCGCTTCCTCGGTATACGGCGAGTCGGGATAGGCGCGCAGCAGGCGGGAGAACGCCTCAATGGCCTCTGTCGCCCCGGTGGTGTCCCGGTCGATGGTGTCGATGGTCCGGAAATGGGCCATGCCGATCTGGAACATCACATAGGGAATGGCCTCGTTGGTTGGATGATCGTCTTCAAAGGCCTGGTAAAGGTTTGCCGCCTCCTCGTAGTCCTGCAGATAGTACTTGCAGTCCGCCATCTTGAGTTCGGCCAGCAAGCTGAACTCAGAAAATGGATAGCGGTCGCGGATCTCTTCGAATTTTTTGAACGCCTTTTCGTAGCGGCCAAAGGCGAAGTCGTCCATTGCCTCGCTCACCAGTCCCTCGGCCGTGGTGGGGCGCAGGTCGCGGCCCATGCCCAACAACGCCTTGGCGTTGTCAAGAACCGTGCAGCCGCTGTTGGCGAACAAAAGCAAAATGGCGAAAACAGAGAGAAGGGAACGGGTCATAGCGGCCTCGTATGCACGAACGGCCGGCCGCAACCCTGCGGCCAGCCGCGGAAAAAGGGCGGTGCGCCGGCTCAACAGACCTTGTCGAGCATCGCGGTCAGTTGCGCCTTGCCCACCGCGCCGGTGATCTGGTCCACCACCTGGCCGTCTTTGAAGAGGATAAGGGTGGGAATGGCGCGGATGCCGTATTTGCCGGGCGTGGCCGGGTTATCGTCTACGTTCATCTTGCCGACAATCACCTTGCCGGCGTACTCGGCCGCCAGCTCGCTGATCACCGGCGCGATAGCCTTGCAGGGACCGCACCACGGGGCCCAAAAGTCAACGAGCACCGGCTGGCCCGCCTTGAGAACGCTGGTCTCGAAATCCTGATCACTGAAGGTCTGCACGTCTGCCATAGTCGGCCTCCTTGGTGTCGCGTGAACATCTCGGGTTGGTTCTTGAACAGTCCGTTTAAAGGGGCTGGCTGCGCCTCATGAAAAACGGTTGCTATCTTACCGGCTGCGGCCAGGCAAGACAAGTCCTAACAGTCCGTTGGAAAAGCCAGGGATGGCTTTTTCGGCGGACTGCTCGCCCTATTCCTTTACGAACAGCTCGGTGGAAAGGTAGCGTTCGCCGGTGGAGGGCAGGACAGTGACGATGGTCTTGCCGCGGTGTTCCGGACGGGCGGCCAAGAGGAGGGCGGCGTGCACGTTGGCGCCCGACGAGATGCCGCACAAGAGCCCTTCCTGTTTGGCCAGGGCCCGTGCGGTGGTGAACGCTTCGTCGTTGGCCACCTGGATGATCTCGTCGAGGATTTGGGTGTTGAGTACCGGCGGCACGAAGCCAGCGCCGATCCCCTGGATCTTGTGCGGTCCTGGCTGGCCGCCGGAGAGAACCGGGGAGTCGGCGGGCTCCACGGCCACGATCCGCGCTTCTGGCTTGCGGCTCTTGAGCACTTCGCCCACGCCGGTGATCGTCCCGCCAGTGCCCACGCCGGCCACAAAGATGTCCACCTCGCCGGCGGTATCCCGCCAGATTTCCTCCGCCGTGGTGCGCCGGTGGATTTCCGGGTTGGCCGGGTTGGCGAACTGGTTGGGCATGAAGCTGTTGGCCGTGGCGCGGACGATCTCTTCCGCCTTGTCGATGGCCCCCCGCATACCGTCCGGCGCCGGCGTGAGCACCAGCTCCGCCCCCAAATGACGCAAGAGGGCGCGCCGCTCCAGGCTCATGCTCTCCGGCATGGTGAGGGTGAGGCGGTAGCCGCGGGCCGCGCAGGCAAAGGCGAGGGCGATGCCGGTATTGCCGCTTGTCGGCTCCACCACCAGGGTGTCACGGTTGAGGCGGCCGTGTCGTTCGGCGGCGTCCAGCATGGCGACACCGATGCGGTCTTTCACGCTGCCCAACGGGTTGTTGGCCTCCAGCTTCACCAGGATCCGGCACTCCGCTGGCGCCAGGGAGCGGAGTTCGATCAGGGGCGTGCCGCCCACTGCGCGGGTGATGTCGGGAACGAGGGCCATGACATTTTCTCCTTCGTCAGTTCCGGCCTTTTCTTTTGCCGGCGTAGATCAGCTCCGGCCGCTTCATCAGCACCTTGGTGTCCGGCGGCACGGATTCGGTGAGCCAGATGTTGCCGCCGATTACCGAGCGAGCGCCGATGATCGTGTCGCCGCCGAGGATCGTGGTGTTGGAGTAGATGATCACGTCGTCCTCAATGGTGGGGTGGCGCTTCTTGTTCCGGTAACGGTTGCCGGCGTCGCGCGGCAGGGAGAGGGCGCCAAGGGTCACGCCTTGGTAGATCCGCACCCGGTCGCCGATTTCAGTCGTCTCGCCGATCACCACCCCGGTCCCATGATCGATAAAGAAACTCTTGCCAATGCTGGCTCCGGGATGGATATCGATGCCGGTGCGGCTATGGGCCCATTCGGTCATGATCCGCGGGATGACGGGAATGCGCAGCTTGTACAGCTCGTGGGCGATGCGGTAGACGGTGATCGCCAGAATGCCGGGATAGCTGAAGATCACCTCGTCCACTCCCTTGGCCGCGGGATCGCCCTCCAGGGCCGCCTCGACATCGGTGGCCAACAACCGTTCGATGGCGGGCAGGGTGCGGATGAACTCAAGGGCCAAAAAGTGGCCTTTTTCCCGGCACTGGATGCACGGCCGCCGCTCCTGGAAGCAGGCGAGTTGAAAGGCGAGCACGATCTGCCGGCTCAAGGCCTCGAACAGTTCGGTGGTCTCCTGGCCGATGCAGTACTTGAGGTTGGCTGGATTGATGTTGCTCTCGGTGAAGTAGCCGGGAAAGAGGATACGGCGACACCGGTGGATGATGGCCACGATCTCCGAATGCGATGGGATGGGGATCGGTCCGGGATGATCGGTCCGGTCCTTTTTGTGCCAGGCGTCGGCCAGTTCGTCCACTACGGCTGGCAACTCGCGGTACAGGGCGGCGACTTCGTCCGCCTCGTCCTTGCATTGTCCGGTGGTGATGTCGTTTTCGTCCATAGGGCGTTTTGGGTTCCGCTGCGCAAGGGCTTCCCCTTTTTAGCCCCTCGGGCCAGGGGCGCGGCGCAGACAGGGTTGCATGTTGGGGCGCGCTGGCCGCCCCCTCACATTGTTGCGGCATTCCCGGTTCGCGGTGCGATGAGAAAGATGCCGTAGGTGGCGAACAGGTTGGGCAGCAGGCGGACGATCCGGCCGCGCTTGTCCTCGCTGTCCGTGTTGATCGCCACCTCGGCCTCGATGGTAAAGCCTATCTCACGGGCGAACCGGTGGAAGTCCTTGATGCTGATGATCCTGATGTTCGGCGTGTTGTACCACTCGTAGGGCAGTTGCGCGGTCTTGGGCGCGTAGCCCCCCAGCAAGAGTTGGAGCCGGCAGCCGATGTGCCCGAAGTTGGGGAAGCTCACCACGGCCCGCCGGCCGATGCGCAGAAGGTTGCGGATCAGCCGGTCCGGCTCGTACACCTGCTGCAGGGTTCGGCTCAGGATCACGTAGTCGAACGCCTTGTCCGGGTAGTCTTCGATTTCCTCGTTCAGATCGCCCTGGATCACCGGCACGCCGCGATGGATGCAGGCCGCCACCCGCTCCTCGTCCACCTCGATGCCCGTGGCCACGACCTCTTTGTGCTCCTTGAGATAGGAGAGCAGTTCCCCGTTGCCGCACCCCAGGTCGAGCACCTTGCTCCCAGGGCGGATCCAGCCGGCGATCACCGAGAGATCGAAACGCAGACCGGCCGTTGTTTGCGCCGCTGTCTCTTCACCGCTCATGGGACACCCGCTCCAAGAAGTCGCGGATCAGGGCGGCCAGCCGTTCGTTGGGCAATAAGAAGGCGTCGTGGCCGCAGTCGGCCTTGATCTCGCAAAAGCTGACGTCCAGGTTGTTTTTCTTCATCGCCTTGACCATATCGCGGGACTGGTAAGTTGGGTAGAGCCAATCCGAGGTGAAGGAGACGACAAGAAAGCGGGCGCGCGCCTTGGCGAAGGCCCGCACCGTGGAGCCGCGGCCGTGCTGGTTTTTGATGTCAAAGTAGTCCGCCGCCTTGGTGATATATAAAAAGGAATTGGCGTCGAACCGTTCGACGAATTTGGTTCCCTGGTAGCGGAGATAGCTTTCGACCTGGAAGTCCACGTCGAAATTAAAGGAAAAATCGCTTTTGTCTTGCAGCCGACGGCCGAATTTGCGGCGCATGGCCTCGTCGGAGAGATAGGTAATGTGGCCGACCATCCGGGCCACGGCCAGGCCGCGGGCCGGTTTGGCCCCGTCGTAGTAGTTGCCGCCGCGCCAGTCGGGATCGGCCATGATCGCCTGACGGGCCACCTCGTTGAAGGCGATGGCGAGCGCTGAATGCCGCTTGGTGGTGGCCAAGGGAATGGCGGCCCGCACGCGGTCAGGATAGCGCAGCGCCCATTCGAGCACCTGCATCCCCCCGATGGAGCCGCCGATCACGGCCAGCAACCGGTCGATGCCGAGGTGGTCGATGAGCCGCCGTTGGGCGCGCACCATGTCGCCAATGGTCACGACCGGAAAGTCGAGTCCGTAGGGCCGGCCGGTGGCCGGATTGATGGAGGCCGGTCCCGTGGTGCCCATGCAACTGCCCAGGATGTTGGAGCAGACCACAAAGTAACGGTTCGTGTCGATGGCCTTGCCCGGCCCGACGTACAGGTCCCACCAGCCAGGTTTGGGGTCGTCCGGCGTGTAGTAGCCGGCCACGTGCGAGTCGCCGGAAAGGGCGTGACAGACGAGGATCGCGTTGGAGCGCTCGGCGTTGAGCTCGCCCACCGTCTCATAGGCGATGGTTACAGGCCCCAGCTTGGCCCCGCCCTCCAGCTCCATGCACTCCGGCGGCTCGGCAAAGGTGAAGTAACGCTTCTCCACCAGCCCGACCGACACGCCGTTCTTGTCGTGTTCGATGTACTCGCTCATACTTCAGGAGTACCATGCCCAGCGCCGCCCGCCAAGAGGGATTGCGCTTCTTTAATCGTCCGTTGAAAAGCCATCCCTGGCTTTTTCGACCACGGTTGGCCAAAGCGCAAGCTCCGGCCAACCTCACGAATTCCTTGGCACCTTTTCGGATATACCAGGGATACAGCCCGGTTTCCGTCCGCGCTCCTGGAGCCTTCGGCACGGCCAGCGGCTGGGGAAACACAAAAAGGGCCGCGGAATCCGGCGGCGCGGCCATGCGCCGCCCACAGCCCGTTATACAGCGGCCAAGGCCTGTTCCAGATCGGCGATGATGTCTTCCTTGGCCTCGATACCCACCGATAGGCGCACGAGGTCCGGAGTGATGGACAACTCGCGCCGCACCGGCTCGGGGAACGAGAGGTATTGCGAGGAGTAGGGATGGATGACCAGGGTCTTACAGTCTCCCAGATTGGCCAAATGATAGACCATTTGCAGGTGGTCGATAAACCGGAAGCAGGCCGGCTGGTCGGCCAGGGTGAAGGCGACCACGCCGCCGTAGCCCAGCCCGGCGAAGAGGCGCTCCGCCGTCGCCCGGTGGGGGCTGCCTTCCAGGCCGGGATAGTCCACCCGCCGCACCTTGGGATGTGCGGCGAGAAAGCGGGCCACCTCGGCCGCATTGGCCAGGTGGCGTTCCATGCGCACGGCCAGGGTGTCGAGGCCGATCATGGTGAGATAGGCGTGCAGGGGCGCGCCCGTGGTGCCGTAATTGATATGGTGTTCGCGCCAGATCTTGTCGAGCAGGGCCAGCCCCCCCTTGCGCTCGACAAAGGGCAGCAGGTCCGGAAACCGCTGTTCGTTCCAGGCAAAGGCGCCGGCGTCGATCACGACGCCGCCCGTAGCGTCGCCGTGGCCGGAGAGATATTTGGTGGTGGAGTGGATCACCACGTCGGCCCCGTGCTCGATGGGCCGGCACAGATAGGGGGTGGCCAGGGTATTGTCCACTACGAGCGGCAGGCCGTGGGCATGGGCGATGGTCGCCGCCCGCTCAAGGTCCGGCACGTCCATTTTGGGGTTGCCGATGGTTTCGAGATACACGAAACGGGTCTTGTCCGTGATCGCCGCCTCCAGGGCGGTCATGTCCGTGGATTCCACGAACCGGGCGGTGATACCGTACTTTTTAAACACATTGGCGAAGAGCACGTAGGTGGACATGAAAAGCGAGTTGCCGCATACGAACTCGTCGCCAGAGCGCAACAGCGCCAGGCAGGTGTTGGTGATGGCCGCCATGCCCGAGGCCATGTACACCGCCCCCTTGCCCCCTTCGAGGTGGGCGAGTTTTTCTTCCAGCACCCGGTTGGTGGGGTTGGTCAGCCGCATGTAGATGTGGTCGGCGGTGCGGCCGGCAAAGGTGTCGGACAGGTTTTGGGCTGTGGCGTGGCGGTGGGCGGCGGTCTGGTGGATGGGCGGCAGGGTGGCGCCCTGCCAGTCGCCGGGACGGAGTCCGGCGTGGATGACCTCTGTATGGATGCGTCGTGTTCGGCCCATGATCGTCAACCTCGTTGCTAGGGGATGAAGGGTACCGCGTTATATACCACTTTGTGGCATTTGGCGCCAGTTTTTGCCCGGGGATGATGGGAATGCCAGGGGAAAAGAAAGACGTCAGATCCGCGCGAGCACTGCCTCGAGATCGGCGAGCAGGTATGGTTTGACCAGGGCGGCCATGAACCCGTACTTTTCCGGCTCCGCGAGCACAGGATCGTTGGAGTAGCCGCTGGCCACCACTAGCTTGGCCTTGGGCGCCCGGGCGAGAATTTCTTGCGCCGCCTGTTTGCCGCCCATGCCGCCTGGCACGGTGAGATCCATGATCACGAGATCGAAGGGAGTGCCCGCCGCTTGGTGTTGCTCGAAGAGCTGGACGGCTTCGCCGCCGTCCTGAGCGGTCACCACGGTGTGCCCCAGTTCGGTGAGCATGGCGGCGGAAACCTTGCGTACCAGGGGCTCGTCGTCCATGAGGAGGATGCGGCGGCCTGTCGGTGCGCTCGGAAGGGCGGCCTGGGATTGCCGGGGCTGTTCCTGGCCGGGCACGGCGGGGAGATAAAGGTGGAAGGCGGTCCCCTTGCCTTCGACCGACTCCACGGTGATCATGCCTTCGTGCCGCGTGATGATCGAGTGGACGATGGCCAGCCCCAGGCCGTTGCCGCTTTCCTTGGTGGTGAAGTAGGGCTCGAAAATCCGGTCGAGCACGTCCGCCGGGATGCCGCAGCCCGTGTCCTGGATCGTCACCCGCACATATGGGCCAGGTTTAGGGGTGGGGAGGCTGGCGTCCGCCGGCGAGGGCAGGTTGGCGCATCGGATGGTGATGGTGCCGCCGTCGGGCATGGCGTCGCGGGCGTTGAGCACCAAGTTCTGGATCACTTGGCTGATTTGGCCGCTATCCACTTCCACCAGCCAGAGATCGGCGGGGATGTCGAGGTGGAGGCCGACGTTGCCGCCGTGGAGCACGAACTCGGCCGAGTCGCGGACGATATCGCCGAGCGAGGCGGTCTTTTTCACCGGCGCGCCGCCCTTGGCAAAGGTGAGAAGCTGGTTGGTGAGCTCCCGGGCGCGCAGGGTGGCCATGCGGGCGTTTTCCAGCAGGGCGTGGAGTTTGTCCTCTGAGGCGCCTTGCCGGCCGGCCAGCTCGAGGTTGCCGAGAATGGCGGCCAACAGGTTGTTGTAGTCGTGGGCGATGCCGCCGGCGAGCAGGCCGATGGACTCGAGTTTTTCCATCTTCTGCATTTCCCGTTCGATGCGCAGCTTTTCGGTGACATCGCGAAAAACGAGCACCACCCCGATGATGTTGGCCTCTGGCCCGCGGATCGGCGCGCCGCTGTCCGCGATCTGCCGGCGCCGGCCGGTGCGGGTGATGAGTATCGTGTGGTTGGCTAGCTCCGCGGTTTGGCCTGTGCGCAGCACCTGGTCCACTGGATTGGCCACTGGCTCGCCGGAGAGTTCGTGGACAATATGAAAGACATCGGTCAGGGGCCGGCCGATGGCCTCTTCCGCTGGCCAGCCGGTGAGAAGCTCTGCCGTGGGATTGATGAGCGTCACCTCTCCCTTGGTGTCCGTGGCGATGACCCCGTCGCCGATGGAGGCGAGGGTCACGGCGAGTCTTTCCCGCTCGGCGGCGAGCTGGGTTTCGGCCTCCTTGCGCCGGGTGATGTCCTGAAAGGTTTCAACGATGCCGGCCAGACGGCCGTCGGCGTCAAGAAAGGGACGGGCGGTGACGATGAAGTGCCGCGCCACGCCCTCTGGCGAGATCTTTTGCATCTCGCAGATCACCTCTTGCCTGCCTTCCTTGATCTGGATCAAGGGGCAGCGTTCGGTTTGGCAGGCGGCGCCGGGCCGGTTTTCATAGCACAGCTCGTGGCCGTTTGTGAGCGATGGCCAGATTTCCCGATAGGCCCGGTTGGCGTCCATGATTTGGAAGTCAAGATCAGTGATGCAGATCGGATTGCTGCTGTTGAAAACGTTTTCCAGGGTGGTGTTGGTCTCGCGCAGGGTCTCTTCAATACGGCGCCGTTCGATGATCTCGTCTTCCAGCCGGGCGTTGGCCTCCTCCAGCTTGGCGGTGCGCTCTTCCACCATCTTCTCCAGATGGTTCTGGTACTGCGACATTTTGTGATAGATCCGCCGGAACTGTTGAAAGTAGATGCCAAAGGCGAACACGACCACAAAGACAGCCGTGTTGATGGCTCCGGAGAAGGGGGAGAGGTAACGCCAGATGGCGGTCAGGCCGTTGAGCACCAGGAGCTGCTTCACCAGGTGGCCCACCGAGCGGGAGACGGCGAACAACGCCAAGGCAGTAGTCAAGAGCAGTATGTATTGGCGGAAGACGTTTTCCGGCTGCCGGCGGCTCCAGTCGCGGCATATGACAAAACACGCCGTCGCGAGCCCGAGGGCGGCGAGCGCTCCTAAAATATCGCAGAGCACGACCGGCCACCAGGAGAGGGTCACGGCGTCTTCCTCCATTCCAAGAGCGCGGCAAGGAGAAAGGCGAGGGCTGGCACCAGGAGGAGATGGTCCAAACGGGTGAAATAGAACCAGGCGTCCGTCAGGTTGGTGACCTGGAAGGCCGCGATCCGGCCGTTGGCGATCAGGAAGCGCTCTGCGGGCATGTATTCGCGCAGGATATGACCGCTGGCCGTTTGGAGGTTCCAGCCGAGGATGATCCAGAGAAAGGAGCGGAAATGCCGCCAGCCGCTCTTTTTGAGTTGTTGCCGGTGGCAGTGGTAGAGGAGGAATACGGTGGCGGTGATGAAAAGAAGATGCCCCACCAGATGGGCGACCAGGCCTTCAGGGTCGCCATGCCCTTGCACCGCCCAGGCCGGTTTCGCGAGGAGGAGCAGGCAAGGAAGCAGAAGAAACAGAATACGGATAGGAAGTAGCATAAGGGTGATGAGGGATGCCTCGCGGTCCGTTCGAAAGGACGGTTTCTGCTCTTTTACCA
This sequence comes from Deltaproteobacteria bacterium, assembly GCA_015488275.1. Taxonomy (GTDB): domain Bacteria; phylum Desulfobacterota; class Desulfobulbia; order Desulfobulbales; family S012-135; genus S012-135. The sequence continues at coordinate 25,078 of WFOD01000237.1, forward strand.
CACTTCATCATACACCACTAACATGGCGCGGGAAAAGGAAAAATACGTTAGGAGCCTGTGGCGGCGCCGGTGTTTCCCTGGCGGAAGCCGATCGCCTCGGCGATGTCCGTTTCACCAATCGCCCCGCGGCCGGCAAGGTCGGCGATGGTGCGGGCGAGTTTGACGATGCGGTGCGCCGCGCGGGCCGACAGGCCAAAGCGGGCCGCGGCCCGTTCGAGCAGGCGCTGGCCGTTGGCTGGCAGGGAACAGAACCGGTCGAGGTCCTGCGGCGTCATCCGAGCGTTGCAAAAGAGGCGGGGCAGGCGTGCGAACCGTTCGGCCTGTATGGCCCGCGCCGCCTGCACCCGGGCGCGGGCCATACAGGCCGAACGGTTCGCCCGGCGGCCGGGACGCAAGATCAGCGATATCCACGGCTCCTACTTCCACGTGCAGGTCGATCCGGTCGAGCAGTGGGCCGGAGAGGCGGGCCCGGTACCGCTGGATTTGCGCCGGGGTGCAGCGGCAGCCGTGGCGGGGATCGCCAAGATGGCCGCAAGGGCAAGGATTCATGGCCGCCACGAGCATGAAGCGGGCTGGAAACTCCACGGTGAGGGCGGCGCGGGCCACGCTCACCCGGCCGTCCTCAAGGGGCTGGCGCAAGACCTCGAGCACGTGTCGCCGGAATTCGGGCAGTTCGTCGAGAAAGAGCACACCGTTATGGGCGAGGGATACTTCGCCTGGCCGGGGCGGATTGCCGCCGCCCACGAGCCCGGCGTCAGAGATCGTGTGGTGCGGGGCGCGGAACGGCCGTTGCTGGACCAGGCCGCTGTCTGGTCCCAGCAAACCGGCGATGGAGTGGACAGCGGTGGTCTCGATGGCCTCGTCAAAGGTGAGCGGAGGCAAGATCGTGGGCAGCCGCCGGGCGAGCATGGTCTTGCCCGCGCCGGGCGGCCCCAGCATGAGCAGGTTGTGGCCGCCAGCGGCCGCGATTTCCAGCGCCCGCTTTGCGTGTTCTTGCCCGCGGACCTCGGCGTAATCGGCGCCGGCCTGTTCCGGCCTCCCGGCAAACGGTTCTGGCGTTATGGGGGCGAGCTTTGTCTGGCCGGCAAAAAAGTCCACCGCTTGGCCGAGATGCTCCACACCGATCACGGTAAGCCCTTCGACCACCGCGGCCTCCCGGCCGTTGGCCGCCGGCAGGATCAGACCGTTGAGCCCCGCGTTGCGGGCCGCGAGGGCAAGGGGCAGGACACCGGCGCTGGGCAGGACCGAGCCGTCAAGGGAAAGTTCGCCCACCACCAGCCAGCCTTGGGTGCGCTGGCCGTCAAACAGGCCAGAGGCGGCCAGAATGCCGAGCGCGATGGGGAGATCAAAGGCTGTGCCAGCCTTTTTGAGATCAGCGGGCGCCAGGTTGACGGTGATCCTCTTGGCCGGAAACTCGTAGCCGGCATTCCGGATCGCCGACCGCACCCGGTCCTTGGCCTCGCGCACCGCAGCCTCGGGCAGGCCCACGGTGGCAAAGGCCGGCAGGCCGCGGGCCAGGTCCACCTCTACGATCACCGGCACGCCTTGGATGCCGACGACCGTGCCGCTCGTGATCTTGGCGAGCATGGGGAGGGGGGGGAGATTTCGTATGGCTCTTACTTCATGGGAAGCGAGAGATTGCCGCCTGGCGGGCTTTTGCGCCGGCCAGGCAGGCCGGTGGGAACGCCCAGGGCCCGCTCAACGGTGGTGGAAGGCTTTGGGGCTCCCGGCTTTTTCTTGCCCACGTATTCGCCCTTTTCAAACCATCCCCGTTGCACCACATCTCCCTTGGGGCCGTAAAGCACGCCGTTGCCGTGGTACTTGCCGTTTTTGAACGTGCCCTCGTAGCGGCTCCCATCCGGTAGGATCAAAATGCCTTTACCCTCGTACACGCCATCCTTGAAGTAACCGAGATAGCGAGTCTTGTCAGGAAAGGTCAACTCCCCGTAGCCGGTGCGCTTTCCCGCCACGAATTTACCCTCGTACACCCGGCCGTCGGCAAAGACGAGCCGGCCTTTGCCGTGCTTTTTGCCGTCTTTCCAGAGCCCGGCATACTTGGAGCCGTCGGCATAGGTGCGGATGCCCTTGCCGTTGGGCAGCCCGTTTTGGAACTCGCCTTCGTAGGAGGTGCCGTCTGGATAGGTAAGGGTGCCTTGGCCGTGGAACGCGCCGTCGCGCCAGTTGCCCTCGTAGCGCCGGCCGTCGGCGAAGATCATCGTGCCCTTGCCCTGATAGCGGCCATTGGCGAGTCCGCCGTCGTATTGGTCGCCGTTGGGCAAGGCGAGCTTGGCTTGGCCGCGCAGAAACACGCCGTTGCCCCACAGGCCCTCATACCGGTCGCCGTTGGGCAGACGCATGACCCCTGTGCCGTTGGGTAGCCCTTTGTAGAACTGCCCCTCGTACCGGCGGCCGTCCGGATAGGCGATGGCGCCGCGGCCGTTGGCAAACCCACCGGTGAACCGGCCTTGGAACGTCGTGCCGTCTGAGGCGGTGAATACGCCCTCGCCGTGCGGCACGCCGCGCACGAATTGGCCCTTATAGGTGCCCTTGTCCGGGACCTCCAACGTGCCGGCGCCGCTTTCGCAGTCTCCCGCAACACAGGCCGCTGGCGCCGCCTGGGGCAGCAGGAGGAGGCAGAGAACAGCGATGCATGACAGCCAGGCGAAGCGCATCGTCCTAGTAGGGCTGCATCACCCACACGCCGCAAGGGCAGGTGTCCCGGCAAAAGCCACAGGCGATGCATTTGGCATCGTCCGATACGTACTCGTAGCCGCCGATCTCCAGTTCACGGCGCGAGATGGCGTGCGTCGGGCAGATGGTCTCGCACAGGTGGCAGTCGCGGCAGGTGCCGCAGGAGAGGCAGCGGTTGGCCTCCTCTTCCTCGGTAGCGCCGGGCTGCGGCTCTGGGCAGTAGTGCTCCAGGGTCAGGCGGTCGGGGGTGACGACCGGCTTGTCGAACGGTTTCCATTCCCGCCCTTCCAGGGCCGCGAGGATGAACTCGGCTGTGCGCTTGCCCGCGCCGAGCGCGTTGGTCACCAGGCCCGGCCGCTCCACATCGCCCACGGCCAACACCTTGGGGTCTGTGGTCCGTCCGGCCTCGTCGGTCTTGATCCACCCGCGGACGGTTTCCACCGTGTCGGGCAAAAAGGAGATGGCCGGGATGTCGCCGATGGAGATGAACACCGTGTCCGCCGGGTAGAGCTTGCCTTCGGCGTCCACCAGCCCTTCTTCGGTCACCTCGCGGGTCATCACCGGCCAGACGAACTTGGCGCCCAGGGCCTCGGCCGCCTTCCTCTCTTTGCCAAAGGCGAGCGGCTTTTGGATGTCCACCAGAGTCACCTCTTCGGCGCCCAAGCGGTACGCCTCGCAGGCCACGTCACAACCCACGTTGCCCGCGCCGATGATCACCACCCGTTTGCCTACCTTCATGGGCTTGTCGCCCTTGGCGGTCTTCAAGAAGTCGAGGGCCGGGATCACCCGTTCCGAGCCGGGGAAGGGAATACGGCGCGGCTCATGGGCGCCCACGGCCACGACCACGTAGTCGAACGTCTTTTTGAGGTCCTCGAACGTTTCCTTGGTGACCTCTTCGTTGAAATGGACGTGGATGTTGGGATATTCGAGGAAGCGGGCGATCTCCTTGTCCCAGATCGCCTTGGGCAGCCGGTCCCAGGGGATGACCTGGGCGATCTTGCCGCCCAGTTGGCCGCCCTTTTCAAAGATGTGGGCCTCCACGCCCTCGCGGGCCAGTTGCCAGGCGGTGTTCATGCCGCCCGGTCCGCCGCCGATGATCGCCACCTTCTTGCCCGTGGCCGGCTTGGCCGCAGGCGGCTTGGCGTCCAGCACCGCACGGCCCAGCAGCGGCACGTCGATGCGCTCGTCCACCCCCTGGCGGGAACAGTTCTGCACGCAGAGGTTGGGGCAGATATTGCCGCATACCGAGGCGGGCAGCGGCGTGTAGCGCAGGATGAGGTCGTAGGCCTCGTCGATGCGGCCCTCGCGGATGAGGCGCAGCCGATCCACGGTGGGGATATGCACCGGACAGTAGAAGGTGCACGGCGCGGCCGCCTCCTGGTTGGCCCAGTAGGGCCGCCGGCGGCGTAGCTCGCCGGTGGTGATCACCGGAATCGGCGAGCGGTCGAGGCCGGGCGCGAGATCCCGCAGCGGATCGCCGCCAAAGGCCGGCTCCCATACCTTGCGCCGGAACTCGGTCATGGGCATGGGGCCGGAGAAGATGAGGGCCCGCTCCTGCGGCGTGATGGCGATCAACATCTTCCACTCGTCGCGCACCGTGAGCTGGTCGAGGAGCTCGGGCCGGCCGATGGCCGCGAGAAAGCCGGGCAGCCGCTCCACCAGCCACTGCCATTGCTCGTCGTCCGGCTCGGCCTCCCGCACGTTGGTACGCGAGAAGCTGCCGTCGGTTTCGCCCCGGTAGTAGATCCAGCCGCCGACCATGCCCACGCAGGGCCGGTAGCCGAGAACGTTCTTCGTCTTGGGCTCCACGCCGCAGACCACGCCGATGCCGCCGCAGTTGAACTCGGCAAAGGTGTCGCCCACCGAGCCGAGCACCCACAGCTCGGGCCGTTCGTAGTCCGGGTTCCATTTGGTCATGGTCAGGCCGCGGGCGCCGATGGAGCCGCCGATCATCACCCTGCCTTGGGCCGTGGCGTTGCACACGCCGTTGGTCGCGTTGCCCTTGACGATGATATCGGCGCCGATGTTGAGATAGCCCACGTCGTCCGATGCTGGCCCCTCGCAGACGATGGTGACGCCTGGTTGCCCCATGCAGCCGAGCCGCTGGCCGCACGGACCGGTAACCCGCACCAGGAGGGACTCGGCGTCCCCCCGGGGGCGGATCCGGCCGCCGACGTTGTGCTGGCCATAGGTCTCGAGGATCAGCTCGTCGGCCTTTTGGGCCGCCTCCTGAACCATTTCCTCGAACTGCTTGGAGGTGATTCGCCGGCCTTGTTCGTCTTTTCCCTTGACCGTGATTGTCGTTGCCACTGGTTTCTTGCTCCTCTCGTCGTCACCGGCCGCGTTCGCTCCCGCCGCTGGTTGCGGGTGGCGGCGCGATCCACGTCCTTACGGTCAGCACACGTACCGGATCTGCAACCGGTCGGCCGCGGCCTTGTCGTCAATGCCCAGGGCGTCGGACATGCCGATGGGCAGGCTTTGCGAGCGGCCGAGGGGCGCCATGATCTTCTTCATCTCCGTGCGGATGCCCATGAACACGTCCACCACCCGCTGGGCCACCTCGTCCGGATCGAGGCGGCGGTAAATCTTCGGGTTCTGGCTGGTAATGCCCTTGGGGCAGATGCCAATGTTGCACACGTTGCACCGGTTGCGCTCCGATCCCAGGCAACCGGCCGCCGCCTGCATGATGTACTTGCCCATGTGCACGCCCGAGGCGCCCAGCATGATGAGGGCCATGCCGTTCTGGGTCACGTTGCCGTTCTTGCCCACTCCACCCGCGGCGAAGAGCGGGATCTCGTTCTGCTTGCCCTGGGCCACGAGGTCGAGATAGCACTCGCGCAGGTTGGAGGCGATCGGGTGGCCCATGGCGTCCATGCTCACGTTGTACGCCGCGCCCGTGCCGCCGTCGATGCCGTCGATCAGCAGCCCGGCGGCGTAAGGGTTGCGCACCAGGTTGTTCAGCACCGCCTTGGCCGAGGTCGAGCCCGAGATCTTGGGATAGACCGGGACCCGGAATCCCCAGGCCATAGACATGGTCTGGATCATCTTCATCACCGACTCCTCGATGGAGTACAGCGTCTGGTGCACCGGCGGCGAGGGCAGGTCCACGCCCTCGGGCACGCCGCGCAGGCGGGCGATGAGCTTCGAGACCTTGAACCACATGAGCAGGCCGCCGTCGCCCGGTTTCGCGCCCTGGCCATACTTGATCTCGATGGCGGCCGGATCGCACTGCATCTCCGGGATGGCGCGGATGATCTCGTCCCAACCGAAGTAGCCCGAGGCGATCTGGAGAATGACGTATTTGAGGAACGGACTTTTCAGCACCCAAGGCGGGCAGCCGCCCTCGCCGGTGCACATGACCACCGGCATGTCCAGCACCTCGTTGCAATAGGCCACGCCCTGCAGGAGCCCGAGCCACATGTTGGGCGACAGGGCGCCGAACGACATGGAGCCGATGATGAATGGAAAGATCTCGCGCACCGGCGGGATCCATTCGCCGGCCGCCTGCCGGCGCAAGAATTCCTCGGGCGACAATACCCGGCCGAGCAGGGTGTTCAGGGAGAATTCGTGCCGGCCCGCGTCCAGCGCCGGATCGGTGAGCATGGAGATCCGGTCGAAGATGATCCGGTCGAGCAGGGTTTCGGTGTCGTTGCGCCGGCCGCCGCGCTTCCAGGCGTCGCCCTGCTGGAACATGTGGAACCTGGCCCGGGCGTCGTTCGGGTTGGGCACCGGCCCGATCGCCTCGTTGGGGCAGACCATAGCGCAGGTGCCGCAGCCGATGCAGCGGTGGGCGATATCGGTACGCTGGCGGATGCCGAAGAAGGTGCGGTAGTTGGAGCCCCGTTCCTGATTGTACAGGTTGAGGCGCGGCACCCGCTGCCGCCGGTAGGTGAGGTAGATCGCCTCGGTGGGGCAGGCAGAGGTGCAGCGGCCGCAGAGCGTGCACCGGTCCTCCCGGTGCTCGACGATCCACTGGTGGTCCTGCGGGATCAGGCTGCTTGGGGAAGTGGTAACGGATCGAACTGAGACCATACGATGTACTCCTTGCGGTCGGGAGGAATGACGACGGTGTGCTCGCGCATGGGCTGGAAGTCGAGCGACCGGTCGCGGTCCGGAATCATGGCGTCCACGCCGCACATCTCCGAGGCCATGGCCCATTCGCCGGGTTTGCCGCCCACGGTGCCGGGCCGCAGCTTCTTGTGGTCCATGACCATGAGGCAGGTCTCGTCCGGCAGGGTGCCGATGACGCAGTTGGGGCCGTCGATGATCAGCCGGCGGCAGGCGTTGCGCAGGCCGAGCAGGAACGCGCCCTGCGGATGGCGCTCGAGTTCGTCGGTCTTGAGCGGCGTGATCACGTGCTTGTACGCCTCGAGCGGCAACCGGAGCCGTTTGGTCACATAGTGGAGGATGTGGGCGAAGACCTCGGAGTCGGACTGGTAACCGATGTAGCCGGGATAGTGCATGCCGGCGAGGTATTCCTTGATCGGCACGAAGGCGGTGTTCTCGCCGTTGGTCATGGTGCCGATGCCCTGGATGAAGAAGGGGTGGCAGGCGTACAGGTTGATGCCGTAGTTGGTGTTCTGCCGGCCCTGGGCCATGACCACCCGGGCCTTGATCCGGTCGTCGGAGAGCCGGAGCGCGTCGCCGACCGCGAGCGGCCAGCCCACCTCCTTGATCATGGCCACATCGGGCCAGAAGGAGAAGACCGTGAGATCGCCGCCGTGCTCTTCTCCGTCCCGGCGCAGGGCAAGGCGCAAAAGCATACGGGCGTCTTCGATCTCGGCTTCGCTTTTCTCGCGCCACGCCTCTGGCTGGCGGTACACCCGCAGGAAGTACTTGTACCGGTCCTTGGCCTCGATGCGGGAGAGGTCGGTGACGAACTCGTGGTCGTACTTCAGGGTGAACCCCGCATCGCGCATGAAGCCGTCGAGCCGGTGCAGGGCCTCGCGGGTATGGGTGATGCCCGACAGGATGGGGTCTTTGGCGTCGTATCTGTAGTCGGTGAACTCGAGGCCGCGCAGCAGCAGTCCGAGACCGCTGCCGTCGTAGCCCTCCTGCATGGCCTCCATAGCCTCGAGAACGGTGTACGGCGAGAAGGGAGTGCTAGCGGTTTTCAGGGCGAGCCGGCACATGCGCTCCTCCTTCCGGGCTTTGGGTTTTGGTGAGGGGCGAGTCTCGTTTTCCAGCACATCCTTGCAAGCCGGGCGGCTCTTGTTTGGAAGCGAAAAAGAGGCCTTGGCTGCGGGGATGCACACAAAATGGTGTGTTTACCCAGGATGCGGGGAGCTGTCAAGCAGAATCCCTGGAAGGAGGCGGTGACCCCATGCATGATTCCAGCCAGTCTCCTGCTTCTTTCGCTCTGGAGTTGGCTTGCGCCTCCCAGGCTCCTTCTTAGCAGTCCGTCGAAAAAGCCATCCCTGGCTTTTTCGACCCTGGTTGGGCAAAGCACAGGTTGTCGGAAGCGCCTTCGGCCTTCCGACGGTTCACTGGCTTTGCTCGTGGCAAGCGTGTCAGACCAGCGCCGATGCGACTTGGCAAGGCCCGTTACACCGCGCCCAACCTCAC
>WFOD01000238.1 GCA_015488275.1 Deltaproteobacteria bacterium
AACTGCGCCTCAAGGACGGCCGCGTCTTTGAGCGCTACACCGCGCCGCTCGTCAACCGGGAGGGGGAGTGGCGGGGGCGGGTATGGTTCTTTCGCGACATCAGCGAACGCAAGGCCGCAGAGCAGGCCCAGTTGGAACTGGAACGGCAACGCCGGCAGCTGGAAAAGGTGGAAAGCCTGCGCACTATGGCCGCTGCCGTGGCCCACAACTTCAACAACATCCTCACCGTGGTCCTCGGCAACCTGGAACTGGCGCTGGAGGCCCACGATTCCAGCCGGTTACGCGCTCACCTCAACGAATGCAAGGCCGCCTCCTTGCGCGCCGCCCAGATCGGCCGGCGTCTCTTGACCTATCTCGGCACGGCGCCGGTGATGCTGGACGCCGTGGCCTGCAGCGAGGCGATCGAACAGTGCGTGGCCGACTTCCGCCAGCATCTGCCGGCCGCAGTGGATATCGTGGCAGAGGTGCGCGGCGCGCCCTTGGTGCGCGGCGACCAGCAGCTCCTGCAAGAGATGATCGAGTGCCTGCTGGCCAACAGCGTGGAGGCCATGCCCCCCTCAGGGGGAAAGATCACTGTGCGGGCGGAATCGCTGCCGGCAACGACGCCACCCGCCTATTGGGCGATCCCCCCGCCACCAGGCCTGACCCATGCGGTGTGCATCACCGTGCGCGATACAGGAAGCGGCGTGCCGCCAGGGGAGTTGGAAAAGATCTTCGACCCCTTTTACACCACCAAATCTCTTGGCCGCGGCTTGGGGCTCTCCACAGTGGCGGGCATTGTGCGTCTGCTCGATGGCGGCTTGGGGATCTCGAGTCGGCCGGGCCAAGGCACCACCGTCCATCTTCTGCTCGCCAGCGCGCCAACAGAAGAAAGCAAGAGGTAACAGCCCGTTGAAAACGGACAGCTAGCCTCTGCAGGGAGCACGGCCGCCCCAGTTGAGTTTGGTGCGCAGGATCTCGAAGTATCCTTGCACCGGCCCGCAGACAAGGCGGAGAGGCTGGGGTGCCGCAGTGATCTCCAGGCGGTCGGCCTCGCCAACGGCCCAGGTGAACCGGCCATCGACCATGACCTTGACGTCCGCGGCGGCCTCTCTCTTTTCCAACTGGGTAAACAGCGGCCGGTCAGCGGGCAACAGGATCGGCCGGCTCTCGAGCATAAAGGGACAGATAGGGGTAACGGTGACCGAGCGCACGCCGGGATGGACAATGGGACCACCGGCCGAAAGGTTATAAGCCGTGGAGCCGGTGGGCGTGGCAAAGACCAGACCGTCGGCGCGGTAGGAGGCGACGAACTCATCGCCATGCCATACGTTGAGCCGCACCAGGCGATCGGCGTTTCCCTTGCTCAGCACCACATCGTTCAGGGCCAGTGCCCAGGCAGAAGCCCCCCCCTCGCCGTGCAGCCGCGCCCGCACCATCATCCGCTCTTCCACCTGCAGGCGGCCAGCCACCAAGGCGGCGAGGGCGTCGCGCCAGCCGTCGGCCGCCACTTCGGTGAGAAAACCAAGGCCGCCCAGGTTCACGCCCAATACCGGAATGCCAAGCGCGCTCGCCTGTTCGGCCACGTGCAATAGCGTGCCATCACCGCCAAGAATGATCACCGCATCCTGACCGGCCGCCACTTCGTCGAGATTCGTGGCGATCCCTTGGCCAGCACACCAGGCGGACACCTCTCCGGCCAGGGCTTGGGCCTTGGCCGAATCCCGTTTACAGACGATCCCCAGCCGCCGGACGCTCATTATTCCTGGCCTAATTCCTGGGACCTGCGGGTGGCGGCCAAGACCGCATCCATAATAACGCCCTGAAAGCCCGCGCGGGCCAAGACACGCAGGCCGGCAATGGTGGTCCCCCCAGGAGATGTCACCATTGCCCGGAGCACGGCCGGATGCTCTCCCCGCTCCTGGAGGAGCCGCGCGCTGCCCAGCACGGTCTGCACCGCTAACCGCTCGGCCGTCGGCCGAGCGAGCCCAGCGGCGACCCCGGCATCCACCAGGGCCTCGACAAAGGAAAAGACATACGCCGGGCCAGAACCGCTCAGGCCGGTCACCGCGTCGAGATCTTTTTCGCTCACGATCACCGCCTCCCCCACCGCTTGAAACAAGCTGAGGGCCAAGTCGAGATCGGCCTCGCCAGCGGAGGCGCTCCCCGCCAGGGCGGCAGCGCCAGCGCCGACCAGGGCGGGCGTGTTGGGCATGACCCGTATCACCCGGGGGGAGAGCGGGGCCAATCCCTCTTCGATAAAACGGATGGAAACGCCGGCGGCGATGGAGATCACCAGGCGATCGGGGGAGAGACAGCGGGCAAGGCCAGCGAGCACCGGCCCCATGACCTGCGGCTTGACCGCTAGGATGCACACCGGACTGGCGGCCGGCGCGCCAGCGGCCTCGGTAAAGACGCGCACGCCAAACCGCTCCGCCAACAACTGCCGCCGCTCCGGCGCTGGGTCCACCACGAGAATACGGTCGGCTGGCAACAGACCGGCTGCGAGGATGCCTTGGATCAGGGCCTCGGCCATCTGGCCGCCGCCGATGAAGGTAAGAGAAGAGCACAACAAGGATGACGCCATAGCCACACTCCCGGATGCTGAAGTTTTCCGCGCATTATACGGCGTTCCTCAGCGAAGCTCCAGGAGAAAAGCGTGGACATTGGCGGCTGGCCATCTGCCACACAGCCCGTTTTTCAACGGGCTGCTAAAAGGCAGGCTTGCCGATCACCACCGGCCGAAAGGCCGCCAGGCCGGGGGCGGCGGGCAACACGGGCAAAGGGTGCTGCGCCCGGTGGGGACACGCCGCCTCGGGACGCTTTGTGAGCCGCCAGCAGTCGGTTTGCCTCGCCAGGGCGCGGACAAAGGCCGCATGTTGTGTATGACCGGCCTTGCGGACAACAACATGCCCCTGCATGGGATGGCCGAGAAGGGCGAGATCGCCAATACAGTCGAGCAGCTTGTGGCGGACGAACTCGTCGGCAAAGCGCAGCCCCTCTTCGTTGAGCACGCCGAATCGGTCGAGGACCACGGCGTTCTCCAGCGATCCGCCAAGCGCAAGACCGTTTTGCCGCAGCATCTCGATCTGCTCCAAAAAGCCAAAGGTGCGGGCCGGGGCGATACGGTTGGCAAAGGTGCGAGGATTCAAGGTCAGCACCAGTTCCTGCTGGCGGATGAGACGGTGGGGGAAATCGATGGAGCAGGTAATTTTGAAACCAGCAAACGGCTCGACCATGATCGAGCTTTCTCCCTCTTCCCACGCAAAAGGGCGGGTGACCTGCAGATAGCGCCGCTCCGCCTCCTGGGAGCAACGGCCCGCGGTATCGCGCAGCAAGGACACCAGGGGCTCGGCGCTGCCGTCCAGAATCGGCAGTTCAGGGCCATTGATCTCGATACGGCAATTATCGATGGCCAAACCGGAGAGGGCGGCCATCACATGCTCCACCGTGCCCACCGCCACCCCGCTTCGCGCCAGGACAGTGGCGTGGCTGGTGCTGGAAACGTAGCGGTGGGAGGCGGGAATCTCCACCGGTTGGGGGGTATCGGTGCGTACAAAGCGGATGCCGTGTCCTGCTGGCGCGGGCAGAAGCCGCATGTGGACCCGCTGGCCGGAGTGCAGGCCCATGCCAGCCACAGAGACCGGGCGGGCGATGGTATGTTGACAGGTGCTCATCTGGTTACCGTATCCTGTTGTTTTTTTATCCTAAAATCCTAAAGTATTGTTTTTTGCCTCTTCGCCGCCTCGCCGCAGCCTCGTGGTTCGCAGAGGGGGCAGGGATTTGGCCACCTGGGATAATCGCGGTTGTTTTATGCAAGCAACGCGCCAGGATCACCACAAAAAAAGAGTATGATATACAGCCGAGAAAACAACAAGATAGCATGCAGCACATCCTGCAGCCCCCACCAATCGTGACAAAACCCCACAC
>WFOD01000239.1 GCA_015488275.1 Deltaproteobacteria bacterium
ATCAGGTTGTCTCGCTGGCGAAAAAACGGTACTATGCCGCTATTCTCACCCATCTTTCGCGTTTCTGGACCTTGCCGGACACCGTGGATTGGGATGAGAGTCTGGAGGCGGTGGTGGTTTTGTGGATCCGCCGCGACGGCGCGGTCATCCGGCGGGAATTCGAAAAGAGATCGCCCAGCCCGCCGTTCAACCGCTTTGTTGAGCAAACCTTGGACAAAGCGGGCGCAATGCCGCCCTTTCCGGCAGAACTGCCAGAAGATACCCTTGAACTTGGCATCAGGTTCCGTCCCCATGAACTTCTCTAGCAGTCTATTGAAAAAGCCATCCCTGGCTTTTTCAACCACGGTTGGCCAGAACCGAGTTCCGGCCAACCTCACGGATTCCTTGGCTCTTTCAGAGCCGGCGGAATCCAGCGGCACGTCCCTGTGCCGCGCACAGCCCGTTTTTCAACGGGCTGCTAGCCGCCTGCCGCTGGGGTGTGTCATCCTTTTGTTGGTCGCCCTCGCCGCTGCCTGGAGCACGCCCGTTTCTGCGCGTGACTACCTGGACCTGGCCGCTGACGTGCGCAAAATCCCGCTCGCAGTGCCCTATTTTATCGACAAGGCCAACGGCGCCGCCGATGAACGGGGCAAGGAGATGGCCGATATGCTTGGCCGGGCTTTGGCCTTTCACGGCTTTTTCTCCCTCATCCCTCCCCGCCGCTGGGGCGGCGGGCAAGATGCCGACTGGCGCAAACTGGGCGCTGAGATGGTCGTCCTGGGGTCCTACCGCTTGGAAGGCGGACGTCTTTTGTTGGAGGCGCGCCTGATCGATCTGGTGGAGGACGCGACCCTTATCGGCCGGCGCTACCGGGGGGCCGGCCAGATGACCGACAGGATGCTCTTTACCTTTTGCGACGCGGCGATCGAGAAGTTGACCGGAGAGCCAGGGGTGGCGTCAAGCCGTATCGCCTTTGTCGCAAGCTCGCAGGACGGCAAGGTCAAGGAGATCTACGTCAGCGACATCATCGGCCGCCGTATCCGGCAGGTGACCCGGCACAACAGCCTCGCCGTTTCCCCCAGGTTCTCGGCCGACGGCCGGCGGCTGCTCTACACCTCCTACCATCGCGGCCGCCAGGTGCTCTATCTCACCGCGCCGGACGCCAAGACCACCCGGGCGATCTCCTGGCGGCCTGGCCTCAACCTGGCGCCGGCCTGGTCGCCGGTCGCCGACCAGTTGGTGCTGAGCCTGAGCCCAGACGGCCGGGCAGACCTCTTCCTCACCGAGGCGGTCCCGCCCAAGCGCAAACAGGTAAGGATCCTCAAGCGGTTGACCCGCAAAAGCGGCATCAACGTCTCGCCCACCTGGTCGCCCGACGGCCAGCGCATCGCCTTTGTTTCGGATCGCAGCGGCTCCCCCCAGATCTACGTCATGGAGGTGGCCAGCGGCGCCACCCGGCGGCTCACCTTTGAGGGGGCGTACAACACCGCGCCCTCCTGGTCGCCCAAGGGGGACGCTATTGCTTACGCCTCTCTGGCCGGCGGCACCTATCAGATCTTCACCATCAGTCCTGAAGGCGGCACGCCGACCCAGGTGACCAAGAGCTGGGGCAGCCATGAAGACCCTGATTGGTCGCCCGACGGCCGGCAAATCGTTTTTGCCCGAAAACGGGACGCCCGCCAAGAGATCTGTGCTATATTCAAAAACGGTGTTGGCGAGCGGGTGCTTTTCCGCTTGCCAGGAAAGCAGGGTATGCCTGCCTGGTCGCCGCGTCTCGCCTATTGAGAAAAAATTACGCTGCATGCGCTCTGCTCCAGGCGCCCCGCCGCCCGGAGGTGACATGAGGCGTGGGCCGCCGTGCCCTGTCTGGCATGCCATCATCACAGGACGTATGTCAGGGAGAAATCCGTTATGCGGAACGTGTTGCGCAACGCTCTCGCCATCACCTTGCTCCTTGCCGCCCCCATGTTTAGCGGCTGTGTGGCCACGGAGCAAGATGTCGTCAGCCTTGATCTGCGCCTGCGCAGCGTGGACAACCGGCTGGACAAGCTGGAGACCTCTCTCGCCGCTGTCAAGAAGACCCAGGAAGGGACGGTGGAACAATTACGCCGCAAGCAGGCTGAGACGGGTTCGACCACCGAAGAGTTGCAAGGTTTGTTGTTGCAGACCCAGGGCCAACTGGAGGAGGAGCAGCACCGGCGGCAGCAGTTGGCCAGGGAGTTGCGGCAAGGCCAGCGGAATCTCGCCTCCCGGCTGGCGGGCATGGAAAAGAGGCTGGCAGCCCTGGACGCCAAGCTGGCCGACTTTGCCCGCCTGTTGACCGAGGCCAGAGAGACGGCGCAGGCCACGGCCGCAGATCTGGCGGCCTATAAAGAGCTGCAAGCGAAAAAGGCGGCCGAAGAGGCCCTGGCCGCCGCCCGGCGGGCGGAAGAGATCCG
>WFOD01000240.1 GCA_015488275.1 Deltaproteobacteria bacterium
ATGCTGTACATCAACGTGGTCAAGGAGCCGGGCAAGCCCCTGCCCAAACTGGTCGCCGAGTTCTTGAAGTTCGTGCTTTCCCGCAAGGGCCAGGAAATCGTGGTCAAGGACGGTTATCTCCCCCTGCCGGCCAAGGTGGCGGAAAAACAGTTGCGCCGCCTGCTCTGATACACCAAGATAGATGACCCGGTGGTGACTGGTCACGTTGCCGAAACATGTATGCCGGAACCGCGACCTGCCAACCGGATAAAAGGCGTTCGCCAAAGAACCCGACTCTGCCTTTTTTGCGACAGGCGCTGCGATAGATGAATCCACGACTCCTTCGGAAGGCCAAAACCTGGGACCGGCTGGCCCGCTGGGCGATCACCGCCGGCGGGCTAGCGGTGATCGCCTCGGTGATCGCCATCCTCTTCCTCATCGTCGAGGTCACGGTCCCCCTGTTTCAGCCGGCCAGCAGCAAACAGGTGGCTGCGCGGCCAGCGCCCACCGGCACGCTGATCCTTGGTCTCGGCCTCGACGAATACCTGGAAAACGGGTTTACCATCGACGCGCAAGGCAAGATCGCCATCTTTCCTCTGCAAGAAAATGCCGCCCCTCCGGCAACCCTGTTGGCCCTGCCGGAGGGGGCTCCCCTCGCCGCCTTGAGCGACGAGGGAGGCAACCGCTTCACCGCCCTGCGCCGGGACGGACGGATCGATATCTTCCGCGTCCGGTTCTCCCCCCAGTTCGCCGATGGCCGCCGCACACTTCAACCCAGTCTGGAGATCATCCGCCGCCTCCCTCCCTTCGCCAACTGCGATCCAGTACGCGCCTCGTCGCGCGGCTTGGAAGATGAAGGACTCGTGACCGCCGCCCTCTGCACGGACAACTCCTTTGCCATCCAGCGGGAAAAGGTGGAGATTGACCTCTTTGGCGAGGAGAACCGGGCCATCAGCACCTTTCGCATCCCCCCGCCAGAGGCGGAAAGGATCAGCGCCTTTACCTTAAGCGAGGAAGGCGACCGGCTCTACAGCGGCACGAACAACGGTCTTGTATTTGCCTGGCGGCTGGGGGAAGAAAGCGCCGAACTCCAGGAGACCGTCAAGGTGTTCTCCGATGGTACCGGCATCTCCAGCCTGGCCCTGGTCTTTGGCTCCATCTCCCTTGCCGTTGGCGGCGGCGACGGCTCGCTCACCACCTGGATGCCCGTGCCAGGCCCAACGCCTGGCTCCAAGGTCCTGCGACGGATCCACGAACTCCGCAGCCATTCGGCGCCAGTGGTGACCATCATCCCCTCCCGCCGGGACAAATCGCTCATCTCCATCGACGCCGGCGGTTCGGTCTACTGGGACCACATGACCTCAGAGCGCAACCTCCTCGCCCTGTTCCCCGAGCGGCCGGTACGTCTCGCCGCTCTGGCCGGCCGCAACAACGGCCTGCTGACCCTGGACAAGGGCGGCACCCTGCACGCTCTTGCCATCTCCTGTCCCCATCCAGAGGTGAGCTGGCGCACCCTGTTCGGCAAGGTGTGGTACGAAAGCTATCCCAAGCCGGACTACGTATGGCAGTCCTCATCTGGGAGCGACGACTTTGAACCTAAGTTCAGCATCACTCCCTTGCTCTTCGGCACGGTCAAGGGCACCCTCTACGCCATGCTCTTTGCCGTTCCCCTGGCGATCTTCGGCGCAGTGTACGTGAGCCAGTTCTGTCGCGGCCCGGCCCAACGGTTGATCAAGCCGACCGTGGAAATCATGGCCTCGATCCCGTCGGTGGTCATCGGCTTTCTCGCCGCCCTTTGGCTGGCGCCGATCGTGGAAGGCCATCTCTTGAGCCTGTTCGTGGCCGTCATCCTCATCCCCTCTTTCTTTTTAGTGTTCATGGCCTTCTGGCAGCAGGCCACGGAACGCTCCCTGGCCGTGCGCCATATGCGCAAGGGCTACGAGTTTCTCATCGTCACCCCGGTGCTCCTGCTCGCCGTGGCCGCCGCCGTGGCCCTTGGTCCGGCCCTAGAGCAGTGGTTTTTCGCCGGCAACTTCAAAGACTGGCTCTACAGCAGCGTTGGCGTCACCTATGACCAACGCAACTGCATCATCATCGCCTTTGGCCTTGGCTTTACGGTGGTCCCGATCATCTTTTCCATTGCCGAAGACGCGCTCTCCAATGTGCCGCCCAGCCTGTCGGCCGCCTCCCTCGCCCTGGGAGCCAGCCGCTGGCAAACGGTATGGCGGGTGGTCCTGCCCTCCGCCAGCCCAGGGATCTTTGCCGGCATCATGATCGGTTTCGGCCGGGCGGTGGGCGAGACGATGATCGTGCTCATGGCCACGGGCAACACGCCGATCATGGACTGGTCGATTTTCAACGGAATGCGCACCCTCTCGGCCAACATCGCGGTGGAGATACCCGAAGCGCCGGTGGGCGGCACCCTGTACCGGGTGCTGTTCCTCTGCGCGGTCATCCTTTTCGCCATGACCTTTGTCCTCAACACCGGCGCCGAACTGGTGCGGGAGCGCCTGCGCAAAAAGTACATGCGCTACTGAACAAGGGCACAACCACTATGCGCAACCCCTTTTACACCCGCGGCGAACCGTTCATCTGGGCCACTGGCGCCAGCCTG
The DNA here is from genome assembly GCA_015488275.1 of Deltaproteobacteria bacterium. Taxonomy (GTDB): domain Bacteria; phylum Desulfobacterota; class Desulfobulbia; order Desulfobulbales; family S012-135; genus S012-135. The sequence goes on from WFOD01000240.1 coordinate 2,594, forward strand.
GCCCTGGTGCTCGCCATGACCTTTCTTTTGATCTGGGTCGTGCTTCGCAACGGCCTGGGCGTGTTCTGGCCCGCCACTCTCGAACTCGTGGAGCTGCGCGACGGCAGCGTGCTGCTCGGCGAGCGGGTCCGGGAAGACGATTCGCGGCCAGGGCGACACCGCATCCAATACAAGATCGGCAACCGCGACCTCTACGGCCTCGACTTCCGCTGGATCGACACGGCCGATATCGCGGCGGTGCGCAAACCGACCGAAGCGGTGACCGTCGAACGCCAGGAATACGGCAACTTCTACGGCTTTTTGCGCGACCTGCGCCTCGCCGATATTCCAGCGCCAGCAGCTGAGCTGCCCATCTGGCAACGGTTGCAGCGTGCTCTCGCCGTAGTGCGGAAGCGGCAGGAGTCCATCGATAAGCTGGCCCGAACGATCGCCGCCATCAACACGGAAACCGAGCAGATCGACAACCGTATCGCCCGCCTGCGCTACCGGGGAATCGCAGAGACCGATGCGCGGCTCCAGCGGCTGCGCAAACAACGGCAAGAGGCGCAATCCCGGTTCGAGGCCGCGGTGGAGGAACTGAACGCCAAGAGCACGGCCCTGGCGGCCAACGTCGCCGTGTTCGCCGATGCGGCTGGCACGGAAAAAATCATCCCTTTGCCAGAGGTGGTGCGGATCCTCCAGCCCAACCAGATGGCCTTTGCCGACAAGCTGCGCTACTACGGGGCCAGGGTATGGGAGCTGCTCACCGACGAGCCGCGGGAATCCAACACTGAAGGCGGCCTCTTTCCCGCCATTTTCGGCACGGTGATGCTCGTCTTTCTCATGAGCATCCTCTCGTTTCCCTTAGGGGTGATCGCTGGCATCTATTTGCGGGAATACGCCCGGGAAGGCCTCGCTGTCCGGCTGGTGCGCATCGCGGTCAACAACCTGGCCGGCATTCCGTCGATCGTGTACGGCATCTTTGGCCTGGGCTTTTTCGTGTACGGCATCGGCTCCACCATTGACCAGCTCTTCTTTCCCGAACGGCTGCCCACGCCCACCTTTGGCACGGGCGGCATCCTCTGGGCCAGCCTTACCCTGGGCCTCCTCACCGTGCCAGTGGTGATCGTCGCCACCGAAGAGGCCCTGGGCGCGATCCCCAGCGGCGTGCGCGAAGGATCGCTGGCCCTGGGCGCCACCAAGTTCCAGACCCTGTACAAACTGCTCGTGCCCATGGCCTCCCCTGGCATCATGACCGGCTTTATTCTCGCCATGGCCCGGGCCGCCGGCGAGGTGGCACCGCTCATGATCACCGGTGTGGTCAAGCTCGCCCCTGCCCTGCCGGTGGACGGAACCTTTCCCTACCTCCATCTGGACCGCAAATTCATGCACCTTGGCTTTCACATCTACGATATCGGCTTCCAGTCGCCCAACGTGGAGGCGGCCATGCCGATGGTCTACGTGACCACCTTGCTGCTCTTGGCCATCGTGGTGGCCATGTGCAGCATCGCCATCGTGCTCCGCAACCACATGAAACGCAAGTACGCCCTAGGCAGCGTCTGAGTCATTCGGAGAAGCCATGAGCGATTCGCCAGCCAGCATCGTGAGCATCGACGACCCTATCGTGCGGGTCGAACACCTGTCGCTTTACTACGGCGTCAAGCAGGCCTTGTTCGACATTACCTTCGATATTCCGCGCCATCGGGTGACGGCGCTCATCGGTCCGTCCGGATGTGGCAAGTCCACCCTGATCCGCTGTTTCAACCGGATGAACGACCTGATCGACGAACTACGCATCGAGGGCAAGATCCTCCTGGACGGCCGCAATATCTACGATCCCACCGAAGATGTCATCCGCCTGCGCTCCAAGGTGGGCATGGTCTTTCAAAAATCCAACCCCTTCCCCAAATCGATCTACGAAAACGTGGTCTACGGCTTGCGGATCGCGGGCGAGAAGCGCAAAGAGGTACTCGACGAGGTCGTGGAGCAAAGCCTTGCCCGCGCCGCCCTCTGGGACGAGGTCAAGGACCGGCTGCACGAATCGGCCATGGGGCTCTCCGGCGGCCAGATGCAGCGCCTGTGCATTGCCCGCGCCATCGCCGTGAGGCCGGAGATCATCCTGATGGACGAACCATGCTCGGCCCTCGATCCCCTTTCGACCTCGCGGATCGAAGATCTGATCCGCGAGTTGCGCGGCGATTACACGATCATCATCGTCACCCACAACATGCAGCAAGCGGCCCGGGTTTCCGACTACACCGCTTTCATGTATCTTGGCAAACTGGTGGAATTCGGTCCAACGGAAGAGATATTCACTCTGCCGAAGAAGAAAGAGACCGAGGATTACATCACTGGCAGATTCGGCTGATCCACTCTCAACGCGAAGGAGCTCCCAACATGGCCCGCAACCTCCAGGCCGAACTCGACAAGCTCAAGGAACGCATCCTGTTGCTCGGCAGCATGGTGGAAGAAAACGTCCGCAACGCCATCCGTGCCTTTCTCGGCAACGACCTGGCCCTGGCCCAACAGGTGAAGCAGCGGGACGACGACATCGACGACACGGAAATCTCGGTGGAAGAGGAATGCCTGCGCATCCTCGCCCTGCATCAGCCGGTGGCCAGCGACCTGCGGTTCGTCGTCACCGTGCTCAAGATCAACAACGATCTCGAACGGATCGGCGATCTGGCCGCGAACATCGCGAAAAAGCTACTCTTTCTCCGGCGGGAGAACAAAATTCACGACGCGGTGACCGTGCCGGAAGAGCTGCACGACATGCACGAAAAGACCCTGCGCCTCTTGCAGTACAGCCTCGACGCCTTTGTGCACGAAGATGCGGATCTGGCCTACAAGGTGCTCGTGCTCGACGACGAGGTGGACGAGGCCAAACATGTCATCCGCCGCAAGCTGGAAAACATCCAGCAGCAGGACCCAAGCCAGCACGTCTATCTCAGCTCGGTCCTTTCCATCACCCGGAGCCTGGAGCGGATCGGTGACCACGCCACCAATATCGCCGAGGACGTCATCTACATGCTCCAGGGACGGATCATCCGGCACGACACCGACGAAATCAACTGACGGCCGCAGCCGAACGAACCGAACCCGCGCGCTGCACGGCTCTCTCCTGGAACGAACGTGAACCAGCCCTTACGCATCCTTCTGGTAGAGGACGACGCCGACATCCAGGAACTGGTGCGCTACAACCTGGCGGCCGGCGGCTTTCTACCGGTTTGCGCCGCCACCGGCGAAGAGGCCCTGGAGCGCCTCCAGCCGCCGCCCGATCTCATTCTCCTCGACATCATGCTGCCGCGCCTCAACGGCCTCGCCCTGCTCGACTCGCTCAAGGCCAACCCCGCCACCGCCGCCATTCCCGTGGTCATGCTCACCGCCCGCGGGGCAGAGGAGGATATTGTGGCCGCCCTGGAAGCGGGCGCCGACGATTACGTGGTCAAGCCGTTCAGCCCGCGGGTGCTCCTCGCCCGCATCGAAGCGGTGCTGCGCCGCCGGGGAGAGCAGGGCCGGCCAAGGGAGCCAGTGGTGATCGAACATCACGGCCTCCAGCTCGACCGGCGCCGCTACCAAGTGCGCTTCGCCGGCCGGCCGGTGGACCTTACCGCTTCGGAATTCGCCATTCTCGCCGCCTTGATGGAGCGTCCCGGCTGGGTGCGCACCAGACAGCAGCTTCTCGACAGGGCCAAAGGCGAGGGATACCCGGCCACCGAACGGCTGGTGGACGTGCAGATCTCCAACCTACGCAAGAAACTCGGCGAGGCGGGCCGGCTCATCGAAACGGTGCGCGGTATCGGTTACCGCTTTCGGGAATAGCCCCCCGGCCTTGCCCGCTTGCTAACAGCCCGTTGAAAAACGGGCTGTGTGCGGCACAGGGACGTGCCGCCGAATTCCGTCGGCCCTGAAAGAGCCAAGAAATTCGTGAGGTTGGCCGAAACTTTGTTTTGGCCAACCGTGGTCGAAAAAGTCAGGGATGACTTTTTCGACGGACTGCTAAGGAGAAAGGCCATGCGATGCAAAAAAACCTCCTGTGACGGCACCCTCGAGGTGGCCCGGAGCTGCCGCCGCATCCGGATGCGCTGCACCCGCTGCGGCCACGAATACCGCATCCACGAGGTGGCCGACCAACTCGACCGCCAGACCGAAGAAAAACTCGCCGCCCACACCACCATCATCTACGATTGACCACCGCCTCTCCTGGCGCGTTCTTGTCTTCTCTTCCGTCATTTATCCGCCATATGGCCTGGCCTGCGGCCGTTGAGATTATCAATTGGACGTTGGCGCTCGGCCAGCGTATCCTGCCTCCCGTTGCGACCGTATCCGCCTGGCTGGCCGGCTGCGGCTTCGGCAGACGAAGGACCGGCCCCCGTGGCCAGTTACACCCGAACAACAGGAGGCTCCCCACCATGTCCAGAATTCACCGTCCTTTTGCCGCGATTTTTGTCGCCGCTCTCTTCCTCTTGCTCTGCCTAGCCGGTATTTTCACCGCACCGGCAACGGCAAAAGAGGCCAGCGGCCGGATCACCATGCAGTTTGACCTGTCGCACCATCCAGCCGATCAAGAGGTGCGCTTGTGGGTGCCCTATCCCACCTCTTCGCCCTACCAGGATATCACCAACCTTTCGGTAACCGGCGACTACGACGAAGCAGCCGTCTATACCGACAAGGTCTACCGCACGCCCATGCTCTACGCCCGCTGGCGCCCGGGCGTCAAGAGCCGGCGTCTGACGCTCGCCTTCAACGCCCGCCGCATCGAGGTGGTCCGCCGCGATTTCCCGCCAAAGGAAGCGGCCTGGGATCCGGCCGACTACCGCCAATGGCTCGCCCCCACCTCGCTCGGCCCCATTGACGGCCCTGTCAAAACGCTGGCCGACCAGATCACCAAAGGCAAAAGCACGGTGCTCGCCAAGGCGCGGGCGATCTACGACTGGACGTGCGACAACATGTACCGCGATCCGGCCACCATCGGCTGCGGCAAGGGCGACGTCTGCCGCCTCCTGCAGACTCGCGGCGGCAAGTGCACGGACATCCATTCAGTGTTTATCGCCCTGTGCCGCGCCGCCGGCGTGCCGGCGCGCGAGGTCTTTGGCGTGCGGCTAGGGAAAAAAGCGCAGCAGGATATCACCACCTGGCAGCATTGCTGGGCGGAGTTCTACCTGCCGGGCTACGGCTGGGTGCCGGTGGATCCCGCCGATGTGCGCAAGCTGATGCTCAAGAAGAATCTTTCCCTCGACGATCCGCAAACCGCCGAGCTCCGCCGCTACTTCTGGGGCGCGTGGGACCCGTACCGGGTGCAGCTCGCCTATGGCCGGGATCTTGAACTCAACCCGCCGCAGGCCGGCCCGCCCCTCAACACCTTTGGCTACCCCTACGCCGAAGTGGGCGGCAAAGCGATCGATTTTTACGATTCCAAGGGATTCCGCTACACCTTCACCTTTGAACGGATCTAGAAGTTTCGCCCAACCTCACGAACTGCTTGGCTCTTTTCCGGCGATTCGGTTGGCCAGAACCGAGTTCTGGCCAACCTCTCTCCCTGCCGACCTTTTTCTCCCCCCTCCCTCCATAGTGTCGCAAGGCCGACAAAATCGCACGGCCGCCGACACGCGACGCCAAACGGACGCAAGACAGCCAACCACCTGTTTATACGTCCCTATCCGTCCCTCATCCATCCTGGCATACCCCTTGCCATATTCCAGAAGGCAACAAGCGGCGCACCGCCGCCACCATCTCCCCCAGCAGCCCGCAACACCAAGGGCCATTGCGGCACACGGAGGAACGATATGGGGCACGCCATTCTGGAAGCGCGACGGGAGCAGGTTCACACCACGGGACGCGAACCCTTTACCATTGAATGCGACAAGGAGAGCCTGGCCGGCGCGGTGAGCCAGCGGGCCTGCGTGTTTTGCGGCTCGCGCGTGGTGCTCTACCCCATTGCCGACGCCCTCCATCTGGTGCACGGCCCCATTGGCTGCGCGGTCTATACCTGGGACATCCGCGGCGCCCTGTCTTCTGGCCCGGAGCTCCACCGCCTCTCCTTTTCCACTGACCTGCGGGAAACAGATGTGATCTTTGGCGGCGAAAAAAAACTCCACGCCGCCCTCTGTGAGCTCATCGACCGCCATCGGCCAAAGGCGGCCTTCGTTTATGCCACCTGCATCGTTGGCATCATTGGCGACGATATCGACGCCGTCTGCCGGCGGGTGGCAAAGGAAAAAGGCATCCCCGTGCTGCCAGTCCAATCGGAAGGGTTCAAGGGCAACAAACGGGCCGGCTACACCGCCGCCTGCCGGGCCATGTTCCGTCTGGTCGGCACCGGCGACACCAGCGGTATTCCCAAGGCCAGCATCAACATTCTCGGCGACTTCAACCTGGCTGGCGAGATCTGGCTGGTGCAGGAGTACTTCAAGCAGATGGGCGTCACCGTGGTGGCCAACATCACGGGCGACGGCCGGGTGGACGATATCCGGCGGGCGCACGGCGCCGCCCTCAACGTAGTGCAATGCTCTGGCGCCACGATGGATCTCGCCCGGATGATGCAGGAGAAGTACGGCATCCCCCACGTTCGGGTCTCCTACTTCGGAATCGACGACATGGCCGAGTCGCTCTACACCGTGGCCCGCTTCTTCCAGGACGAAACGATCATGGCCCGCACCCGTGAGCTGGTGCGGCGCGAACTGACCTCCCTGCAGCCAAAGCTGGAGGCGTACCGCCGCCGTTTGACCGGCCGCAAGGCGGCGATCTACGTGGGCGGGGCCTTCAAGGCCTTTTCCCTGGTCAAGGCGTTCCGGCGGCTGGGGATGCAGGTGGTGCTCGTGGGCTCCCAGACCGGCACCAAGCAGGACTACGAGGAGCTGGCCGCCCTGTGCGATCCTGGCACTGTTATCGTTGACGACTCCAACCCGCTGGAACTGGCGAGCTTTTTGGCGGAAAGGGAGGTGGACATCTTTGTCGGCGGGGTCAAGGAGCGCCCCATTGCCTACAAGCTCGGCGTGGCGTTCTGCGACCACAACCACGAACGCAAGGAGTGTC
>WFOD01000241.1 GCA_015488275.1 Deltaproteobacteria bacterium
GGCACGTAGTGGTAGGGATGGAGGGGCGTCAGCAGGATGAGCGGCGATCGATGAGATAGACGCTGCCTTCTTGCTGTTTGACGTGGTGCTTGACTTGGCTTGCTGCTGCTGCAACTTCGCCGTAGTGCTCGAAGTTGCTTCCTTGACCAGTTCTGACAACGGCAATGGAGAGGCTGAGGAGTCCAAAACGGGTCTTGCGCCCCAGCCGGTCGGTGCCGGTAAAGCCGCCGGCCGCCAGATCTTCGTCGTTGATGAACATCGTTTTTACCGTGTCGAAGTTGGCGAGGATTTTTTGGCATATTGGCTCTGCCTTGTCCAAGGGCACGATGAACACGAAGTCGTCGCCACCGATATGGCCGACGAACGAATCTGCGCGCGCCAATTCCTCCACCACGTTGACGATGATCCGGGCGACCATGAGGATCACGTCGTCCCCCTGGCTGAACCCGTAGCGGTCGTTGTACGGCTTGAAGTTGTCGATATCCACATAGCCGACGGCATATGCCCGGTCTGCGTGAAGGGTGCGGCTGATGGCCTTGATGATCGAGGTGTTGCCGGGCAGGCGCGATAAGGGATTGCTGTCTGAGATCCGCAACATCCTGGCTTCGGCCAGGGCGAGACGGGCGGCGGCCAATTCGGGGGAGAAGGGGGCGACCATGATGTCGTCCACCGGATACTGCTGCCAGTCGAGGTTGGCCTCTTGCGCGGAGGAAAGCACGAGGATGACCGGCACGTTGGTCTTTTGCAGGGATGCCTTGGCCGTGGCGATGATGTCGGCGTCCTTGCCGTTGGCGAATCCCTTTTGCACGATGAGGCAGTCGGGTGGTTCGTCGAGTACGAGGCCTACTGCTTCGGCCAGTTGGGAGCAGATTTTCAGCCGGTGGCCGCGGGCCTCGAGCAGGATGCGGGTGGGTTCGGAAAGGATGGGCGCGTCCGCCGCCACCAAGATGCGCGTCAACATGGAGGCGATCCCTCTTTTTGGATTTCCATGCTGAACCCCTTGACATCCCAGAGTTTTTCTTCGATTTCGTCGATGAGCGATGGGAGGTCGTCGGTGGTGAGTCCCAGGGTGCGCCACGCCTTTTGGTCGAGGGACGGCACCCAGATATCGTCCCCGTGACCGTATCCCAGCGCGCGGATGAGCAGGTCGCCAAAGTGGACGATGGCGCAGGCCAGGGGCTCCTTGCGGCAGGCGCTCGGTTCATGGTGGCCGGCAATGGGCTCGATGAGCTTGGGAGGAAGGTTCCAGCTCTTCGCCAGCCAGCCGCCGACTTCGGCGTGATCGAGGTGGAGGAGTTGGCGTTCGGCCTCCCGGCGGCTCGTCTGCTGGACGCTGACCAGGCGGTTGATTTCCTCGTAGTGGTCGGGCAGCTCCATTTTGATGGCCACCTTGCCGATATCGTGGATGAGGCCAGCGGTGCTGATCTCTTCAGGATCGGCCACATCGAGCCGCTTGGCCAGCACCGAGCAGGCCACGGCGCACCCCAGGCTGTGTTCCCACAGTTGCACGTCCTGGCTTTCCATGAGGTCGAAGATCGAGCTTGAGATGATGAGGCTCTTGATCACGTTGAAACCGAGCAGGATGATGGCGCTTGACAAGGAGCTGATCCGTTGGGGGAAGCCATAAAAGGCGGAGTTGACGAGACGGAGCAGTTTGGCGGCCAGAATGTGGTCCTTGGCGATCACCCGGCCCATTTGATCGGTGGTGGTGTTGGGGTCCTCGGCCATGCGGGTCAGTTTTTGGATGATGGCCGGCAGGGTGGGCAGGTTTTTGCTGTGGCGTAGCGCTTTTTTGATCTTGGTGCGGAGTTCGTCGCTCATGACTCTGATCCGTGGAGCGGGTTAGGCGGCCTCTTCGGCGACCCGCTCGATGAGAAGGGCGCGTAAGGCGTCGAGGACCGGGTCGCCGGCCGCCTTGGCGAAACGGCGTTCGATCGCCGCGGTGGCCGCGGCAGGATCCACCGGCTCGCCGACGGGATGCCCTTCGACGGTGATGGCGGAGATCTCCATACGTTTGAGGCGGTCGATGAGAGCGGCGGAGAGTTCTGTGCCCTTGCCGCACAGGACGCGGCCCTCTGGCGTGAGCACGTCCTTGGCCAAGACCATGCCTTCGGCCGCTTGAGCCAGGAGAATGCGTTGCACAACGGCCTCCTTTGCGGGTTTCGTTGATGGTGGTTACAAGGAGCCGCACCGCAGCGGCGCGTCAGGAGAGATCTCCTGTCGTCGCCTGGAGAAAAAATGGAAACCGTCTTTCATCGTAGCAGATTTTCCGGTGCCGGTCACCGGTTGCGAGGCAAAGGGGCAAAAACGCTGGCTGCCGTTGACAGAATCTTCAGAGGGAATTACGGTATTGGGCGCAGATACGCAGGGTCGTTCTCTGCCCGCAAGCATGGCGGCGTGAGCAGCCCGTTGCAAAACGGACTGTGTGCGGCACAGGGACGTGCCGCCGGATTCCGCCGGCTCTGAAAGAGCCACGGAAAAGGAACGGCTTTTTCGATCAAGAGTACTTAAGATTTCATGAAACGGGCGCGCGCCACGAGAGAAAAGGCGGGGGCGCGCCAAGGCTTTGCTGCAAAAAGGAGAAGTGCCATGCCTATCTATGAGTACGAGTGTTCGCGGTGCAACAAGGTGATTGAGGCCTGGCAGAGCTTTTCGGATAGCCCGCTGACCGAGTGTCCGGACTGCGCCGGGCCGCTGAAAAAGTTGATCAGCATGAGCAGCTTTCACTTGAAAGGCGGCGGGTGGTATGCCGATGGGTACGCGAGCCGCGGCTGCGGCAAGAACGGCGCCAAGGATGGCGGCTGCGCCACGGGATCTTCCGCATCTTCTGGCGACAAGTGCTCCTCTTCTGGCAACGGCTGTAGCGGCGGCTGCCCCTCTTCCTCCTGAGGTGAAGGAAAAGGAGGTGTGCGGCGCGGCGAGGGCGATCACGGATTCGCCTCCTTGACGGGTGCCGTTTCTGGGTGTGGCGGGTGACGGATCTCGTGTTGGGAGCCTCACCCGCTTTTTTGTGCCCTCGCGGTCGGCGCAACGGCTCATGGGATGAGGAGCATGGCGTCGCCGTAGCTGAAAAAACGGTATCCCTGTTCAATGGCGTGACGGTAAGCGTTGAGGATCGTTTCCCGGCCTGCCAAGGCGCTGACCAGGAAGAGGAGGGACGAGCGCGGCAGGTGAAAGTTGGTGAGCAGGCGGTCCACCAGCTTGAACCGGTATCCGGGATAGATGTAGAGATCGCACCAGCCTTGGTAGGGCCGGAGTTGCCCATTGCCGTCGGCGCAAAATTCCACCGTGCGGGCAGTGGTCGTGCCAACACAGACGATGCGACCGCCACGGGCGCGGGTTTGGGCCACGGCCTCGCAGACAGCCGGGCCTACGTCGATGTATTCTGCGTGGATCCTGTGTTGCCGGATGTCGGCGGCGCGTACCGGCGCAAAGGTGCCGTAGCCCACGTGGAGGGTGATCGCCGCCCGCCGCACTCCCAGGGCGGTCAAGCGCTCCAGCAAGGCGTTGCTGAAGTGGAGGCCCGCCGTGGGGGCCGCCACGGCGCCGGTCTTGCTGGCGTAGATGGTCTGGTACCGTTGGCGGTCCGTGGCCTCTTTCTCTGTGGCTTCTCTTTTGATATAGGGGGGGAGGGGAATATGGCCGTGCTTGTGGAGGAGAGATGCGAGGTCGCCGTTGGCCGCAAAGCTCACCTGGACCTGGCCGTTGGCGAGCCGGTCGCCGATGATCACCTCGAGGTCTGGGCCAATGATGATGCGGGAGCCCGGCCGGGGCGGCTTGGAGCTGCGGAGCAAGGCGGGGATGGGGTGGTCGGCGGCGTGGGGGTGTTGGAGAAGCAGGATTTCGACCTTGCCGCCAGTGGGCTTGCGGCCAAAGAGCCGGGCGGGAAAAACACGGGTGTCGTTGTACAGAAGGAGGTCGCCGGCGCGGAAAAAGGAGGGAAGATCGGTAAAGCGATGATCATGGAGTGTTCCCTGACGATACCGGCAGACCAGAAGACGCGAGGCGTCGCGGCGGCTGGCCGGCGTTTGGGCAATGCGCTCTTCTGGGAGGAAAAAGTCGTAGTCTTCGAGGCGGTACATCGCGCTCAGCCGAAGAGGGAGGTGCGTTGGGTGAGATAGCACAAAAAGAGGCCGCTGGCCACCGCGATGAGGCCGCCAATACGGAGCAGGACCGGATTTTCTTGCGCGAGTTGAGCGAGCCAACGCTGCATGGTTTCGGGAAAAGCGGCGTAGGGTAGCCCCTCGAAGATGAGCACGAGACCGAGGAGAGTGATAAGGAGTTTCATGAGGCAAAAGGTGTCCCTGGGGCAGAGTGCGCCTTGATGGGCTTGGCGACCTCTCAGCCTGGTGGAAAACGGGCTGTGTGCGGCCGTCATACTAGCAGGAGGGGATGGGGTATGCAACGGGAGAGTGCAACAATGGACCGGGCCACGGCTGCCGCGTTTCTCGCCAGCAGCCCTCTGGCCGAGATGTGGATCGATGATGCTGGCCGGCTCCAGTGGCTGTCGTCAAGGGCGGAGTCCCTTGTACGCAGCGCTGCAGGGGAGGCGGCAATCGGGAGCGGTTTTGTCGATCTGGTGGCCGACACGGATCGCAAACGGGTTGCCGCTTGGCTGGATGGGGATCTGGCGGCCCCTTGCCCCTGCCGTTTGGCCGATAGGGAGGCGCTCTTGTACGGCCGGCGTCTGTCCCCGCCGGCGTCTGGCTGCCGGGTCACAGTTGTCGAGGCGCAGCCGCTGGCCCATGACCGGCGCTTGCGCCGCCTGGCCGCAGCCATTGCCCACGATTTCAATAACGTCTTGGGTGCGGTGGGGGTGTTTTGCCAACTGCTGCAGGGCGGGGCCTTGCCGCCATCCGAGGCCTCTTTTGTGGGGCACCTCCATACCGCCTGCCGGCTGGGGCAAAACTTTACCGCCAATCTCCAGCTCTTGTCCGGCCGCCGAGCGCCCCGGCTGGCAAAGGAAGCCCTCGGCCCCATCGTCCAGGGGATCGAACCTGTCCTGCGCGGGTTGTTGGGCGAGGGCTTTGTTCTGCGGTTGGAGGTGACAGAGGATGAACTGCCGGTAATGGTGGACGCAGGCTTTGTGGAGCAGGCCGTGCTCAATCTGGTGAAAAACGCCCGTGAGGCCATGCCTTCTGGCGGCGTGGTCGCCGTGCGTGTGGCGCGTCTGGATTTGCCTTCTCCTGTTGCCGGTGTTGACGGCGAGGTCCCGGCGGGGACCTATATGGCGATCGCGGTGCAGGATGAGGGGAGGGGGATTCCGGCCGCGGCCCAGGAACGGGTGTGGGATCTTGAGTACACCAGCAAGGAGACCAAAGCCGGCGTCGGGCTTGGTCTTTGGGTGGTCCGGCGGATAGCGGAACTGTTGGCAGCCCGCTTGCTGCTTTCCAGCGCTGAAGGGAACGGAACGACTGTTTCCCTGCTCTTGCCCCCAGCCGGTTGACGCCTTTTGTTACCAGCCCGTTGAAAAACGGGCTGGGTGCGGCACAGGGACGTGCCGCCGAATTGCGCCGGACTTAAAAAGTCCAAGTAATTCGTGAGGTTGGGCGAAGCTGTGCTTTGCCCAACCGGGGTCGAAAAAGCCATGGACGGCTTTTTCGACGGACTGTTACGGACTGCTCCACAGCCCATTGAAAAACGGGCTGGGCACAAGGAGGCGCCGCCGAATTCCGCGGTTCTGAAGCCTGCGCTGGCGCGCCTCTATCTTCCTTGTCGGCCGTCTCCCCCCCCGTTGGGTGGCGAAAAAGGGGGAAATGCCCCCAAGTTTTGCCGCTCGTATCATCTTCTCCTTTAAAACTTACGCGATATTACATGGTTATGTTCATGGGGTGCGCGGCGCGTATTTTGCACTATTCTCCACGCTACGGGACGATTTGTGGACAACGGTTGCCTGCCTGCTGCACAAAGGCGGCAACGTGGGGAATATGGCTGGAAAGGAAGGTCTGTAATGACACGACGCGCCGCGTTTTGGGCTGCTGTTCTGCTTTGCTCCGTTGTTTTCTCGGGCGCTCTGGCTGGGGGGGCGCAGGCCTCTTTGTTACATGCGCCACACGACTCATCGCATGGAATCGATTGCGCGACCTGCCATCAGTACCCTTTTGATTCCTGGCCGGGGTATGTGCCGGACCCGGCGAACATCGACGACACGCTTGTCAATTTCATCTGCCTTGGCTGCCATGATGGCGCATCCGCAGCGCCCAAAATGGCGCTGCATTCCAGCAACGTCATTGGCGGCCGGCTGACTGGCTGGACCACCGAATGCACCGATTGCCACGATCCTCACTTTCAAGCGCAGCTCCAGTATACGACGACCGCTAGCCAGGCCCTCTATCTGGTGCGCGGTGATCTGGTCGATATCACAGTAGATTACTCTTCGCCTCAGCAGCCTCGCTCCGTCATCACGTACGCCAACGTCGTGGTGCAAGCGGCATGGAGCGATCCAGCCTCCTGGAGCGCCAAGACAGGGGGAGGACGGGGGCTGATCTTTGTCGCTGACCGCGATCGGCCGCAGGCCACCTATGAAGTTTTGGCCGCCGACGCCACGACTATTACCGTGGCTGGCGACGTGATGACCCAACCTTACGGGAGCCGTTTTGGCCTGCTCTATGGCCAACTCGTGCGTTCCGAGGTGCGGGTGCCCGGTGGCGGCCAGCGCCAAGTGCGTTTTTTTGCGCCGGAAGACGATTTTGTCGATCAGGGAGGCGCGCCTGCGCCGACAGGGATTTGCCAGGTTTGCCATACCCTGACCAACTATTGGACCGAAGACGGACTCAACACCACGCACAACCCGGGCGTGGATTGTTCCGGCTGTCATAAGGCGGCCGGGGGGTTCAAGCCCAACGTTTACGTCCACACCGGTCTTGCCGAGACGCCGGCCTGCGCTGCCTGTCATGGCGCTGGCGCAGATATCGTTGCCACTGTGCACAACAACAACTGTGCAACTTGTCATCAGAGCGCCAAGCAGACAGTGCAGGGCGTGATCAACAGTGGCGGAGGAGATTGCGAGGCATGTCACGGGAAGTATTTCTATTCCCACCAAAACGCGCCGCACATTCCAAACCTCGTTACCTCCAGTGGGACCTCCTGCTCCTCCAGCAATTGCCACTGGGGCGATGTGCTCGTGATGAATATCGATCCCCGTTACCATCAAGCCTGCGCCTCTTGCCACGATCAAGACGGGGTGTTGATCGGTAGCGCTCAGGGCCGCGAAGGAATGGCCCCTAACACTTGCACAGACTGTCATAGCGCCGGCTTTGCCACCCTTCATCCCCCAACGGATCACACAACCGATATCTCGTCGAACGGTTCTTCCTGCGCTCGCTGCCATGATCCCTCTGGCACGACCGACCACCTTGCCGTGACCCATAAAAGCAACTGCGCCTTGTGTCATGACAATCAGGGGGTGTTGATCGGCAGTGCCGTTGCGGGACCAGGCAACTGCGATACTTGTCACGGTTGGTCGTACTTTTACTCTCACACCACGATGGATCATACGCTGCTCGTCACCTCTACCGACAGCACCGTATCTCCCCCCCAGCCAACGACATGCGCGGCGTGCCATGATCCAGGAGGAACGGCCGATATCGTCGCCGATGTACATAGGAGCCAATGCGCCCTTTGCCACGACTCCCTTGGTTATCTTGTCGCTGGCTCCACGGGAAGCGCTGTGGGAGGAGCAGGGGGCTGTTACGATTGCCACGACGCCGGCTATTTCTGGTCGCACCGGGTCCAGGACCACAACGAGCTCTCCAGCTCGGGAACCGATTGCACCACCTGTCACTCGCCGGCCACCACGCCAAACGAGATCATCTACTACGTCCACAACAACACCTGCGGCACGGTGCTCAACGGGATTCCCTACGGCTGTCACGACGTGAACCAAGGCGGGGTGCTGAACGGCAGCGCCACCGGCCAGCTCAACGGCGCCAATTGTGTCACCTGCCACGGCCAGCATCACGGCGCCAACCCGCCGGTGGCCGTGGACGACGCCTTCTCCGTGCAGGAGGATGCAGCGGCTAACGTGCTCGACGTGCTGGCCAATGATTCCGATCCCGACCCGGGCGACACGCTCACCATCACGACTGTGGGGCCCCCCTCGGCCGGCGGCACGGTGACCAACAATGGCACCACCCTGCTCTATACGCCGGTGGCCAATTACGCGGGCACCGAGACCTTCACCTACACGATCCAGGATGCCAGCGGCAACACGGCCCAGGCCACGGTGACCATCACCGTGACGCCGGTGAACGACGCGCCGGTGGCCGCGGCGGACGGTCCGTACAGCGTGGGCCAGGGCCAGACGCTGAACGTGGCCGCTCCGGGCCTCTTGGCCAACGATTCCGATATCGACGGCGATGCCTTGAC
>WFOD01000242.1 GCA_015488275.1 Deltaproteobacteria bacterium
CCGTTCTTCGATGGCGCGGGCAACGGTCATGCCCCCGACGCCAGAGTCAAAGATGCCGATCATGGGGAGGTTGCAGTGGTTGTGGTGATGGACGTGATGAGCCGCCCAGGGGGCAGGCAACTGCCGCCAGTTTAGCAGCCCGTTGAAAAACGGGCTGTGTGCGGCACAGGGATGTGCCGCCGGATTCCGCCGGCTCTTTTTGTGTTTGTCTAGCCAGCCCCCGTGCCGAAGGCTCCAGGGGGGCGGACAGAGCCGGGCCGTGCCCGAGGAATATTCGAAAAGGAGCCAAGGAATCCGCGAGGTTGGCCGGAACTCGGTTCTGGCCAACCGTGGTTGAAAAAGCCAGGGATGGCTTTTTCAACGGACTGCTCGAGAGGGCCGATACAACGCTTTGCGGTGACAGGTGGACGATGAGTGAGCTACGGGTTTCCATAGCTGGCGGCAAGGCCGGCGAGTTTGCCGCCGGCACGCCGGTGGCCGAGGCGCTGGCCGCCCTGGTGTCGGGCAAGGTGCGGAAGAAGACGGTGGCGGTGCGCCTCGACGGCCGTCTTGCCGATCTGGCCACGCCGCTCACCGCCGACACGGAGATCGAACCCGTGACCACGGACCGTCCCGAGGCGCTGGAGATCCTGCGCCATAGCGCCGCGCATCTCATGGCGCATGCGGTTCTCGATCTGTTCGGCCCCCAGGTCAAGGTGGCCATTGGCCCGGCGATCGCTGACGGCTTTTATTACGATTTCGACCGGGACGAGCCGTTCACTCCCGAGGACCTCGAGAGGATCGAGGCGCGCATGGCCGAATTGGTCAAGGAGCAGCTCGCCTTTGAGCGGTTCGAACTGCCCGTGGCCGAAGCGGTGGCCCGTTTCCGGGAGGAAGGTCAGGACTACAAGGTGGAACTGCTCGACGAGCTGGCCGCCACCGAGTCCACGGTCTCTCTCTACCGGCTGGGAAACTTCGTGGATCTGTGCCGGGGGCCGCACCTTCCCCATGTTGGTTTTGTCCGCGCCTTCAAGCTCACCAGCCTGGCGGGCGCCTACTGGCGGGGCGACGAGCGGCGGCCCATGCTCCAGCGGATCTACGGCACCGCCTTTTACGATCCCAAAGCGCTCAAAAAACACCTGCACGCCTTGGAAGAGGCCAAAAAGCGCGATCACCGCAAACTGGGACGGGAGCTTGAACTGTTCACCATCCAGGAGCAGGTGGGGCCGGGGCTCATTCTCTGGCAGCCCAAGGGCGCGCTGGTGCGTAAACTCATCGAGGATTTCTGGCGCGACGAGCATTACCGCCACGGCTACGACCTGTTGTATACGCCCCACATCGCCAAGATCGATCTGTGGAAGACGAGCGGGCATCTCGATTTTTACGGCGAGAACATGTTCTCGTCTATGGATATCGACGAGGTGCGCTACCAGCTCAAGCCCATGAACTGCCCCTTTCATATCCATATCTACAACTCGCGCAAACGGAGCTACCGGGAGTTTCCCATCCGCTGGTGCGAGTTGGGCACCGTGTACCGCTACGAGCGCACCGGTGTGCTCCACGGCCTCATGCGGGTGCGGGGCTTCACCCAGGACGACGCCCATATCTTTTGCCGGCCCGACCAGCTCGACGACGAGATCTTCAATATTCTCGATCTCAACATGCATATCCTGCGGACCTTTGGCTTTGACGAGTACGACATCTATCTCTCGACGCGGCCAGAAAAGTACGTGGGGAGTGAGGAGCACTGGGAGAAGTCCACCAACGCCCTGAAGAGCGCTCTGGAGCGCAAGGGGCTGGCCTATGAGATCGATCCGGGCGAAGGGGTGTTTTACGGGCCAAAGATCGACATCAAGATCAAGGACGTGCTTGGCCGCTCTTGGCAGTGCTCCACCATCCAGGTAGACTTTAACCTGCCGGAGCGGTTCGGGATCCGTTATACTGGCGAGGATGGCCGGGAGCACCAGCCGATCATGATCCACCGGGCGCTCATGGGATCGCTTGAACGGTTCTTTGGCGTATTGGTGGAACATTACGCTGGCGCCTTTCCCCTGTGGCTGGCGCCGGTGCAGGCGCGGGTCTGCACGATCACCGACGCCCAGACGGCGTACGCCCAGGAGGTCACCGCAGAGCTGCGGCGGCGCGGCGTGCGGGTGGAGTCCGACTTGCGCAACGAGAAGCTCAACTACAAGATCCGTGAGGCCCAACTGGCCAAAGTGCCGTACATGCTCATCGTGGGCGATAAGGAGAAGGAGAGCGGCACGGTCACCGTGCGGCTACGGGACGGCAAGAACCTCGCTCCCATGAGCGTGGAGGCGTTTGCCGGGCTGGTGGCGCAAGAATGCGCCCGCCAGATGCGTTACGACGAGGCGGCGGACGCCTGCTGAGCCCGCGTCCCGAAGAGCCCCGCAGCGGTGGTCTGCGAGCAACCAGGAAACCACGGGTAAGGGAGGAAGCACATCAAAGGAAGAAGAAAAGCGGTCCGGCCGACACGTGAGGTGCGGGCCCGAGTGAACGACCAGATCAGGGCGGAGGAGATCCGGGTCATTGATCCCAACGGCAAGCAGATCGGCATCATGCCGGTCAGCCGGGCCCTCGCCCTGGCCGAGGAGGTGGGACTGGATCTGGTGGAGGTCTCCCCGACGGCCCAGCCGCCGGTCTGCCGGATCATGGATTACGGCAAGTTCCGCTACGAGCAGAGCAAGAAACAGGCCGAGGCCCGTAAGCGGCAGACGGTTATCGAGGTCAAGGAGATCAAGCTGCGGCCCAAGACCGAAAAGCACGACCTCGACTTCAAGCTCAAGAACATCCGCAAGTTTCTGGAGGCGAACAACAAGGTCAAGGTGACCGTGCGCTTCCGGGGGCGGGAGATCATCTACGCCGACACCCAAGGGCGCGCGATCCTTGAGCGGATCGCCGAGGAGATGGGCGACATCGCCATCATCCAACAGCAGCCCGCTATGGAGGGGCGGCAGATGGTCATGTTTTTGGTGCCGAAGAAAAAGAAGTGAGGTGGACGGCTGCGGCCCGCGCAGCACCTCCTTTTCTCCTTCATTCTTCCTCCAAGCCGGACGTTGGCGGCGCGCCGCGGTTGCCGGCAAGGTGGTGGTTTTTTCTTGTTAGCCAGTCAACGTGAAATCAAGGAGTCCGTCATGCCGAAGATGAAAACCAATCGCGGCGCGGCCAAGCGGTTCCGCGCCAGCGGCAGCGGCAAGCTTGTCCGCAACAAGGCGTATGCGAGCCATATCTTGACCAAGAAGTCGGCCAAGCGTAAGCGCAATATGCGTAAATCCGCTTTGGTCGATGCGACCAATGTCAAGGGGCTCAAGCGGCTTTTGCCCTATCTTTAACGGTCCGTCGAAAAAGTCATCCCTGACTTTTTCGGTCACGGTTGGCCAAAACAAAGTTTCGGCCAACCTCACGAATTCCTTGGCTCTTTCAGAGCCGGCGGAATTCGGCGGCACATTCTTGTGTCGCTAACAGCCCGTTTTTCAACGGGCTGTTGACGAGGCGGGGAGTTGCCTCGTTGTTTAACGTTTATCCCTAATTTTTTGGTAGCGAGGAGAGAGTCATGCCACGTGTCACCCGCGGGTTCAAGGCCCGCCGTCGCCGCAAAAAGATCCTCAAG